>CAMCQE010000029.1 GCA_945876945.1 Klebsiella pneumoniae
GGGAAAAGTAGAGGGTTTAACGCCTTCTGACAATGCGGAAGCTGCGCCGTTGTTGTATTACCGTGGGCGCTACGCCGCACTGAATCCCGCGGGCTGAGATTTCCGATGCCGACTGTCTTGTCGGCACTAAAGGCTTGTTGCTATGGTACGAGCCGATACGAGGGGGGAGTCCGTCGCGATCCGCACGGCTTCTACAGGCATTAAATGATCAAAAAAACCGTGAAGGCTCGCATGATGCTGAATTGCGCCAACCGTTCAACGTTGAAAACCCTGCTGTCCGCGCTACTGCTCGCGGCCAGCACCACCACCTATGCCGGCGTGGATGAAATGGAAGATAACCGCACCCCGCTGGTCATCGACTTCATTACCGCCACCTACCTGCCCGCCCAGAAGGGCGTGCTGGTCGCTGGTCTTCACGGCCTGCTGGGCTCTCTGGAAATTTCGGCAGCCGGCGAAGGCACGCTGAAGAAATTTGCCTCCGACGAAAAGATTGACTTCACTACCGTCGAGCGCCTGAGCGACAGCGAAGTGCTGCTCGGTACCTCCATCGGCAAGATTTACTCGTTCGACGGGAGCAAGCTCACCGAACTGGCGAAGATTACCGAGTTCGATGAGCCGGTGCTGGACATCGCCATTTCCGGCGGCAAGGCTTGGGCGGTTGGTGCCCGCGGCATGCTGGCCAAGAGCGATGACGGCAAGAAATGGGACATCGTCACCATTGAAGAAATCGACCAGCCCGAAATTAAGTTGCCCGCCACCAATGCGAGCGACTGGTACTTCGGGGTGAGCAACCTGATTGCTGAAAGCGTGAAACTCACCGCAAACAAGGGTGGAAAGCCGGTTGTGGTGGACACCGACTACACGCTCTACCCGGATGAAGGGTTCATCCAGGTCGCCAATGACCTGGACGCTGAACCGGCGCCGGCCATCTCCTTCAAGTTCAAGCCGGGCCCGGCTTTCAAGCTGGGCGACGTGTCCTGGAACGTGGTCATGTTCGAAGGTGAAAGCGTCACCCTTGCCGGCGAGTTCGGCATGATTGTGCAAAGCCTGGATGGCGGTAAGACCTGGGTTCGCCGCGACGCCGTGCTGACCGCGAAGGAGCCGGAACCGCCGTACTGGATTACGGGTACCCAGCAGGGCAACACCATGATGTTGGTGGGCGCAGCCGGTGCCGTGCACCGAAGCACCGATGCGGGCAGCACCTGGACTCGCCTGCCGGTCCCGAGTGCGGAAGGCCTGTTCGGCGTCACCCTGCTGGCGGACGGCACGCCGGCGATTGCGGGCGCGGTGGGCATGATCGGCGTGTACCAGAACGACAAGTGGACGCTGGCCGACCGCTCGAAGCTCGAGCTGCTGTCCTGGTTGAAGACGCCGGTTGCCATGCCGGATGGCTCCACCCTGATGATGGGCGGTCGCCAGACGGTCATTCAGTACAAGGACGGCAACTGGTCACGCGTTACCATCAAGTAAGCGTTTCCGCCTGACGACCATGATTGCGGCGCCTCCGGGCGCCGCAATCGTTTTCAGCCCACTACAAATTGCGATTGGAGATGAGCCCGATGTCCAACGAACCCCGTCTTGCTACCGCCGTGCTGGTCACCACCGGCGACGCTGAAAACCTGCGCATCCTGCTGGTTGAGCGCTCTGCCACCCTGCGCTTTTTTGGCGGCTATTGGGCGTTTCCGGGCGGTGCCTTTGAAGCCTGCGACCAGATTGGCGAGCAACTGGCGAGCCTGAGCTGCGGCGTTCGTGAGCTAATTGAAGAGACCGCGCTACTGCCGGATGCGCTGGGCCTAAACCTCGATGAGGCCCAACAGCTTCTGGCCGCGCTGCCGGAAGGCGGTGCGGCAACTACGCAATGGCAATCAGCTATCGGCAAGGTGGCCGCAAGCGGGCAATCCACGGTGGTCTGTCGAATCACGACACCGGCGCACTCTCCGATTCGCTTCGCCACCGATTTCATCCGGATTCATGTCGCAAACGCGACCGAACCCACGCTCGATGCACGCGAATTGGTGAACTGGTGTTATCTCACGCCGGCAGAGGCCGTGGCGCGCTGGCGACGGGGCGAACTGCCCATCGCGCCCCCTACCCTGCTGCTGCTCGAATTCCTGGCAGAACACGGGGCGGACAATTTTGTTGAACCGGCCCAGGCGGCGGCCGACGCATTCGACCGCGGAGAATTTCATCCGGCGCGTTTCTCACCCGGCATCTTTACCGCACCGGTGCCCACACCAACCTTGCCACCCGCCACTACCACCAACTGCTACATCGTGGGCACCAGCGAGCTTTACGTGGTTGACCCTGCGGCTATCCACGCCGAGCACCAGCAACGTCTCATCGCCAAGCTGGAAGCGCTGTGCCGCGACGGTGCCCAGGTAAAAGGCATTCTGTTGACTCATCATCATCGCGATCACACCGGCGCCGTGGCGGCGCTGAGTCGACACTTTCAGGCGCCGGTGCATGCGCATGAACTCACCTACCCACAACTTCCAGACCCGGACTACGTGCGGGGCACTGCGCTCAACGAGGGCGACGTGATTGAACTGGGCACCGCGCCCGACGGCACGCCGGGCTGGCGACTGGATGTGATGCACACGCCCGGCCACGCGCGTGACCATTTGTGCTTCATCGAAAACCGCTATCAGGCGGCAATTGTGGGCGATATGTTGTCGACCATCTCCACCATCATCATCGACCCGCCGGAAGGCCACATGGCGACCTATCTGCGGGAACTGGAACGCCTGCTAGCGCGCCCGATGACCACGCTGTATCCGGCGCATGGTCCGGCGCACCGCGAAGGCCCGGTGCTTATCAAGCACTTCCTCGCGCATCGACGCGCCCGCGAGCAGAAAGTCCGTGAGGCCCTGAGCGCTGAACCGCAATCACTGGAAGCGCTGTTGCCGGTGGCCTATGGCGACGTGGCACCGGCCGTGCGCGGCGCGGCGATGCGTTCACTGCTCGCGGGACTTGAAAAGCTGTCAGAAGAAGGCTTGGCGCGCGTGACGGCGGAAGGCCACTGGCAACTCGCCGCCTAGCGCGTGAGCGGCGCTAGGCGGTAAGGATTTCAGCGCGCCTGAAGCAACCGTCCAAATGGTCGTTCACCAGCCCCGTCGCCTGCAGGTAAGCGTAGGCGATGGTCGGGCCAAAAAATTTCACCCCGCGCCGCTTAAGGTCTTTGGCCAGCGCATCAGATTGCGGGCTGGTTACCGGAATCTCGCGGTGCTCACGGCGTACCGCCACGAGCGGCACGCCGTCGACGTAGCGCCACAGGTACGCATCAAAACTGCCGAATTCGTGCTGTATTTGTAGAAAACAGCGCGCGTTGACTATCGCCGCTTCAAATTTACCGCGATGACGAATGAGCCCTGCGTTCGCCATCAGACCATCGACCTCTGCCGCCCCGAAGGCCGCGACGGCCACCGGGTCAAATTGCGCAAAGGCTTCGCGATAGGCGGCGCGCTTCTTCAACACCGTGTACCAACTTAAACCAGCCTGCGCTGATTCCAGCACCAAAAACTCGAACAACACGCGGTCGTCATGTACCGGCACACCCCACTCGGTGTCGTGATAGTGCACATCGTCCGGGCGCTGCGCGCTAACCCACTGGCAGCGAGGGCGAAGATCTGGCGAGGGAACGCTTGTCATATCAGGAAGCTTCACAAGTGGTAATGGAGCACGTGCTCGCCGGGCCTCGGCTAAGCGGACGCCTCGCACGGAGGCGCCCCTGAGTGATTCGGCCCACCAGAACAATCGCAGCGTCGAATGACTCGGCGCCCGTTCGTCCTAGCGCGGTGGCAGGCGACTGGCGGCGTCGAGGCGTACCGATTCTCCGTTGAGATACGGATTGTCGATCATCGCCAGCGCGAGCTTGGCGTATTCCTCTGCCAGCCCAAAGCGCTTGGGATATTCAATCTGCATCTGAATGCCTTCACGGACCTTGTCCGGCAGGCCGCGCATCATCGGAGTTTCAAACAGGCCGGGCGCGATGCAATTGCAGCGAATACCATCGCGCGCCAAATCGCGCGCCACCGGCAGCGACAGACCCACAACGCCAGCCTTGCTCGCACCATAGGCCGCCTGGCCCATCTGGCCGTCCCACGCCGCAATGGACGCGGTATTAACGATAACGCCGCGCTCACCGCTCATACCTTCCGGCGCGTTCTTGGTCATTTCCACCGCCGCCAAACGCAGCACGTTGAAGGTGCCGATGAGATTGACGTTGATAATGCGCTGGAACTGCTCGAGCGGATGGGCTTCTCCCTTGCTCACCGTCTTCGAGGCGCTACCGATGCCGGCGCAGTTGATGCAAATGTGGATGGCGCCAAACGCGTTCATCGCGGCGGCGATGCCGTCTTTCACGTTTTGCTCGTCGGCCACATTCACGTGGCAGTAAATCGCGGCGTCGCCGAGTTCTGCGGCCAGCGCATTACCAAGCTCATCGCTCAAATCGAAAATCGCCACGCGCGCGCCGGCGTTTACGAGTGCTTCAACCGTGGCCCGGCCGAGTCCGGAGGCGCCACCGGTGACGATCGCCACCTTGCCCTGTACCTGCATAATCTCTCTCCCCAAATGTGTGTTCTGCGCCAGCCGGAGCGGCGCGCCAAGTGCGTCCGTATGATAGCCGCTGACCACGTTGCGGGCACCGTGCCCGCAGGCCCCATCAACTCAGGAGATTGCGATGAAACTGTTCGATTTTGAACTCGCGCCCAACCCGCGCCGCGTGCGCATGTACCTCGCAGAAAAAGGCCTGCAAATGCCCAGCGTGCAGATCAATCTGCGGCAGGGCGAGCAGTTTCATGCCGAATTCAAAGATGAGAATCCCTCGATGATTGTGCCGGCCCTCGCACTCGACGACGGCACACTCATCACCGAGACCATGGCCATTTGCCGGTATCTGGAAGCCCTGCATCCCACACGGCCCTTATTCGGCAGCACGCCGAAGGAGCAGGCCATGGTGGAAATGTGGAGCCGGCGCGCTGAGTTGGAAGGCTTCATGGCGGTGGCGGAAGCGCTGCGCAACTCGGTTGAACGATTCAAGGATCGCGCCCTGCCCGGCCCGCGCAATTACGCACAAATTCCGGCCTTGGTGGAACGCGGCAAAGCGCGTGCGGCGGGTTTTCTTGAGGATTTGGAAGCCGGGCTTGCAGGTAAGACCTGGCTGGCCGGCGAGTTCTTTAGCGTGGCCGACATCACCGCTTTTGTGGTGGTGGAGTTCGCCGGCTGGGTAGAGGTCCAGCCGGCGGCTCATCAGCAAAACATTGCGCGCTGGCGCGCCGCGATGGCAGCGCGCCCCAGCACCAACGCCTGAGGAGGCGCCGGCGCCTTTCGACTTACAGCAGTTCCAGCGCCACGGCGGTGGCTTCACCGCCGCCGATGCACAGGCTGGCAACACCGCGCTTCAGACCCAGATCGCGCAGCGCGTGAACCAGGGTCACGATGATGCGCGCGCCGGAAGCGCCGACCGGATGACCCAGCGCGCAGGCGCCGCCGCGGATGTTGAGCTTTTCATGCGGGATCTTGAGGTCGTGCATCGCGGCCATCGCTACCACCGCAAAGGCTTCGTTCACTTCGAAGAGATCCACATCGTCCACCGTCCAGCCAACCTTCTTCAGCAGCTTGTCGATCGCAGACACCGGCGCGGTGGTGAACCAGCCCGGCTCTTGCGCATGCGTGGAGTGGGCGAGAATGCGTGCCAGCGGGGCCAGACCCATTTCAGTCGCGCGCGAGCCGGTGGTCAGCACCAGCGCGGCCGCACCGTCGGAAATAGAACTGGAGTTGGCCGCCGTGACGGAGCCGTCTTTGGCGAAGGCCGGACGCAGCGTCGGGATTTTGTCGAGCTTGGCCTTGAGCGGCTGCTCGTCGGTATCAATCACCTTGCCGTCTTTGCTGCCCGGAATGGCGACCGGCGCGATTTCGGCCTTGAAGTGGCCGCCGGTGATCGCCTTCTGCGCGCGCATGAGCGATTCAATCGCGTAGTTGTCCTGGGCTTCGCGGGTGAAGGCGTACTTGCGCGCGCAATCTTCGGCGAAGGTACCCATCAGGCGACCGCGCTGGAAGGCGTCTTCCAGGCCGTCGAAGAACATGTGGTCGAGCACTTCGCCGTGGCCTAAACGCATCCCGCCGCGCATTTTGGGCAGCAGATAGGGGGCGCTGGTCATGTTCTCCATGCCGCCGGCCACCACGATACCGGCGGAGCCGGCGACCAGGGCGTCGTGCGCCTGCATTACGGCCTTCATGCCAGAACCGCACATTTTGTTGATGGTGGTGCAGCCAACGCTGGTCGGAATGCCGGCGCCCATCGAGGCCTGACGCGCGGGGGCTTGGCCCAAACCGGCGGGCAACACGCAGCCCATAATCACTTCTTCCACCAGTTCCGGCGCCACGCTGGCGCGTTCCAGCGCAGCCTTGATCGCCACGGAACCCAGCACCGGGGCGGCGACGTTGGCCAGATCCCCCTGCATTCCACCCATCGGGGTACGGGCGAGCCCGACCACTACTACGCTGTCTTGCATGTTCTCGTTCCTCGCAAAAAAAGATCGGTTATCAACGGAAGTCTAACGGCCCCCGCGTTCGCGCACTAGCCGCGGGCGGCGAGCAGTCTGGAAACAATCTCGGCCGCAATCGGCAGGGCCGCAGTGGCGGCCGGCGACGGCGCGTTGCAGACGTGCAAAGAGCGAGCAGTTTGTTTGAGCAAAAAATCGTGAATCAGCGCGCCCTGCGGCGACACCGCCTGGGCGCGAATCCCCGCCGGATAAGGCTGTAAATCATCAAGTTCGAGGCCGGGCGCATAGCGTTGCGCGGCTTCAAGATAACGGCGCGGACTGAGCGCACAGCCCAGTTCCCTGAAACCTGCCGCGCGATATCGAAACAGCAAACGCCATACGCCGGGATTGCCGACCAGCGCCAGTGCGTCGTGCAGGTCGAAGCCCGTCTTGCGGTAGTCCTCGCGCGCGAATGCCAGCATCGCACTCGGCCCCAGCGTCACGCTGCCATCAATCATGCGGGTGAGATGAATGCCGAGAAACGGCAGCGACGGATCCGGCACGGGATAAATCAGATGCCGCACGAGTGCGTTATGGCGCGCCGCGAGGCGATAGTAATCGCCGCGAAACGGCACGATCGCGAAGTCTGGCGTCAGTCCGTTCAGGCGCAGCATGCGGTCGGCCTGCAGCCCCGCACACACCACCAACTGCGCCGCGCGCGCGCTGCCGCCAGCGGTGATCACGTTGACGGCATCAGCGCGTTCTTCGATACGGATCACTGGCGTGTTGAAGCGGAGTTCGCCACCGGCCGCGCGAATGCGGTTCGCCATCGCGGCGCACATCCCCGGATAGTCGACGATGCCCGTCTCTTCCACTCTGAGCGCGGCCACGCCCGCAATCGCCGGCTCCAGCGCCTGCACTGCCCGACCTTCAAGCCACTGGCACGGCGCGCCGTTCTGCGTGGCGCGCTCGGCGAGCGCCCGCAGCCGCGGTGTTTCATCTGCGGTGACCGCCACAATCAGCTTCCCGCATTGCTCAAAGGCCACGTCATGCGCGCGGCAAAAGTCGATCGTTGCCCGCAATCCAGCACGACACCAACGCGCTTTGAGACTGCCGGGCTCGTAATAAACCCCGGCATGAATCACACCGCTGTTGTGCCCGGTCTGATGGGCGGCGACGCCGGCCTCTTTCTCCAGCACCAACACCCGCGCGCCGGGGACGCGCTGCTGGAGCGTGAGCGCGGTGGCGAGCCCAATGATGCCAGCGCCAATCACGACGAAATCAAATTGGACCGGCGTGCTCACGACGGCGATGACCGACCTCAACCCACCAGCTTGCCGGGATTCATCAAACCCGCCGGATCCAGCGCATGCTTGATCCGCTGCATGAGGTCGATGGCAAGCGGACTTTCGGTCTGATGCAGGAGCTCGCGTTTGAGTTTGCCCACGCCGTGTTCGGCGCTGAAACTGCCGGCAAGCGCACTCGCCGCGCCGTGCACCAGCGCAGAA
Organism: Klebsiella pneumoniae; assembly: GCA_945876945.1. Classification (GTDB taxonomy): domain Bacteria; phylum Pseudomonadota; class Gammaproteobacteria. The sequence goes on from CAMCQE010000029.1 coordinate 7,994, forward strand.
ATGGCGTCCGCGTGTTGCGCCTTGAACGCCTCGGCAGGGCAATCTTCTGGCGCAAGCACGTTGTAATGCAGATTGCCGTCACCGATGTGGCCGTAGACCGACAGGCGCGCCGTCGGCCAATGCGCAAAGATTCCATCGCTGGCGCGCTCGGCCAGCGTCGCCAAGGCTGAAATCGGCACCGAGACATCGTGTTTGATCGAACCGCCCAAGGCTTTTTCCGCCAGCGGAATGCCTTCGCGGAGTCGCCAGAAGGCGCGCCGCTGGGTCTCGCTCTGCGCAATGGCGACTTCGCCAATCAGCCCCGCTTCCACCGCATTCAGCAGCGCCTGCGTGAGGGCGTCGCGCAGCGTTTCGTGCGCGCTGCCGCTGACCTCCAGCAGCACGAAACCCGGCGCCCCTGCGAATGGCGGGGCGGCGTTGGAGTCTCGCGCCAGCACGAGCGCCAGCGACGCCGCAGATAAAAATTCAAAGGAAGTCACCGCGTCCCCCAGCGCTTCACGCAAACGTGACAGCAACTCGCAGGCGGCGGCGAGACCGCTCACGCCCACCCATGCCGTCTCGCGGGTTCCCGGCTGGGGAAAAAGCTTCAGCACCGCAGCGGTGATGACGCCCAGTGTGCCCTCAGCGCCCAGAAACCACTGCTTGAGGTCGTAGCCGGTGTTGTCCTTGCGCAGCGCGCTCAGGCCGTCCCAGATCTGACCATCCGGCAAGACCACTTCCAGTCCCAGCACGAGTTCGCGGGCGGTGCCGTAGCGCAGAACCGCCAAACCGCCGGCATTGGTCGATAACACGCCGCCCAGCTGGCAGCTGCCTTCAGATCCCATACTCAGCGGAAACAAACGCCGCCCGGCCGCCGCCGCGGTCTGGAGTTCCGCGAGCGTGACGCCCGCTTCGGCCGTGAGCGTGAAGCCCTGGGCGTCCAGCGCACGGATTTGGCGGAGACGTTCCAGCGAGATCACTACCTCGCGCCCTGATTCATCCGGCGTCGCCCCGCCGCAGTAACCGGTGTTGCCGCCCTGGGGCACCATCGCAATGCGCGCTTCCGCGCAGACGCGTACGGCCAGCGCCACCTCCTCGGTCGTGCGTGGTCGCAAGACAGCGGCGGCGCGCCCGTGATAGAGGCGTCGTTCGTCAATCAGGTAGCGTTCAAGGGCGCTGTCTGCAGTGAGGACCGCGTCCTCGCCCAGACTCTCGCGCAGCCGCGCGAGCGCGCTGGCGATCACTCGCGACGGCCGCAGGCGTGGGCCGCGTAATCGTCGCAACGATTCAGGAAGTTTTCGGTGGTCTTCGGCATGGGGACGCGGGCAAAAGCCACCCATTCCACAATTTTTTTGCCTTCGCGAATGATGTCGAGCCCCTCGACGCCGCAGGCTTCATCAAGCGGATCGCCGGTGTTGAGCGGTTCGAAGTGGTAGAGCTCATCCCCGGTGGCCACGAACTCGGGCCATACATCGAAGATGGCGCGGTCGGTTTTCATGGTTTCACTTTCGAGCTTGGCCGCGCGGGTGTAGGCCACAATGCGCTCGCGGATCCCGCGGAACTGCGCCAAGGGCGCAAAGCTCGCGATGAGTTTGTCGGCGATCTGGTCAATCGCGCCCATGGTCAGCGCAATCTTGATGTAGCGGCTCTCGTAGAAGTCAGCGATGGGCATGTAAAAAGCCTTCAGCGGCTCGCCCCAGAGTTCATCCAGACCTTCCTCGCCGCTGTAATGCAGCACTTGCTTGCCGAGATCAAACGCTTCCAGAAAGCAGGATTCGCATTCGCGCAGGAGTTCGTTGTCGTAGTGGATTTCGATTCCGCGCTGACGGAGTTCGAACAGAATATTGAAGATGTCTGAACCGCGGTTGAGTAAGGCGCCGGCCAGCATGGCGGCGTTGACGCGCCGGCGTTGGGGCTCGGTTTGGCGCTCAAAGGCTTCGCGGGCGTCTTTGAGCTTGTAGCCCGGCGTATTGATGCCGGACTCGGTGTGATGAAAAACGCGCTTCGTGAGTTGGTCGATGAGTTCGCGGCGGGCGACGTCTTCGTTTTGCGGGACGTCGTAATGCCTGATCCAGTAGCCGTCGAACCAGATACAGCGCCTGCCATCGACTTCCCGGATCGTGCCATTGGGAATGGTGGTTAGCAGCGACACTGGCATTTCAGCGTTCATCTGACGTTGTCCGGACATACACCCTCGACCTCTGTCGTCGACTTGGGGCGGGCGCTGCGGTGGCGGCTACCCGTCTGAACGCGGACTTTTGAGATCCGCACCGTGATTCCCGGCCGATGATACAAAGAAGCGCCAAGGCTGGCATCAAGCGGTGCGGGGGATTTTTCCGCATCGCATCATCTGGCTACAAGCCCTGTCGGTCGTGCTATAAGCGGCCACCCCGCCACACCCGAGCAGCCTGATGTCCAGCACCAAGCCCACCCTCGCCGAAAGCCGCGCAGATTTCGGTTATTTCCTGTCGATTCCCCTGCGCTGGAACGATATGGACCCGTACCGGCATCTCAACAACGCACGGTATTACGCCTTTTTTGACTCGGTCATCATGCATTACCTCACGGTCAGCGGTGGCTTTGATCTGCTCGATGGGCCGGTGGTGCCGTTCACGGTGGAAAACAGTTGCCGCTTTCATCGCGGATTTACGTTTCCGGATGTCATTGATGCCGGGCTCCGGGTCGCCCGTTTGGGCAATAGCAGCGTGCGCTATGAGATGGGGCTGTTTCGCGCCGGCGACAACGAAATTTACGCGACAGGACATTTTGTGGACGTTTTCGTGGAACGTGAAAGTCAGCAACCGCAGGCCATCCCCGACGCCGTCCGCGCGCATCTTGCCCTGTTGTTAAACCCGACGTCGGACGTCTAATCACTATCAGAGTCACAGCCTCACCGAGACCGAAAGGAATTACCCCATGGGACCATTGCAAGGCGTAAAAATCGTTGAATTCGCGGGCATCGGCCCGGGCCCGCTGTGCGGCATGATGCTGGCCGACCTTGGCGCCGAGGTGCTGCGCATCGACCGCAAGAATCCGGTCAAACACTACGCCGGACAGAAGTGGGATTCCTACAATCCGGGCCGCTTTGGCGTGCTCAATCGTGGCAAGCAGTCGGTCACGGTGGACCTCAAGACGGCGGCCGGCATCGACACGGCGCTGCGCCTGATCGAGCGCGCTGATGCGCTGATCGATCCCTTCCGGCCGGGCGTGATGGAAAAACTCGGCCTTGGCCCAGAGGTTTGTCTGGCCCGCAATCCCAAACTGGTGTTTGGTCGCATGACCGGCTTTGGACAGGACGGGCCGTTGGCAATGGCGGCGGGACATGATCTCAACTACATCGCTCTTTCAGGCGCTCTTCACATCATCGGACGTCCCAACGAGAAACCCGTGCCGCCGATCAACTTCGTCGGCGATTACGGCGGCGGCGCCTGCATGCTGGCGATTGGCATCACCGCCGCGCTGTATGAGGCGCGGGGCTCTGGGAAGGGGCAGGTGATCGATTCCGCGATGAGCGAAGGTTCGGGCCTGTTAGCCGCGATGATGTACGGCATGCACGCGCAGGGCGCCTGGCAGCCCAAGGGCCACAACCGCATTGATGGCGGCGCGCATTTTTACGATGTCTACGAATGCAGCGACGGCAAGTTCATCACCCTCGCCCCCGCCGAACCGCAGTTCTATGCCCTGCTGCTGGACCTGCTGGATCTCCACGACGAGGACCTCCGTCAGGAGCAGATGAACGACGCCCGCTGGCCAGAATTCAAAGCCCGCTTCGAGGCCATTTTCAAAACGCGCACGCGCGACCAGTGGTGCGAACTGCTGGAAGGCACCGACGTCTGCTTCGCGCCGATGCTGGACTTCGACGAAGCGCCCAGACACCCGCATAACACGGCCCGGAAAGCGTTTATCGAGATCGATGGCGTGATCCAGCCGGCGCCCACGCCGCGCTTTAGTCGCACCGTGAGCGAAGTGCGCGGTCGGCCGCCGGAAGCCGGCGAGAACAACCGCGAAGCCCTCAGTGCCTGGGGCTTCGCGGCGAGCGAAGTGGAAGCGCTGATCGCTGCCGGAACGGTCTAGGCCAGAACGATTCAGGCCGGCGCGGCAACAGGCCGCGCAACCCGGATCTCGCGCGCTTTAGCCCGCAACGTCTGGCAGCTGATAGTCCGCCAGACGTTTGCGCAGTTCGAGCTTGCTCAGCTTGCCGGTAGCGGTGTGCGGCAGTTCATCCACGAACACCACATCGTCTGGCAGCCACCACTTGGCCACGCGCTCGCCCAGCCATTGGATGATCGCTTTGCCTTCAACGCTCACGCCCGCTTTTTTGACCACCACCAGCAGCGGCCGCTCCTGCCATCTCGGATGCGGCACGCCAATCACCGCCGCTTCCGCCACGTCGGGATGGCCCATCGCGGCGTTCTCGAGATCGATTGAACTAATCCACTCGCCGCCCGATTTGATGACGTCCTTGGCGCGGTCGGTGATCCGCACGAAGCCGCTGGGGTCGATGCTGCAAATATCACCGGTGACGAACCAGCCGTCGGCCTGATGCGCGTCGCCGGTGCCGTCGAGCCGGTAGTAATCACGGCAGACCCACAGGCCACGCACCTTCAGAGCGCCCACCGTCTGGCCGTCCCACGGCAACTCGCGGTTGTCGTCGTCGGTGATTTTGAGTTCGACGCCCGGCAGCGGCCGGCCCTGACTCAGCAACTGCTCGTTGCGGGCGCTGTCGGTGAGCACGGCGGCGCGCGGCGTATCGGCGTTCACCGTCCCCAGCGGGCTCATTTCCGTCATGCCCCAGGCATGCAGCACTTTTACGCCGTGGCGGTCGCGGAAGGCTTCGATCATCGACAGCGGGCAGGCCGAGCCCCCGATGATGAAACGGGCGAGTGGCGCCAACGAACGCCCGGTCTGCGCGGCGTAATCCAGCAAAGGCAGACAGACCGTCGGCACGCCGGCGGAAATGGTGACGCCTTCTTCGGTGATGAGGTCGGCGAGGATGTCGGGTGCGCTCAGCCGCGGGCCCGGGAACACCATCTTGGCGCCCACCAGCACGCCGGCAAACGGCAGGCCCCAGGCGTTGACATGGAACATCGGCACGATGGGCAAGATGCCGTCCATGGCGGAGAGATTCGCGGCATCCGGCAAGGCCGCCGCGTAAGCCATCATCACCGCCGCGCGGTGGTTGTAGAGCACGCCTTTGGGATTCCCGGTGGTCCCCGAGGTGTAGCACAGCCCGCCCGCGGTGCCCTCCTCGAGGTCGGGCCAATCGTAAGTGTCGGCGGCGCTGGCCAGCAGGGTTTCGTAGCAATGGACGTTAGGCAAAGTGGTGGCCGGCATATGGGCCGCGTCGGTCATCACCACGTAGCCGCGCACACCGGGACAGTTCGGCGCGATGGCTTCCAGCTTGATCACAAACGAGACGTCAACGAACAGGAATTCGTCTTCGGCGTGATTGACGATGTATTCAATCTGGGCGTCGAACAGACGCGGATTAATGGTGTGGCACACACGACCGCTGCAGGAAATCGCGTAATACAGCTCCATATGCCGATAGTCGTTCCAGCCCAGCGTGCCGATGCGGGCATCGGCACTGGCGCCGAGACTCCTGAGCACATTGGCCAGCTGCCGGGCGCGGCGGAAGCACTCCGCATAGGTGTAGCGGTGACGCGGGCTGTCGGCCGTGACCGAGACAATCTCCTGCTGCGCGTGGGAACGCTCGCCGTGCCGCATGATCATCGTGAGCGTCAACGGCATATCCATCATCAGACCTAACATCGGAATGTGCTCTCCATTGGGGGTTGGCGCATTCTAGCCGGGAGCGTCTGCCGGGTCGCGCGGGGCCGTGCTAGAGTTCGGTCATGGCTATCGAAACCCTCTCGCTGCGTCGTCCCGACGACTGGCATGTTCACCTGCGCGACGACGCCATGCTCGGCGCCGTGCTGTCCGCCACCGCCCGAGATTTTGCACGGGCCATCGTCATGCCGAACCTTAAGCCGCCGATCACCACGGCCGCCGCCGGTGCGGCCTACCGTGATCGGATTTTGGCGGCGCTTCCGTCAGGCATGGACTTCACGCCCCTGATGACCTGCTATCTCACGGAAGCCGTCGATCCGGACGATCTGGCTGCCGGCCATGCCGCCGGCATTTTCACCGCCGCCAAGTTTTATCCCGCCGGCGCGACCACCAATTCCGACGCCGGCGTGTCGCAACTCAAGCGCATTTATCCGGTACTGGAACGCATGCAGCGCATCGGCATGCCGTTGCTGATTCACGGCGAAGTGGTCGACAGCGCGATTGATATCTTCGACCGCGAAGCGGTCTTCATCGAACGCCATCTCGCGCCGCTGCGCGCCGACTTTCCGGCGCTGAAAATTGTCTTTGAGCACATCACGACCCGCGAAGGCGTGCAGTTTGTTGAGGCCGCGAGCGGGCCGATTGCGGCCACCATCACGCCGCATCACCTGATGATTAATCGCAACGCGATGTTCGAGCGCGGCATCCGCCCGCATATGTACTGCCTGCCGGTCGCCAAGCGCGAAGTGCATCGCCTGGCCTTGCGTGCGGCCGCCACCTCGGGCAAACCCCGCTTTTTTCTCGGCACCGACTCGGCGCCGCATCTGCGGCATCTCAAAGAGCACGAATGCGGCTGCGCCGGGGTGTTCAACGCGCCCACCGCGCTCGCCTGTTATGCCCAAGTGTTCGACGAAGAAGGTGCGCTGGCGCGGCTCGAAGGCTTTGCCTCGCTGTTCGGCCCCGCGTTTTACGGACTGTCGGTGAACAACGAACTTATTTCGCTGGCGCGGGTTGAGGCGCTCGACACCGAGGAAAACTGGCCCACGCCGCAGGGTCCGGTGCGCCAGTTTGAACCGCCGGGCGGCCTGCGCTGGCGGGTCGCTCGCGACTAGGCGCCCGCCCGCATGAATACCAGCGAGATGCTCGCGCTCGACCGCGCGCATGTGTTTCATCCCTACAGCACGTTCATCAATCCACCGCCGGTCTTTCCGGTCAAAAGCGCGCGTGGCGTGCGCCTCACGCTGACCGACGGCCGCGAACTGATCGACGGCATGTCGTCCTGGTGGTCGGTCATTCATGGCTACAGCGAACCCAGCATCAACGCCGCCCTGCACGAGCAAATCGAGCAGCTGTCGCATGTGATGTTCGGCGGGCTCACCCACGAACCCGCGGTACGCCTCGCGCAACGGCTGGTCGAATTAACGCCGGCGGGGCTTGAATCGGTATTTTTTGCGGACTCAGGCTCGGTCTCAGTCGAAGTGGCGATCAAGATGGCCCTGCAGTATCAGCAGGCGCGAGGCCAAGCCGGGCGGCAACGACTGCTCACGGTGCGCGGCGGCTATCACGGCGACACCTTCGGCGCGATGGCGGTATGCGATCCGATCACCGGCATGCATTCGCTGTTTACCGGCAGCCTCAGCCAGCAGCTGTTTGCGCCGCGCCCCGGCATCCGCTTTGACGGCGCGTGGAACCCGGCCGACATCGCCGATCTGGCCGCCCTGCTGGCTGCGCACGCCTCAGAAATTGCCGCCGTGATTGTCGAACCCATCGTGCAGGGCGCGGGCGGCATGTGGTTTTATCACCCGCAGTGGCTGCGCGAATTGCGCGCGCTGTGCGACCAGCACGGCGTGCTGTTGATTGCGGACGAAATCGCCACCGGCTTTGGCCGCAGCGGCCAGCTTTTTGCCTGCGAACACAGCGGGATTGCGCCGGATATTCTCTGCCTCGGCAAAGCCCTCACCGGCGGCTACATGACGCTGGCCGCCACGCTCAGCACCCGCGAAGTGGCGGAAACCATCTCGCGCGGCGACCCGGGCGTGTTCATGCACGGGCCCACCTTCATGGCCAATCCGCTGGCCTGCCGGGCGGCTTTGGCCAGCATCGACTTGCTGCTCGCCAACGACTGGCAAGCTCAGGTGCGCCGGATTGAATGCGGGCTACGCCAAGGTCTGGCGCCGGCCCGCGCCCTGCCGCAGGTCGCGGATGTGCGGGTCCTGGGCGCAATCGGCGTGCTCGAACTGCACCAACCCGTCGACATGCGCACCATCCCGCAGGCCTTCGTGTCGCGCGGCGTGTGGGTACGACCTTTCGGCCGTCTGGTCTATGTGATGCCCGCCTTCGTGATGAACGACGCCGACCTCGCCACGCTGTGCGCGGCGATGGTCGAGGTGGTCAGCACTTTGCCCTGAGATTCAAGCCGCAAAAGGCAGCCCGGTGGCCAGCGCCACGGCTTCATGCGTTACCCGTCCCGCCGCGACATTGAGCCCACGGGCCAGATGCGGATCGGCCTGTAGCGCGGCCTCGGTGCCCAGTGCCGCCAGTTTCAGCACAAAGGGCAAGGTCGCGTTGTTCAGCGCCTGCGCCGAAGTCCTCGGCACGGCTCCCGGCATGTTCGCCACGCAGTAGTGCACCACGCCGTCGACCAGAAAGGTCGGCTCGGCATGCGTCGTCGGGCGACTCGTCTCCACACAACCGCCCTGATCTATCGCCACATCCACAATCACGCTGCCAGGCTTCATGCGGGACACGAGTTCGCGGGACACGAGCTTGGGCGCCGCCGCACCGGGCACCAGCACCGCGCCGATCAGCAAATCCGCCCGAGTGGCGTAGTGCTCAAGGCGCTCCCGGGTGGAATAAATCGTATTCAGCCGGCTGCCAAACTCGGCGGCCAGTGCCCGCAAACGCGGGAGCGACTGATCTAGCACGGTGACCTGCGCTTCGAGTCCCAGCGCCATGCGAATGGCGTTACTGCCGACCACACCGCCGCCAATCACCAGCACTTCGGCCGGCGCCACCCCGGGCACACCGCCGAGCAAGATACCGGCGCCGCCCATCACTTTCTCCAGACAACGCGCACCGGCCTGAACGGCGAGCCGCCCGGCCACTTCGCTCATCGGCGCCAGCAGGGGCAGGGAGCCGTCGGACGCGGTGACGGTTTCATAGGCAATCGCCGTGGCCCCGCTGGCCATCAGCCCCCGCGCCTGCGCGGCATCAGCCGCGAGATGAAGATAGGTAAACAGCGTGTGGCGCGGCGTGAGCAGCGCGATCTCGGTCGCCTGCGGCTCCTTCACCTTCACGATGAGTTCGCTGCCGGCAAACACCGCCGCCGCGTCGGCGGCAATGCTGGCGCCGGCCTGTCGATAGTGCTCATCCAGCGCCCCGATGCCGGCCCCCGCGCCCGTCTCGACCAGCACCTGATGCCCTCGCCCACAGATCTCCTGCACGCTGGCCGGCGTAAGCCCCACGCGATGCTCGTTGGCCTTGATTTCCCTGGGTACTCCAATGCGCATGATCCCGCTCCCGATTGCTGATTCCAGATGCGGATAAGACTAGACACCGGCGCGCAGAATTAGCTTGCAAAGCAGCAGCAGATTCGGGCTTATTCGGCATTAACTTCGGACTGGCGACGATTTCACGCAGGAATCCACCATGAACCAGACTTTCGACCGGATCGACCGCAACATCCTCAGCGCGCTCCAGCGCGATGGGCGCATGAGCAATGTCACCCTTGCCGAGGCGGTGCATCTCTCCGAGTCGGCCTGCCTGCGGCGGGTGCGGCAGCTCGAGGAAACCGGTGTCATCGCGGGCTACGTGATGCTGGTCGACCAGCCCAGCGTGGGCTATCCATCGGATGTGTTCGTCCAGATCAGCCTCAATCGTCAGCAGGGAGAAGATTTGGAACGCTTTGAACAGGCGGTCGCGGAGGTACCGGAAATTATGGAGTGCTATCTCATGACCGGGGAATGCGACTACCTGGTGCGGGTCATCGCGGCCGACGCGCGCGACTTCGAGCGCATCCACACCCAGCATCTGACGCGCCTGCCCGGGGTGGCCCGCGTCCATTCAAGCTTCGCGCTGCGCAAAGTCGTGAAGAAAACCGAAGTGCCGGTGCGCGACGCCGGCACGCCGTCCGCCCGATGAGCCCCGCCTATTCGCCAGAACTGGCCCCGGACGTCCAGCGCGCGCTGGCCCGCTGGCCCAATGTGCCGGCCGCCTTCGGCTGGTTGCGTCTGGACCGTCGCGCCCGCTGGCGAGTGCCCGACGGCCCGATCACCCACCCGGGCACCATTGGTTTCCTGCATCGCCACTATGGCGCCGACGAGGCCGGCCGCTGGTTCGTCCAGAACGGGCCGCAGCGCGCCTATGTGGCGCTCGATCTTGCGCCCTGGGTGTTCAGTCTGGATGGCATCGGGCGCCTGGGTACGCCGGCTGGGCGGCTGGTCGAACAAGTGGATGCGCTGGTGCTCACCCCTTGCGGGGAGACCTTGCTGATGACCGAACTGGGTCTCGGCAATGTGCTCGATCGGGATCTGGCGCGATTCACGACGCTGCTCGAATCCAGCGCCGAGGGCGGCGCCCTGCAGGCGGTGCTGGACGGCCGGGACGATCACCCTCTGCACTATCTGGGGCGGCGACTGCCGGTATTGCGGTTCACGGTCGCGGCGCTACCTGCCAGATTTGGCTTTCAACGCGAGCCGGAAGCCCTCACCTGAGGCGATCATTCCTTCCAGACCGCGCTCACCGGCAGGCGAGAGCCACAGAGTATCTGGCCTGCGCACCCACAAAAAGACTGCGATAAGCTGTGAAAAAACCGTCATAAGTGGTTCATCAGTGGGAGGTCTTGGGCATACACTATCGGTCGCGCAGGGAAGGTCTCCTACCCTAAACGTCAGACACCCAGCGAACCCGAGCAGCGACAGGAAAAGGAATGGAACTCGACGCAGCGACAATCAAAGGCGTGACCGACCAACAAACCGGTCGGTTAGTGCGAGAAAGCCAGCATGAGTGTCTGCTGGGTGCCGCCGGTGTTCTCATTGGTCTGCTTGCACTGAAGGAATTTACTGCTGAACTGGCGATGGCCGCCTGGGCGGGTCTGGGCTGGGCCTCCTACGGCGTTCGCTACCTGTTAGTCCGTCGCGCACGCGCTGTGCTGGCACGCGGCGGCGATTCCAGCGAGGTTTTTCCTGCTTTTGCGATATCGCTGGCCGTCACTGGCGTGCTGTGGGGCGCGGCCTTCGCCTGGGTCCTGCGCGAAGGCATCACCGTGGTTGGCACGCCGCTCATGCTGCTGGGGCTCGCAATCGTGATGCTGTCGGTGGCCTTTCATGCCGGAACGCCGAAGATCACCCGCCTGTTTGTCGCCGCCGTGCTGCTGCCGCCAGCGCTGACCTTACTCTCTCAACCCCTCGTTTTTGTGTGGCCATCGCTCCTTGGATTTGCTTTCTTCGCCGCCGTGGCGCATTTCGGGGGGCTGCAACTCCGCAACCGACTCTGGCAAGGCAGCCTGCTCGAAGATGAAGCGACCCAGCTGCGCAGTTACCTTGACCAGCGCCGCAATCAGGTTGAGAAACTCAAGGTGGAGGTGAAGGCGAGCCAGAACAAACGCGACGAGGCCGAAATCGCGATGCGCCGCATGGCCGCCGACCTTGGGCTGCTGCAAGGCAAATCCAAAGCCTTGTCTGACTCGCTGGAACGTCTCTCGCCTATCGACCAGGTGACCGGCCTGGACAATCGCCGTCATTTCGAACAAACCACCGAGGCGGAATGGGGACGTGCGGCGCGCGAAGGCAAGCTGGTCTCGCTGTTGCTGATCGAAATGGACGGCCATGACGAGTTCGCTGCCGCCAATAATCGGCAAACCTCCGACCTGGTCCTCAAACGCCTCGGCATGACCGTTCGCAGCTTCGGCCGTCGCCCCGGCGACAACGCGGCCCGCTACGACGAGTCGCGAGTCGCGCTGCTGCTCCCGGGTTGCGACTCCCGCAATGCGGAACGTCTGGCCGAAAGCGTTCGCAAGAAAATTGAAACCATCACCCTGCCGCAACACGCCGGCTCCGGTGCACCGAGCGCTCAACTCACCGCGCACATTGGGGTTGCCACGGCCAAGCCTATGCGCGGTGTCGATTCAACCGAGCTGTACCGGCGCGCCGAGGCTGCCCTGTACGAAGCCGGTTTCCATTCCGGCAATCGCGTGATCGTCCATCGACCCTTGAGCAAGCTCCGGGTGGAGCGCTGGGACCTCGCCACCGACGGCCCGCTCAGCGAGCAGTCGATGATGCAAAAACTGCTGGTCTGGGGCTATGAAACCAAACGCGACCTGATGCCACTCAACACCAAGCTCGAGCCGCAGAGCTGGGACGGCGAAGTGGTTCTCGGCATCATGACCGGGGAGCTCCGACTGGAGGTCGAGGGTCACGATATGACAGTCAAAAGCGGCGACTGCGTGGTGGTCCCGCTGGGCGTTGAACTGGGTCAGGAAGTGATCGGTAGCCGTCCCGTCCTCAAATTCACAGCGAATAAACTCAAGTAAATCGCAAACTGACGGGCGGCACCGGCCGGTGTTCGGTGTCTCGTCGCAGTTTAATCTCAGCCTTTCACCCGTCCCTCAATCCAGGAGCCAGACCCTTATGAAACTTTCCCTGCTCGCCGCCAGTGTGGCAGTCGCACTTTCCGCCAGCCTGAATGCTGTCGGCGGCGAACTCACAACCGATTCCCAAAAAGCCAGCTACGCCATTGGCCTCACCTCCGCCCAGAGCATCACGCGGCAGGGCGTGGAACTGGACCTCACCGCTTTCACGGCGGGCGTTAAAGACGCCATCGAGGGCAACAAGCCGCAGCTGACCGAAGAACAGTTCAAGGCCGCGCTTGAGAAAGCCTCGCAATCGGTCAACGACCGGATGCAGAAAAAAGCGCAGTCCAATCTGGACGCGGGCAAGGCCTTCATGGCCAAGAACAAGAAAGACCCCAGCGTGAAGGAACTCGCCAACGGTCTGCAGTACAAGGAACTTAAAAAAGGCACCGGCGCCAAGCCCAAGGCCACCGACACCGTGGTGGCGCACTACGTGGGCACCCTGCTGGACGGCAGCGAATTCGACAGCTCCCGCGCACGCGGCGAGCCGGCGACCCTGCCGCTCGACAGCGTGATTCGTGGCTGGCAGGAAGCGATTCCGCTGATGAGTGTGGGTTCGCGCTGGCAGGTGGTGATTCCGCCGGACCTCGCCTACGGCCTCAAAGGCGCCGGCCCGATCGGGCCCAATCAGACCCTGATTTTCGATATCGAACTGATTGAAATCAAAAAGTAAGCGTCCGCCTGACGCTAGCGCTCGATCAGCCTAGCGTCAGAATTTTCGAGCGCCAGCCGGTGCTCAATTTGGGCACCGGCAATCCACACACCACCCGCTCCAGATCCCGCCGCGTCGCCAACACGGTCACGCCAATCTTGTGCGCTTCGGCGCAGGCTTTGACCCGCTCCTGCAATTGCACCACTGCGGCCGTTTGCTCCGGGCTCAGGCGGGCCATAACGTCTGGCATCGCCAAAGGTGCTTCGCCCGCCGCCACCTCGCACAGCGCGAGCAAGGTTTCCCCGTAACGCCGCACGGTTCCCGGTGCCGCGCCTGGCAGGCGGGAAAGTGCATCAAGGCTCCGTTGCCGCGCGCGGGCCAGCGCAATCAGGGTTTCGTCGCGAAGAATCCAGGTGCGCGGACGATTCAGCGTACGGGCCTGATCTTCGCGCCACACGCACAGGCGTTGCGCGACCGACAGCGCCGAGCCTTCGCATTGCGCGACGCCCTTCAAGCGCAGCCAGGGTGGCCCGGCCTCCTCGACTTTCAGTTGCCCACACTCTTCCTCAAACCAGTCCCACTTGCCCTCAGCGCGCAAGCTCGCTTCCAGCACCTGCCACAGCGAGAGCAGATGCACCACGTCCTGGGTCGCATAACGGCGTTGGGCTTCCGTCAACGGACGTTGCGCCCAGTCAGTTCGGGTTTGTGATTTATCCAGCACGATCCCGTGGAAATGCTCCACCAACCACGCATACCCCACCTGCTCCGGCAAGCCCAGCAGGCTGGCCGCAATCTGGGTATCCCTCACCGGACTCACGCGATGATTGCCGTGGACGGACAGCGCCTCGAGGTCTTGCTTGGCGGCATGCATCAGTTTTGGGAAAGTCGGGTCACGCAGCGCCACATCCAGCGGTGAGAGATCCCGCACCGCCAGCGGGTCGATGCACACGGCCAGCGCCGGAGTCGCGATTTGCAGCAGACATAGGCGAGGATAGTAGGTGTCGACGCGCATGAACTCGGTATCGAGCGCCCATGGGCCCCCGGCAGCAAGCCGTGGCAAGGCGTTCAGCAACGCGGCTTCGGTATCGATCAACTCGGCGGGATCCGCCTCAATCGGGAGAGAACCAGACATGCGTGAAATCCTGAGGCCGGCGATGCTGAAACGTAAAAATTCTGTAACGCGCCGGCGGTTCGGCGCGGGGGATACGCTACACTACGGCCGACGCCCGACCAACCCGGACGCGCGCCACACCTAAATCAAAGCAAAAAGAACCACACCACCATCCGCATGAAAAAAATTCTTGCCGCCACGCTGGGCGTGGCGTTGCTGGGCTTCACTTCCTTGGCGCTCGCGCTGGTGCCGACCGTTCCGGTCAAGGACCTTGTCCCCAGCACCGAACATCGGCGAGCCACGAGGCTCATCACGCATTTCATTGCGAACTATCACTACAAGAAGGCGCCACTCGACGACGAACTTTCACAGTTCATCTTCGACAACTACATCGACGCCCTCGACCCCACCAAAAGCTATTTCCTGCAATCCGACATCGACGAGTTCGGCGCCTACGCCCGTGAACTCGACGACGACCTGCGCAATTCAGACCTGCAAAGCGTTTACGACATCTTTGTGCGGTTCCGGGCGCGCGTTGAAGCCCGCATGACCAAAGCCACCGCGCTACTGGCCAAGCCGTTTGACTTCACGGTGGACGAAACTTTCGAATTCCAGCGGGAAAAGGCCCCTTGGGCCAAAAACGAGGCAGAGCTCGACGACCTGTGGCGCAAGCGGATCAAGAACGACTACCTCTCGTTGCAACTCTCTGGCCGCAAGCGCGAGAAAATCATCGACACGCTACGCAAGCGCTACGAAGGCATCGCCCGCCAGACCGCGCAATACAACGCCGAAGACGTCTACCAGACCTTTTTCAACGCCTACACCACGGCCATCGATCCGCATAGTTCGTATTTCTCACCCCGCACCTCGGAGAATTTCAAAATCCGCATGAGCCTGTCGCTGGAGGGCATCGGCGCGGTACTCCAGGGCGACAGCGAATACACCGTCGTGAACGAAGTGGTGAAAGGCGGACCGGCCGATCTCAGCCACAAGCTTAATAAGGGCGACCGCATTACGGGGATTGGTCAGGGCGCAGAAGGCGAAATTGTCGATGTCGTTGGCTGGCGACTGGATGAAGTGGTCGACCTCATCCGGGGTCCCAAAGATTCCATCGTGCGCCTGCAGGTACTGGCAAAGAACGCCGGACCCGATGGCCCGCCCAAGCTCATCACGCTGACCCGCAACACCATCCAGCTCGACAATCAGGCCGCGCGGAAGAAAACCGTAGAAGTCACCACCGCCGACGGCCCGCGCAAAATCGGCGTGATTGAAATCCCCACCTTTTACATGGACTTCGACGCCCGCATGCGCGGCGACGAGAACTACCGTAGTACCACGCGCGACGTGCGCCGCCTGATCGGCGAACTGGAGAAGGAGGACATCGCTGGCCTCATCATCGACCTCCGCAGCAACGGCGGCGGCTCGCTGCCAGAAGCCGTAGAGCTGACCGGCCTGTTCATCGACTCCGGCCCGGTGGTGCAAGTGCGGAACTCGCAGGGCCGGGTGCAGATCGAGAAAGACACCGACAGCGGCGTGGCCTATGCAGGCCCTCTGGCGGTGATGATCGATCGCAATAGTGCGTCAGCCTCGGAAATTTTCGCCGGCGCCATTCAGGACTACCGCCGCGCGCTGCTGCTGGGCGAAACCACGTTTGGCAAAGGCACGGTGCAAAATCTGGTGGACCTCAATCGTTTCGATGAGGAAAGCAAAGGCAAGCTGGGGCAACTCAAAGCCACGATCGCGCAGTTCTTCCGCGTGAATGGCGACAGCACCCAGCATCGTGGCGTAGTGCCGGACGTCGCCTTTCCTTCGGGCTTCAGCACCAAGGATCAGGGCGAGCGGGGGCTCAAGCACGCGCTGCCCTTCGTGCATATCGCAGCCGCCAGCTACAAGCCCTTTGCCACGCAGATTGATCATCTCGATGCGCTGCGTGCCAAGCACGAAGCGCGCATGAAAACCGACAAGGCCTACCTCGCCCTGCTGGCGCAGGAACGCGCGGTGCAAGCGGTGGCGGACAAAACCTCGCTCTCGCTGCTCGAAAGCAAACGACGGAAAGAGCACGAGCAGGCGCGCCTCGAGCAACGTGCGCACGAAAACGAAATACGCGTCGCGCACGGCAAGCCTGCGCTTCCAGCAGTGCCGGAAGCGAACGAAGACGAAGAGGAAGACAAGGCAGCCGACAGCGAAGACGGCGGCGATAAAAAGAACCCGGGCGATGTCGACGTCGTGCTGGAGGAAGCCTCAAAAGTGCTCCGCGACGCGATTGAGCTGAAGTCCGGCAAGCTCAGCGAGGCGCATAAAGCGCCTTAGTCTGGCCAGGAAATCAGCGTTACCCCGGCCAGCATCACCAAGGCGGCCAGCAGGCTGCGCAGGAAGGCCGGTTCGCGGAACCACAGCAGCCCGTACAGCAGACCAAACAGCAGGCTGGTGCGCTTGATGGCCACCATATAGGCCACCGGCACATGCTCAATGGCAATAAAGTGGCTGGCGACCATCACCGCCATCGTCAGGCTGAGCGCCAACGCCGCCCACGGCCGCGCCGGACTTGCCCGCCACACATAATTGCCGCGCACCCGCATCCCAAGGCCGGTCACCAGCCCCAGCACTACGGCGTACAGGGCGCAGAACTCAAGCCCCGGCAAATACTGCAGCGCCGCCTTCCCAATCGCCGCCGTGATGCTGAACACCAGCGCGGCCAGCACCATCAATCGCGCACCGGGTTCTTCGAGCACCGCCCAGAGCGGCGCAATCAAGCCCCGCCAGCCTTTGACCGTGCCGAGATTCAAACACCAGGCCCCAAGCGCGATAAGCCCGACACCGGCGGCGCCGTGCAGCGAGACCGCTTCCCCCAGCAGCCAGTGCCCGGCCAGCAGCGTGAACACCGGCGAGAGCGAGAGATAGGGCAAGGTACGGCTCAAAGGGGCGGTCGTAATGGCCCGCACGTAGAGCCAGAACGCGATGAGATCGAGCGGAATCAGCAAGGCGAGACAGCCCCACAAACCCGCCGGCAAGCTGAACAACTTCGCCCACGGCACCCAGGGCAAGAACCACACGGCGCTCAGCACAAAACGTGAAGCAATCGCCGCCCGCATTTCGGTCGCGGGAAAATAGCGTTTGGTCAGCGCGTCGGACGTGGCCAGCGTGAACGCAGAAAGCAGGGTGAGCAGGAACCAAATCACGTGCGGGGCCTCGTTGGATCGCAAATACCGACGTTGCGCCGTAGGATGAAACGACCCCGCCACGGCAGCCACTATGACCACAGGATTCATCTACGACGACAAATTTCTTGCGCATGATACCGGTGTCGGGCATCCGGAGCGGCCCGCGCGGCTAACGGCCGCCGTCGGTGAACTTGCGCAGCAAGCCTGGCAGCCGCAGTTGCAGCCGCTCAACGCCACGCCCGCCGATCTGCGCTGGGTGGAAACGACCCACGGCCTTCAATACATCCGGCACGCGGCAGCGACCTGCGCCGGTGGCGCAAGCTTTCTCGATTCCACCGACGTCGCCGTCTCGGCGCAGTCCTATGAAGTTGCCCTGCTGGCCGCAGGTGCGGGCCTCACACTGGCCGACGCCCTTGTCGAAAAACGCATCGACAATGGCTTCGCGCTAGTCCGCCCGCCGGGTCATCACGCCGAGACGGACATGGCGCTCGGCTTTTGTCTTTTTAACAACGTGGCGATTCTTGCCCGTTATCTGCAGCGTCAGCACGGCCTCGACAACATCGCGATCCTCGACTGGGATGTGCATCACGGTAACGGCACCCAACACACATTCGAGGAAGACCCTTCCGTGCTCTACGTGAGCCTGCATCAGTATCCCTATTACCCCGGCACCGGCGGCCCGAATGAAACGGGCATTGGTCGCGGTCGCGGAGCGACGCTCAATTGCCCCATGCGGGCAGGTGCCACGGATAGCGCCTACGAGCGTGCGTTCAGCGAACAGGTCTTGCCCGCGCTCAATCAGTTCAAGCCACAGGCCATCCTCATTTCTGCCGGCTTCGATGCGCATCGCGACGACCCGCTGGCCGATGTGCAACTCTCCACCGACTGCTATGGCTGGATGACGGCGCGGGTGATGGAAGTGGCGGAGCAGCACAGCGGCGGGCGCGTGCTGTCCTTACTGGAAGGCGGCTATCACCTGCAACGCACCGCGGAATGCATCAGCAGACACCTGGCGGTGATGAGCGGCTATCGCGCCGACTGAGCGCGCGGGGCGGACGCAAGGCTGGCGCACGCCGCGCAGCGAGTCGTCCCCGGCAACGCGGCGAGACGCGGGGCGGCAATCGTCTCACCGCAATGCACGCAAATGCCGAAAGTGCCCTGCTCCAGCCGTTGCAGGGCCTGATCCAGCTCGGCGACTTCAATATCCAGCCGCAAGGCCAGCGCTTGCACCACCTCATCGCTCTGTCGCCGCAGAAACAGCTCTTCAATGTCTTCCGACACCGGTTCGCCGGCAGGCTCCAGGTGCGCGCGTGCCCGCTCGCGGCGAGCCATCAGTTCTTCTTTGAGAGACAGCAAGTGAGTGCGAAGGTCGTGGGTCATGGGTGTGCTCCGGCAGCGGGTCGGCAAAAGAATTCCGGAGCACCCCAAGCGTTCACACTATTGCGACCTTGATGCCGATCAGCCGCAAGAGCCCGCAGGCGGTGGTGCTAGACTGCGGCCTCACCGCGCAAGCCAAACCCAGACCGCGCCTGCCATCCTCCGGCGACGCCATGTTTTCAGGTAAAGGGCCTCATGCTGAAACGCATTCTCCTGCTGTTGCTGCTGTCAGCGCTGATCTTCGGTGGTCTGGCGGCCAACAAATATCGCCAGATCGAAACCATGAAGGCCCGCTTCGCCATTCCGCCGCCGCCCACGCGCGTCGCGGCCGTCACGGCAACGGCCGGCCAATGGGGCCGCTCGCTGTTTGGCGTCGGCACGCTGGCCGCCGTGCAGGACGTGAACGTGATGAGCGAAGTCGCCGGGCAAATTGCCGCGATCCGCTTTGAGTCCGGTAAAGAGGTCGAGGCCGGCGACGTGCTGGTGACGCTGGACGCCAGCGTCGACGAGGCCGAACTGCGCGGGCTCCAGGCCGCGCTGCAGTTAGCCGAAGTGCAGTTCGAGCGCGCCGGCAAACTGCAGCACGATCGGGCGCTGTCCCGCGCGCAATACGACGAAGCCGCCGCGCGCCGCGCCGAAGCCGACGCCATGGTGAAAGCCAAACAGGCCTTGATGGCGAAGAAAAACATTCGCGCGCCGATCAGCGGCACGCTGGGGATCCGGCGCATTGATCTCGGCGACTATCTCGCCCCCGGCTCGCAGGTGGTGACGCTGCAGGCGCTGGATCCGATGTTCGTCGATTTCCGCCTGCCGGAGCGCTATGTCGCCCGCATCAGTAACGGCCAAACCGTCGAGCTCAGCGTGCAATCGCAGCCCGGCAAAACCTACTCCGCCGAGGTCACCGCGATCGATCCGGCGGTTGATCCGGCCACCCGCATGGTGAAAGTCCGCGGCAAATTGCCGAATCCGGCGCACGAACTGCGGCCCGGCATGTTCGCCGAAGTTCATCTGCAAGAGGCCGCCAGCGACTCCGTTATCACCGTGCCCGAATCCGCCATCACCTACAGCCCTTACGGCAACTCGGTGTTTGTGATCGAAGACCAGCAGGGCGTGCTGAAGGTCAATCGCCGCGCCATCACCACCGGCGAAGTGCGCGAAGGCATGGTGGCCGTTGTGAAAGGCTTGAAGGCGGGTGATCGGGTGGTCGCGGTGGGTCAGAACCGGCTACGCAACGAGATGCCGGTGGAAATCGCGCCTGAGCCATGAGCGGCTTCACCGATATATTTATTCGACGGCCGGTGCTCGCGAGCGTCGTGAGCCTGCTGTTGCTGGTGCTGGGACTGCGCGCCATTTTCAGCCTGGAAGTGCGCCAATATCCGAAGACCGAAAACACCGTCGTGACCGTCCGTACCCCCTACCCCGGCGCGAGCAGCGAACTGGTGAAGGGCTTTATCACCACCCCACTGCAACAGGCCATCGCCGAAGCCGATGGCATCGACTACATCACCTCCAGCAGCAAACAAGGCCTCTCCACGATTGAGGTCTACATGAGACTCAACTACGACGCGCACGCGGCGGTCGCCGAAATTCAGGCGAAAGTGGCGAGTCAGCGTGGCGTGCTGCCCGAACAGGCGGACGACCCGATTATCGAGTCCGTGACGGGCGACGCGACCTCGCTCATGTATATCGCGTTCTACAGCGCGCAGATGAACCGTCAGCAAATCGCCGACTACCTGCTGCGCGTGGTGCGCCCGCAGTTGCAGGCCATTCCCGGCGTGTCCAAAGCGCAAATCTTTGGCAATCAGGCCTTCGCCATGCGGATCTGGCTGGACCCTCGACGCATGGCCGAGCACAACGTGACCGCAAGCGACGTGCGGCGCGTGCTGGAGAAGAACAACTATCTGGTGGGGCCGGGTTCGACACGCGGCGCGATGGTGTCGATCGATCTCACCACCACCACCGATGTCAGCAAGGCCGAAGACTTCAACGATCTGGTGGTGCGGACCGAAAACGCGGCGCTGGTACGGTTGTCCGATGTGGCCCGCGTTGAACTCGGGGCCGAAGACTACAACTCGGGCAGCCTCTACAACGACCGCACCGCGACCTACATCGGCATTGATGCCGCCCCCGGCGCCAATCCGCTGACCGTGGCGGAGCGCGTGCGCGCGGTCATTCCCGGACTGAAAGCGCAGATGCCGGCGGGGCTCGAGGTCTACATTCCCTACGACGCCAGCGTGTTCATCGAGGAGTCGATTAAGGAAGTCTTCACCACACTGGGCGAAGCGGTCCTAATCGTGTTGCTGGTGATTTACCTCTCGCTGGGCTCGCTGCGCGCCGCACTCATTCCGGCGCTGGCGGTGCCGCTGTCGATTGTGGGTGCGGCCTTCCTCATGCTGCTGATGGGCTTCTCCATCAATCTGCTCACCCTGCTCGCCATGGTGCTTGCGATTGGGCTGGTGGTGGATGACGCCATCGTGGTGGTGGAGAACGTGCATCGCCATATCGCGCTGGGCGAAACCCGCCTTAACGCAGCACTAAAAGGCGCGCGCGAACTCTGGCTACCCATTCTCGCGATGACCACCACGCTCATCGCGGTGTATGCGCCGGTCGGGTTTATGGGCGGTCTGGTGGGCACGCTGTTCACGGAATTCGCATTTTCGCTGGCCGCGGCCGTGCTCGTGTCCGGCGTGGTCGCGCTAACGCTGTCGCCCATGCTCGCCGCGCGCGTCCTGCACGACGGCCCCGCCGGTGCTTTCGAGCAGCGCGTGGAGCGCGCCTTCGGCTGGCTGACCCGCGCCTATCAACGCAGCCTGCGCCGCCACCTGCCCTACTGGCCGGCGTTCATTGGCTTTGCCGCACTGGTCTTGATCAGCATGTTTCCGCTGTATCTCACCAGCCAGCACGAACTCGCACCCAACGAAGATCAGGGCATTCTGCTGGTAGCCTCGCGCGGCCCGGAAACGGCAACGATTGATTACACCAAGCGCTTTGTGGCCGAGACCCTGAAAATCTACAAAGAGATCCCCGAGTACAAGGAAAGCTTTTCGATTCTCGGCTTCGGCGGCTCGCCCAACAGCGCCTTCGGTGGCTTCAAAATTGTGCCGATGAGCGCGCGTGAACGCAGCCAGCAGGCGATTCAGGAAGACTTGCAGCCGCGCCTCTCGCGTCAGGTCGGTCAGCAGGTGGCGGTGTTTCCGCGCCCCAGCCTGCCGGGCTCGGGCCGAGGGTTGCCGGTGCAGTTTGTGGTGCGCTCGCCGGGGCACTACAACGAACTCGACAGTGCGGTGGACGAGCTCCTCGGCAAGGCCATGCAGAGCGGTAAATTCATGTTCCTGCAGAAGTCGGTGGAATACGCGAGGCCTCGCACCACCATCGAGATCGACCGCAACCGCGCCGGGACACTGGGCTTGTCGATGGAAGAAATCGGGCGCGATCTGGCTACCCTGCTCGGTGGGAATAACGTGAACTGGTTCAATCTGGAAGGCCGCAGCTACAAGGTTATTCCGCAGGTCGAAGACCACTTCCGCGCGGACAACTCGCTGCTCGACACCTACTACCTGCGTCCGGCCACCGGCGATCTCATCCCGCTGTCGTCGTTGGTCAGTTTCCAGCAAACGGTGGAGCCCAGTGAGCGCACGCAGTTTCAGCAGCTGAACGCGCTGACCCTGCAAGGCATTGCCGCGCCCGGGGTGTCGATGGGCGATGCGCTGGATGCGCTCAAAGCCATGGCCGACGAGCAGCTGCCGCAAGGTTTCAGCTACGACTTCGCCGGGGCCTCACGCCAATACATGCAGGAAGGCAGCGCGCTGGTGATTACGCTGTTTCTTGCCGCAATCGTGATTTATCTGGTGCTCGCCGCGCAGTTCGAGAGCTGGCGCGATCCGTTGATCATCATGATGTCGGTGCCGATGTCGATTGCCGGTGCGCTGGCCTTCATCAATCTGGGCTTCGCCAGCATCAACATCTACACCCAGGTGGGGCTCATTACGCTCATTGGCCTCATCGCCAAAAACGGCATTCTGATCGTGGAGTTCGCCAATCAACTCCAGCGCGAGCAAGGCCTCTCCAAACTGGAGGCCGCCATCATGGGCGCCTCAACCCGCCTGCGGCCGATTCTCATGACGACGGTGGCGATGATTGTTGCGATGGTGCCCTTGCTGCTCGCCAACGGCCCCGGCGCCACCAGCCGTTCGCATATTGGTTTAACCATCGCCGCCGGGCTCGGCATCGGCACGCTGTTCACCCTGTTTGTGGTCCCCGCGTTTTACGTGTGGCTGGCCGGCAATCATCAATCGCAGGATTTCAAAGCGCCCGAGAGCGCAGGAGCATCCCATGAGCACGAATCTGTTTGACCTCACGGGCAAGGTTGCCCTCATCACCGGCGGCAGTCGCGGGCTGGGCCGCGAAATGGCGCTGGCCTTTGCCGACCACGGTGCGGACGTCATCATCGCCAGCCGCAAGCTGGACGCCTGCGAAGTCGTTGCCCGCGAAGTCGAAGCGCGCGGCCGCCGCGGGCTGGCGGTGGCCTGTCATGTGGGTCGCTGGAACGAACTCGACGCACTGGCCGAGACCGCCATCAAAGCTTTTGGCCACGTCGATATCCTGGTGAACAATGCCGGCCTGTCGCCGCTGTATCCGTCGCTGGATGCGATCACCGAAGAACTCTTCGACAAGGTGGTGGCGCTCAATCTCAAAGGCCCGTTCCGGCTCGCCGCGCTGCTCGGCAAACACATGAGCGAAGGCAACGGCGGCTCGATCATCAACGTCTCCAGCACCGCTGCCGTCACCCCCAGCCCCAAGTCCGAGCCGTATGGCGCGGCCAAGGCCGGCCTGAATGCGCTGACCCGGTCGCTGGCTTACGCCTACGGGCCGAAGGTTCGCGTGAACTGCATCATGCCCGGCCCCTTCCTCACCGACATTTCCAAGGCCTGGGATATGGAAGCGTTCAACAAGGCGGCCGATGCGCGGATCCCGCTGGGTCGCGGCGGTCTGCCGCACGAGATTGTGGGCGCGGCGCTGTATCTGGCGAGCAATGCTTCGAGCTTCACCACCGGCACCGTGATTGCGGTCGATGGCGGCGTGCAGGGCAATCCGCAGGTGCTGGATTAAGCCTTGCTGAGTCCCGCCCACCGTGCGTGGCGCGGTGGGCGGTGACCTAGCCGGTGCGGTCGCAGATCACATAGTTCAGCGCCGTAAAGAATGCGGTTTGCGGCGCAAAGGATTGTTCGTCTGCCACCAGCGCGGCATGCGCCTCGCCGGCGATGAAGTCTTCGCAGTCGTTCATGTTCGCGAACGCATACACCCCCACCCCGTCGTAGCGATCGCCCACCGGGTCGTAGAGCCGGTCTTCCGGCTGACTCACGTTCACCAGCTGCGCGTAACGCCGCACCAGCAGTTTGGCGAGCGGATGCGCCCGCACCAGCGCCGCATGCTGGGCCATCCAGCGCCCACGAAACGATTCGCGGCTCATGCCTGCGGCCCGCTGATGCAGCTTGAGCAAAATGATGGCGTCGCGGCGGCGATCGCCGTTTTGCATCACCACGTGTTCTTCTGCCACATGGAACCCAAAGCCGCGTATGAAGACCGCCTCGTCGGGCATGATTTTCTCGCCGTACTTGGTGCCTTTGACCTGAAAGAAACTTTCCAGATCTGCGCGGGTGCGGTAGCCAAGCTGGGCCAGACCGTCGAACACCGGGCGCTGATACGGCACACAATCCGCCGCAGGATGACGCGGCAGGAGACCATCGGCGGCCAAGGGCGCGGCGTAAGGCGGCGCGAATTCAGAACACGGGCCGGCGGGAATGCGATGTTGCTGGAGGTAGTAGGCGAGCAGCGGCGTTTGCTGATCCGCCGGGCCGTCCGGCAACAGGATTTTAGGCCCGTGGATTTTGCGCCAGTACTGATCGAAAGCTTCCCATTCAAACTGCGGCGCGCTCGATAAAGCCAGCGTGCGGTCGGTGGTGGTATCGTCTTCGATGCCCTGCCCCGCGCGGTTCACGTTATAGCCAGGCCGCGCCCGGCGATCACCCGCCGGTGGCGAGCTGTCGCCGCGAATCACGAAAGCATTCAGCACCAGCAGGGCTTCGTTCGTCATGATCAGTTACTCCGGTTTGGCGCGACTGGCGAAAAAGCGCGCGACGTAATCGGCCGGCTCGGAAGACGCGTAAGACGCCACGAAAGCGCCCACGCCCGCGTCAATGGCCTCGGCCAGCGGCAGTTGCTCCCAGCGCTGCATCAGGCGCTTCTGGGCGCGAATGGCGCCCGGCGCGCCGGCGCGGATGTCGTTAATCATCGTCTCCAGCAACGCATCCAGATCCGAGCCTGCGGCCAGCTGTTCCACCAAGCCAATGCGCTCGGCCGTCGCCGCGTTGATCAAATGCCCGCGTAACAGGAGTTCCCGCGTGCGGCCCCAGCCGATGAGCGAGGGCAACAGCGCCGCCTCGATCACCGACGGCACGCCGACGCGCACTTCCGGCATGCCGAAGTGGCTGTCAGCGGCGGCCACTCGCATGTCGCAGGCGGCGGCAATCTCAAGTCCGCCGCCCAGGCAGTGACCGGCCACGCGCGCGATGACCGGCACCGGGAACTCGCGCAGCGCGACACAGAAATCGTGGATGCTGCGAATGAAGGCTTCGGCGGTCTCTGGCGTGAGCGCGCCCAGTTCCTTCAAATCCGCACCGCCGATGAAGTTGGCCGGCGTGCTGCCGGTCAGCACCGCGCAGCGCAGCGCGGGGTCATCGGCGTGTTCGCGAATCTGCGCCGCGCCGAGGCGCAGCGTCTGGCTGCCGATGAGGTTGATCGCGGTGCGCCCCTGCAAGGCGAAGTGAATCACCTCGCCGTTCGCGCTGTGGGTGACGGTAACGCCGAGGCTCATATCGACAACGGCGGCGAGGCTGCGCGCATCGCGGCCGCCGTGTCTCTGGCCTGCTCCTCCGTGGGGAACACCAGATCTTCAAATAACTGCACGGGGAAATGGGGATCCGCGCACAGCTGTCCCACCGCGTAGCGGCCGGGTTCGACCCCCACGATCACATAAAAGCCACGCACCGGACCGGGCCGGGAGCCGTTGAGGCGATAGAGAATCTTGGCGAAGTCGGCGTGCGGGCTGTCGTCATCGACGTTGGTCTCCTCGCGTGCGGCCGAGGCCGAGGAATGCACCCAGCGATGGGGCATCCCGCCAGCGGCCGCGTCGGTCGGCAGGGACTGACGTCCCCGCAGGGCGGGGTGCAACCACCAGGTCTCGTCCCGCTTCAAGGGCACATCGCGCAGTTTTTCGCCTCGACTCACGGCAGGGGGCCGTTCTTGAGAAAGCCGTCGATGACGTTACGCGTGAGCTTCGACACGTTGTTGTTGTACTTGTTGTGCGACAAGGAACCACACCAGGCCATCGAGCCCA
>CAMCQE010000030.1 GCA_945876945.1 Klebsiella pneumoniae
CCGGCTCGACTACGTGTCCATGATGTGCAACGAGCACTCGTACGTCATGGCCATCGAAAAGCTGATGGGTGTCGAGGTGCCGCTGCGGGCGCAGTACATCCGCGTCATGTTCGATGAAGTCACCCGCATCCTGAACCACCTGATGTGGCTCGGTGCGCACGGCATCGACATCGGCGCGATGACGGTCTTCCTGTATTGCTTCCGTGAGCGCGAAGACCTCATGGACTGCTATGAAGCGGTCTCAGGTACCCGGATGCATGCGACCTATTACCGGCCGGGTGGGGTTTATCGCGACCTGCCGGATCGGATGCCGCAGTACGAACCTTCCAAGTGGCGCGGCGACAAGGAAATCAAACTCCTTAACGCGAATCGTCAGGGCTCGATGCTCGATTTCATTGAAGACTTCGCCAATCGCTTCCCGGCCTGCGTCGATGAATACGAGACCCTGCTTACAGATAACCGCATCTGGAAGCAGCGAACGGTCGATATCGGCATCGTCACGCCTGAACGTGCGCAGGCGCTGGGCTTCACCGGCCCCATGCTGCGCGGATCCGGTATCGCCTGGGACCTGCGCAAGAAGCAGCCGTATGAAGTGTATGCGGACATGGACTTCGACATTCCGGTGGGCGTGAACGGCGACTGCTACGACCGCTATCTGGTACGCGTTGAGGAAATGCGACAGTCCGCCCGCATCATTAGCCAGTGTGTGAAATGGCTGAAGGCCAACCCCGGCCCGGTCATGATCAACGATCACAAACTCACACCGCCGAATCGGGGCGACATGAAGGGCGACATGGAGTCGCTGATCCACCATTTCAAATTGTTCACCGAAGGCTATTGCGTGCCCGCCGGCGAAGCCTATGCCGCCGTGGAGCATCCGAAGGGCGAGTTCGGTGTGTATTTGGTGTCGGATGGGGCGAACAAACCTTATCGACTGAAAGCGCGGGCGCCGGGATTTGCGCACCTCGCGGCCATGAATGAACTGGCCACCGGGCACATGCTTGCCGACGTGGTGGCTATTATCGGCACGATGGATATCGTGTTCGGCGAAATCGACCGCTAACAGACTCAAGCGTGATGAACAGCGACCAGCACTCCCTACTCTCAGACCATGCGCGCCACGTGATCGACGAGTGGGTCGCAAAGTACCCACCCGAGCGCAAGCAGTCCGCCTTGCTTGCGGCCCTGCGCGAAGCGCAACACGAGAACAATGGATTTTTGACTACGCCACTGATGGACGCCGTCGCGGACTATCTGGACCTGCCGAAAATCGCCGTGTACGAAGTGGCAAGTTTTTACTCGATGTTCGAGACCAAGCCGGTAGGCCGCCACAGCGTGTCTATCTGCACCAACATTTCCTGCATGCTCCGGGGCAGTGACGACGTCGTCACCTACATCGAGCGCAAACTCGGCACCAAGACCGGTGAGACCACACCTGACGGGCGCATCTACCTTAAGCCTGAAGAGGAATGTCTCGCGGCCTGTTGTGGCGCGCCGATGATGATGGTGGACCACGTCTACCACGAGCACCTGACGCCGGCCAAAATTGACGAGATTCTGGACGCACTGACATGAGCGATATCCCGCTAAACCTCACCTGCTACGCCACGCTGGGGCACGACACGCCGTGGTCGATGGAAACTTACCGCAAGTTGGGCGGTTACACCGTGTGGGAACGCATTCTGCGCGAGCAGATTCCGCCGGCCGATGTCATTGAGCAGGTTAAATCAGCGGGTCTGCGTGGCCGTGGCGGCGCCGGATTTCCGACCGGGGTGAAGTGGAGCTTCATGCCCAAAACCCCCGGTGTGCAGAAATACGTGGTGTGCAACTCCGATGAATCGGAACCGGGCACCTGCAAGGACCGCGATATTCTCCGCTTCAACCCGCATGCGCTGGTGGAAGGCATGGCCATCGCCGGTTACGCAATCGGCGCCACCGCCGGTTACAACTACATGCGCGGCGAATTCATGGACGAACCTTACGCGCACTTTGTCGGCGCGCTGAAAGAAGCCTACGCGGCTGGTTATCTAGGCCAGAACATTCTGGGCTCGGGCGTCGAATTCAACCTGTACGACCATCTTGGCGCTGGCGCCTACATCTGCGGCGAAGAAACGGCCTTGCTCGAATCGCTGGAAGGCAAGAAAGGCCAACCCCGATTCAAGCCGCCGTTCCCGGCGAGCTTCGGGCTTTACGGCCAGCCCACCACTATCAATAACACCGAATCCCTCGCCTCGGTGCCCACTATTCTGCGTAACGGCTCGGAGTGGTTTACCAGCCTCGGCAAGCCCAACAACTTCGGCACCAAAATTTTCTCGGTCAGCGGCCACGTGGCGCGCCCCGGCAATTTTGAAGTCCCGCTGGGCACGCCCTTCAGCAAGTTGCTCGAACTGGCGGGTGGCATGCGCGATGGTCGTCCGCTCAAAGCGGTGATTCCCGGCGGCTCATCGGTGCCGGTGTTGAAGGGCGAGGTCATGATGGGCCTCGACATGGATTACGACTCGATCAGCAAGGCCGGGTCCATGCTGGGGTCTGGCGCCGTCATCGTGATGGACGACACCACCGACATGGTCAAAGCCCTACAGCGAATTTCCCGGTTCTACTACTCGGAATCCTGCGGCCAGTGCACGCCTTGCCGCGAGGGTACGGGTTGGCTTTATCGCATGCTGACCCGCATCGTGAACGGGCAGGGCAAACTGGAAGACTTGGCGCGTCTGGACAACGTGGCCTCCAAAATGGAAGGCCGCACGATTTGCGCGCTAGGCGATGCCGCGGCGATGCCGGTGCGCAGTTTCGTCAAGCAGTTCCGCGAAGAATTTGAACACTACATCGAGCACGGGTGCAGCATGTTTGCCAAGCACTCGTCCGCGGCCTGAGAGCACATCCGGCATGAGTGAAGATACGGTCAACATCGAAGTCGACGGTCAGGCCCTGCAGGCCCGCAAAGGGCAGATGCTGATCGAGGTCACCGACGCCGCTGGCATCTATATTCCACGGTTCTGCTATCACCCGAAGTTGAGCATCGCCGCCAACTGCCGCATGTGTCTGGTAGAAGTGGAACGAGCGCCCAAGCCTGCACCGGCCTGCGCGACGCCGGTGATGGAAGGCATGAAAGTCTTCACCAAGTCCGACAAGGCGGTCTCCGGTCAAAAGGCCACCATGGAGTTCCTGCTGATCAACCACCCGCTGGACTGTCCGATCTGCGATCAGGGCGGCGAGTGCGAACTGCAAGACCTGGCGTTGGGCTACGGTAGCGACGTCTCGCAATACGTTGAACGCAAGCGTGTGGTGCGCGACAAGAACATCGGTCCTCTCGTTCAGACGGACATGACGCGCTGCATTCACTGCACGCGTTGCGTGCGCTTTGGTGAAGAAGTCGCGGGCCTGCGCGAACTCGGCGCCACTGGCCGTGGCGAGCATATGGAAATCGGCACCTACGTCGAGCAGGCGATGACCTCCGAACTCTCCGGCAATGTTATCGACCTCTGCCCGGTGGGCGCGCTCACCTCCAAGCCTTATCGCTATTCGGCCCGCGCCTGGGAACTCCAGCAGCGGTCCACGATCTCCCCGCACGACTGCCTTGGCTCCAACCTCAACGCCCATATCAAGGGCCAGGTGGTGAAGCGCATCGTGCCGGCCGAGAACGAAGCCATTAACCAAACCTGGATCAGCGACCGTGATCGTTTCAGCTATCAGGGTTTGCGCCACGAACAGCGCCTGCTCACCCCGCGCGTGAAACGCGATGGCGTGTGGCATGACTGCGACTGGGAAACCGCATTTGCCGCCGCACGCGAGGGCCTTGCCGCCCACGGCGAGAATCTGGGTGCGCTGGCCTCGCCGTCGAGCACCAACGAAGAATTTTTCCTCCTGCAGCGCATGGTTCGTGGGCTTGGTAGCAACAACGTTGACCATCGCCTGCGTCAGGTCGACTTCAGCAGCGATACGCACGAACCTGCCGCGCCGGGACTGGGTTTCACCCTGGCCGCGCTGGCGCAAGCCGACGCGGTGCTGGTGCTTGGCGGTTACCCGCGCCATGACCAACCGCTGGTTCACCATCGCATCCGTCAGGCAGCGCTCGCCGGCGCCAAAGTGTTTGTGATTGACGCCCTCGCCGATGAATACAATTTTGACCTCGCAGGCCGGATTCAATCCCGGCCTGGCGCTTATGTCGCCGTCCTCGGCGGTTTGACTCAGGCCGCGGCCGAAGCGGCAGGCCAAAGCGCACTCCAAGGCTACGTCGCCGACGGCGTTCACCGCGCGTGGGCCGACGCCCTGAAGAACGCCGCCAACAGTTTTATTGTGTGCGCTGGCGATATTGAACGTCACCCCGCGCGCAGCCAGTTGCTGGCGCTTGCCGGCCATCTCGCACAGACCACCAACAGCCAACTGGGCACGCTGACCGCAGGCGCTAACAGTGCCGGTGCCTGGCTGGCCGGCGCAGTGCCGCATCGCGGTCCTGCGGCCGCCGCGATCAACCGTAGTGGCGCCCATGTCGCCGCTCAGTGGTCGCAAGCGCTGCCGGCTTATGTGTTGCTGGGATTCGAGCCCGAACTTGATGTTGCCACGCCGGCGCGTGCGACTGCCGCACTCAGTCAGGCGCAGTTCGTGCTCGCGCTTACCTCATTTGCGACGCCCGCACTTGAGGCCGTTACCACCGTTTTGCTCCCCATTGCCACGCACGCCGAGAACGAAGGCACTTTCGTTAACGCCCTTGGCGTCTGGCAAAGCTTCGATGCCGCCGTGAAGGCCCCGGGCGACGCGCGACCCGCGTGGAAAGTGTTACGCGTGCTGGGCGAGCAGCTGGGGCTCGATGGCTTCGACGCCGTGCAATACACCGAAGTCGCGAACGAACTCGCCGCGCTCGCCAAACATCTGCCGGTGGCCGCGTCCGCCGAGCGCAGTGTGCAGGCCGCGGGACCTGCCAGCGCCTCCGGTCTTGAACTGTATACCTCGCTCCCGCTCTACGCCGTTGACTCCTTGGTGCGGCGCGCGGCCTCCCTTCAGCAAATGCCACAACGGGCAGACGATTGGGCCCGCGTATCGCCGGCAACGCTCGCCAGGCTCGGCCTGCAGGATGGCGGCGGTGTGATCGTGGACGTCGCGGGGCAAACCTGCCGCACGCAAATTCGTGCCGACGAACGCGTGCCCGACGAAGTGGTCTGGCTCAAGGCAGGCTCCAAATTCCTCGCCCAGCTGAGCGATCCGGCCGCCGCCTGTAGCCTGCGCGCCACGAGTAACGAGGTGGCGGCATGACCGAGTTCCTGACCGCCCAACTGGGTTTCCTGCCACAGCCGGCGCTTGCCGTGCTGATCATCCTGCTCAAGATTGTGATTATCGTGCTGCCCCTTATGGGTTGCGTCGCCTATCTCACCCTCGCTGAGCGCAAGGTCATTGGCTACATGCAGGTTCGAAATGGGCCGAACCGTGTGTCACTGCTGGGGCTGGACTTCCTGCGCGGCTGGGGCCAACCGATTGCAGACGCCTTCAAGCTCATGTCCAAGGAAATCGTGGTGCCCGACGGCGCAAACGCCTTCCTGTTCCTGATTGCACCCGTGGTGGCACTGGGGCCGGCGCTTGCCGCCTGGGCGGTGGTGCCTTTCGGCTCCGAAATGACGCTGGCCAATATCAACGCCGGCCTGCTGTACATTCTGGCGCTTACGTCGCTCGGCGTTTACGGCATCATCATCGCGGGCTGGGCGAGCAACTCCAAATACGCCTTCCTCGGCGCCATGCGCTCCGCTGCGCAAATCGTATCCTATGAAATCGCCATGGGCTTCGCGCTGGTGGGCGTGCTGACCGCTGCCGGCAGCCTTAATCTGGGCGACATCGTCAACGCCCAGCGCGGCGGCCTGTTGCACTGGTACTGGCTGCCGCTGTTCCCCTTGTTCCTCATCTATTTCATCTCGGGCGTTGCCGAAACCAACCGCGCACCGTTCGACGTGAGCGAAGGCGAATCGGAAATCGTCGCTGGTTTCCACGTTGAATACGCCGGGATGGCCTTCGCGGTGTTCTTCCTCGCTGAATACGCGAACATGATCCTCATCTCCGCCCTCACGGCGGTGATGTTCTTCGGCGGCTGGCTCTCGCCGTTGCCGGCATTCATGGGCGAAATGCCGGTCATCGGCACCCTGCTGGGCGACGGCATTCATTGGTTTGTATTCAAGACCGCCTTCTTCCTCTTCTGTTTCCTCTGGTTCCGCGCGACCTTCCCGCGTTATCGCTATGACCAGATCATGCGTCTGGGCTGGAAGGTCTTTCTGCCCATTACCATTGTGTGGATCGTGCTGATTGGAGCGGCAGTGGTGTGGCAACTGCCGCCCTGGTTCGTCGCCAAGTGAGCGCCCGGAGTAATTCATGAACGCCGTTGTCAGCTATTTCAAAAGCCTCACGCTGGTAGAACTTGCCCGCGGTCTGCAACTCACCGGCCGGCGGATGTTCGACCGCAAGATCACCATCCAGTATCCGGAAGAAAAGACCCCGCAGTCCGCGCGTTTCCGCGGCCTGCATGCGCTGCGCCGTTATCCGAATGGGGAAGAGCGATGCATCGCATGCAAGCTCTGCGAAGCGGTCTGCCCGGCTCTGGCCATCACGATCGAATCCGCGCAGCGTGACGACGGCACGCGTCGAACCACCCGCTACGACATCGACCTCACCAAGTGCATCTTCTGCGGCTTTTGCGAAGAATCCTGCCCGGTGGACTCGATCGTTGAAACCCGGCACTTCGAGTATCACGGCGAACAACGCGGTGACCTGCTTATGACCAAGGAGAAGTTGCTCGCGCATGGCGATCGTATGGAAGCCCAAATCGCGGCTGACCGCGGCAGCGAGGCGCAGTACCGATGAACCACAGCATGACGGGACGCAGAATGCGTTCACTCGGCACCGGTGAACCCTGATGTTTCAGCAAATTCTTTTTTACGTGTTCTCCGCTTTGGTAGTAGCCTCCGGCGCGGTGGTCATCACCATCCGCAACCCGGTATATGCAGCCCTCTCGCTGGTAGTGGCTTTCTTCGCCAGCGCCGGCCTGTGGATGATGCTGGAAGCCGAATTTCTGGCCATCGCGCTGGTCCTGGTTTATGTCGGGGCGGTGATGGTGTTGTTCCTCTTCGTCGTGATGATGCTGGACATCAACATCGCCGTGTTACGCGAGGGCTTTGCTCGCTACGTGCCGGTTGCGGTGGTCTTTGCAGTGCTGATGATGGTGTCCATCACGCTGGTGGTGGGGCCGAAGCATTTTGGTCTGGAAGAGGTCGCGGCCCCTGCTGCTGCTGCCGCTGACTACAACAATACGCGCGCCCTCGGTCGCGCCCTGTTCTCGAACTACGTGATTCCTTTCGAGGCGGCGGCGGTGGTGCTGTTGGTCGCCATCATTGCGGCCATCGCGCTCACGCTGAGGGGCACTCGCCAAACCAAGGCGCCGAAGCCCGAACTACAGGTGCAGGTCCAGCGCAACGATCGTTTGCGGATTATCAAAATGGACGCGGAGAAGCCGGAATGATTTCGCTCGCCCATTACCTCATCGTTGGTGCCGCGCTGTTCTGTCTCAGCGTCGCGGGCATCTTCATCAACCGCAAGAACGTCATCGTCTTGTTGATGTGCATCGAACTCATGCTACTGGCCGTGAACCTCAACTTCATCGCCTTTTCGCATTTCAATCAGGATGTCGCGGGTCAGGTGTTCGTCTTTTTCATCCTTACCGTGGCCGCCGCTGAATCAGCCATCGGTCTTGCGATTCTGGTGGCGCTGTTCCGCAACCGCAGCTCCATTAACGTTGAAGACATCGGGACCATGCGCGGCTAGGCCCGAAGCCAGCGCCTTGAAGGAAGAGAGAAGAGAAGCGTGAAAGAGCTCTGTCTGTATATCGTGCTGGCCCCGCTTGCGGGCGCCATTCTGGCCGGACTGCTGGGTCACGTGATTGGCCGTGCAGGCGCGCACTGGGCGACCATCGCCGGCGTCGGCGTTTCCTTTTTCCTCTCCTGTGTGGCGTTCCAGCGCATTGTACTTAACGGCGAAGCGCCGTTTAACGAGAACCTTTACGTGTGGCTGTCCGCGGGCGGCGTGGATTTCCACGTCGGCTTCCTGATTGACCAACTCACCTGCACCATGATGCTGGTGGTCACCTTCGTCTCCTGGATGGTTCACATTTATACCGTCGGCTACATGCACGATGATCCGGGCTATCAGCGCTTCTTCGCCTACATTTCGCTCTTTACCTTCAGCATGCTCATGCTGGTGATGAGCAACAATTTCATGCAGCTGTTTTTTGGCTGGGAAGCTGTGGGCCTGGTGTCCTATCTGCTCATTGGTTTCTGGTTCAAGCGCGATACCGCTATCTACGCCAATCTCAAAGCCTTTCTGGTTAACCGCGTGGGTGACTTCGGATTCCTGCTCGGGATTGCGGCGGTTCTCATGTATTGCGGCTCGCTCGATTACGCCGACGTCTTCGCCAAAGCGCCGAGTCTGGCCGAAACCACTATCACCTTGATCGAAGGTCATCCGGTTTCGCTGATGACCGTGACCTGCCTGCTACTGTTCGTCGGCGCGATGGGTAAATCGGCGCAGGTGCCTCTGCATGTCTGGTTGCCGGACTCGATGGAAGGCCCCACGCCGATCTCCGCGCTGATTCACGCGGCCACCATGGTGACCGCAGGTATTTTCATGGTCGCGCGCATGTCGCCCTTGTTCGAACTCTCGCAGACCGCGCTGTCCGCGGTGCTGGTGATTGGCTCCATCACGGCCTTCCTCATGGGGCTGCTGGGGCTGGTACAGAACGACATCAAGCGTGTGGTGGCTTACTCCACGCTGTCGCAGCTGGGCTATATGACCATCGCGCTTGGCGTGTCAGCTTATTCCACCGCGATCTTCCATCTCATGACCCACGCCTTCTTCAAGGCCTTGCTGTTCCTGGCTGCCGGCTCGGTCATCATGGGAATGCACCATGAGCAGGACATGCGCCACATGGGGGGGCTGCGGAAACATATGCCGATTACGTGGATCACCTGCCTTATTGGCTCGCTCGCGCTCATCGGTTTCCCGGGCACCGCAGGGTTCTTCTCAAAGGACATGATCATCGAAGCGGTGAAGGTCTCGACCGTGCCCGGCGCCGGCATCGCGTACGCCGCGGCGCTGACCGGTGTTTTCGTGACCGCGCTGTACTCCTTCCGGCTGGTCTTCATGGTGTTCCACGGCAAAGAGCGGATGGACCACCACACGCAGGAACATCTGCACGAATCACCGGCGGTCGTTACCGTGCCCCTCATCGCGCTGGCCATTCCTTCCCTGCTGATTGGCGCGGTGGGCATCGCGCCGATGGTGTTCGGCGACTACTTCGGCAACAGCATTGTGCTCAACCACGAGCATGCCGAGCTGATGGAACACCTCCGCGAGGAATTCCACGGTGTTGGTGCGTTCACCCTGCATGGCCTGACGCAGCCGCCGTTTTGGCTGGCGATGGCTGGGGTGTTCACCGCCTGGTTCTGTTACCTGAAGCAACCGTCAATTCCTGGCAAAGTCGCCGCCACGCTCGCGCCGGTGATGCGCGTGCTGGATGCCCGCTACGGCTTTGACGCGTTCAATGAACGGTTCTTCGCCGGCGGCGCTCGCGGCACCGGAGGCTTATTGTGGCGAGTTGGTGACGTCGGCCTGATTGATGGGCTGCTTGTTAACGGCTCAGCCCGTTTGGTGGGTTGGTGGGCACAGGTCATGCGCGGACTGCAGTCTGGCTACCTCTACCACTATGCCTTTGCCATGATTCTCGGCCTGCTCGCACTGCTGGCCGTGTTCGTCCACAAGGTCCTCGCCTGAGGCGCACGACCCGCGAGCGTAGTAACGAGCAACAGCATGCAACTCGATCTTCCTTTACTCAGTCTCGTCATCTGGCTCCCCATCATCGGGGGACTATGGGTGATATTCGCCGGTAGCGGCTCTCGCGAGCGAGGCGTCCGGTACGACGCGCTAATTATTTCGCTGGTGACCTTCGCCCTGTCGCTTCTCTTGTACCGCGATTTCGACGCCACCACGGCGTCGATGCAGTTTGTCGAACTGCACCCCTGGATCGCCTCCTTCAAGATCAACTATCACATCGGCATCGACGGTATTGCGCTGCCACTCATCCTGCTGACCACCTTCACCTCGATCCTTGTTATCGCGGGCGGCTGGGAGGTCATCGAGGAGCGCGTCAATCAATACATGGGTGCCTTCCTGATTCTGGAAGGTTTCATGGTGGGTGTTTTTTCGGCACTCGACGCCTTGCTGTTCTACGTGTTCTGGGAGGCGATGCTAATCCCGATGTTTCTTATCATCGGGATTTGGGGTGGCCCGCGCCGCGTGTACGCCACCATCAAGTTCTTCCTCTACACCTTCCTCGGCTCCGTGCTGATGTTGGTGGCGCTGCTCTACCTGTATGCGCATGCGCATAGCTTCAATCTGGCGGACCTGCAGGCCACCGCGCTAACGGCCGCTGAGCAACAGTGGATTTTCATCGCCTTCTTCCTCGCTTTCGCCGTGAAAGTGCCCATGTGGCCGGTCCATACCTGGCTACCGGACGCCCACGTGGAAGCCCCCACCGGCGGCTCGGTGGTGCTGGCGGCGATCATGCTCAAGATGGGTGGCTACGGTTTTATTCGTTTCAGCCTGCCCATTACGCCCGACGCCGCCGCGTCCCTTGATTCGTTCATGATCGCGCTATCGCTCGTAGCGGTGGTCTACATCGGGTTCGTGGCGCTGGTCCAGCAGGACATGAAAAAGCTCATCGCGTATTCATCCATCTCGCACATGGGCTTCGTGACCCTGGGCCTGTTTGCCATTTTTGATATCTACGCGGCGACCGGCGACTGGAAGAACGCCGCGATGGGCATCGAAGGCGCGATGGTGCAAATGATTTCGCACGGCTTCATTTCCGGCGCGATGTTCCTCTGTGTGGGCGTCCTGTACGACCGTCTGCACAGCCGACAGATCAACGACTACGGCGGGGTGGCCAACACCATGCCCGTGTTCGCGGCCTTCATGCTCTTGTTCGCAATGGCCAACGCGGGCCTGCCGGCAACCTCGGGCTTTGTTGGCGAGTTCCTTGTGATCCTCAGCGTATTCAAGGCTAATTTCTGGTACGCCTTCGCGGCGGCCAGCACCCTCATCCTTGGCGCGGCCTACACGCTGTGGATGTACAAGAGAGTCGTCTTCGGTGAGATCCGCAACAGCAAGGTAGCGGCACTCACCGACATCAACGGTCGCGAAGCCGCGATCCTCACCTCACTGGCGATTCTGGTGCTGGTGTTCGGGATCTGGCCCGCGCCCTTACTCGACATGATGCACGCGAGCGTTCAACACCTCGTGGAGCAGGTCGCCCAATCCAAGATCAGCGTCGCCGCCTATGAATGACATCGCACTTGTAATTCCGGAGGCCACGCTCCTGGCGTTTGCCTGCGGCACCCTGCTGGTAGATGCCTTCCTCGGCCGCCGGAACCCTGCCGCCACTTTCTGGTTTGCAGTATTTGGTGGTCTGGTGGTTCTAGCCCAGCTGGCACACTCAGTCCCCGATACGATTCGCATCGGTTTCGCCGGCACCTACCGACTCGACGTGGTGGGCTCGGTGCTGAAGACCTTCATTGTGGCGCTGGTGCTCGTGTCGCTGTTCTACGCCCGCGAGTATTTCCGTAAGCGCGGCATCTCCCAGGGGGAGCACTATCCGCTGGTGCTCTTTGCCACACTGGGCATGATGATGCTGGTCTCCAGCAACAACTTGCTGATGGTGTATCTTGGCCTCGAGCTGCTCTCGCTTTCGCTGTACGCCCTTGTGGCCCTGCAGCGCGATTCCTTGCAGTCTTCCGAAGCGGCCATGAAGTATTTCGTGCTGGGCGCGTTGGCCTCGGGCATGCTCCTTTATGGCATGTCGATGCTCTACGGCGTGACTGGAACCCTTGACCTGCCAGACCTTCTCATCAAAGTGAGCGTGGCGGGTGACAAGCGCCTGCTGCTGGTTTTTGGCCTGGTGTTTGTGCTGGTCGGGATTTCCTTCAAGCTCGGCGTGGTGCCCTTCCACATGTGGGTGCCCGACGTCTACCAGGGCGCTGCCACGCCCGTCACCCAGTTCATCGGCACAGCGCCCAAACTCGCTGCTTTTGCCATGGCACTTCGCCTGTTGGTGGACGGGTTGGGTGGCCTGTCTGAAGAATGGCATCAGATGCTGATTCTGCTCGCGATTCTGTCCATGGGTCTCGGTAACCTGCTCGCGATCGCCCAGACCAACTTTAAACGCATGCTCGCCTACTCAACGGTAGCGCACATGGGCTATATGTTGCTGGGGCTGGTGGCAACCCGTGCCTCAGGTTACGCGGCTTCCATGTTCTACGTGACCGTCTACGCTTTGATGAGCATGGGGGCCTTCGGGGCCATCATCCTGCTTGCCTCACGTAACTCCGAGGCCGATCAGCTTTCCGACCTTTCGGGTCTCGCCAAGCGTAGTCCATGGTTCGCACTCATCATGCTCATCCTGCTGTTCTCCATGGCCGGTGTGCCGCCGTTCGCCGGCTTCTGGGCTAAGTGGTTTGTCTTGAAGGAAGTCGTGGGTGCTGGATATACCTGGCTCGCCGCGGTGGCAGTGATGTTCTCGCTGGTGGGGGCGTACTACTACCTGCGCGCCATCAAGATTATGTATTTCGACGCCCCCGTCGTTTCCGGGCGTCCGGAAGCGAGTCAGGATCTGAAACTCGTGCTGAGTGTGAACGGGCTTGCGGTGCTGGCGCTCGGCTTAATGCCGGAAATGCTCTTGCGCGTGTGTCTGGACGCGACCCTGTCGTATCCGCCCTGGCAGTAACAGGGCCCACTGCGGTCAGGCTTGGCTGATTCGCTGTCCCATCCTGACCACCGAGCCCTCGCCCAAACCGGCTACCCAGTTTGGCGTGCCGGGGGGCAGAATGACGGCGACGGTTGAACCCATATTGAACCGTCCGATTTCCTCGCCTGTGGCTCGCTGCAGCGGCGCTGCCAAGCGCTCCCGAACTGGCCGTTGAGCGCCCCGCTCAAGGCTTTCCAAATCGAATCCGTTGACGTTCATCGAACTCACGAGCATCGCACCCACCAGCACCACCGCGCAGGGGCCATAGGCGCAATGGCCGCTTAGCACTACCCGCTCGTTCAAGGCATAAAGACCGTCTACCGCACGCGCGGTGCGCTCATTCACGGAGAAGAGCTGACCCGGCACAAAGCTGATCTCTTCTATCGAAAACGCCAATGGCGCATGCACGCGGTGGTAGTCGCGGGGCGAGAGATAGACCACGGCATATTGCCCCCCTTCAAACACGGATGCCGCGCTCGGGCTGGAGGCGAGCAGGGCCTCTAGAGAGAAATACCGCCCCTTCGCCTGCAAGAGTTGCCCGTGCTCGATTCGCCCGGCTTGACTCACTTTGCCATCTGCCGGACTCACGATGGCTCTGGGATCCGGGTCGACAGGCCGCGCGCCGTCTCGCAGTGCGCGGGTAAAGAACGCGTTGAAACTGGCGTAGCGCGCAGGATTGGGCTCAAGGGCTTCGGCGAGATCCACTTCGTAAAATCGACAAAAGGTTTTGATCGCGCCGGGCACCAGCGCTGGCCACTCGCGCCGGGTTATCCAGCGCACCGCTTGCGACAGCGTTCGCTGAGGGGCGACCCGTTGCGGTAAGACCAGCAGCTGGTCCAGAAAGTTGCTCATGGCGTGGAGGGCTCTTCACGACGGACAGTGGCGTCGAAGGTGGCGCTTGCGCCGTTACACGAAACAATCAATCGGTAGTGCTTGCCGGCAACGACCGGGGCGGCAGCCTTCATCAGCATGAGATGCATGCCACCCGGGGCCAGCACGACGCTGGCGCCGGCGGGCACGGCAAGTTCCGCCTGATGGAGCATCTGGACGCGGTCATCGACCCGCTTCGTGGCGTGGAGCATCACATGCGCGAAAGCCTCGCTTCGCCAGTCCTTGAGAACCGCTCTCTCCGTTCCGGCGTTCTTTACAGTGAGGTAGGCGGCTACAGGCCCATGGCCCGGCGGCGGCTCGCGAATCCAGACGTTTTCAAAGGAAATGCCCTCACAGGCAAGCGCCTGCCCACAGCACAGGAGTAAGAGCGCTCCAAGTCGCTTCATGGATGGGCTCGCCCAAAATCGCTGATGGCGGTGAAGCCAGCGCTGATGGTCGCCGCATCATGCGGCAGGCCGAATTTGCCAAGCACGCGAAGTTGGGGATCTATGAGAAAGATTGAGGCGGTGTGGTCGATTGTGTATTCGCCGACACCGGTGGGGACCTGCGCATGGATGACCCCCATCGGGCCAGTCAACGCATTGAGCTCGGCCTCCGTGCCGGTTGCCGCTAGAAAGCGTGGGTCGAAGTAGCGGACGTATTCAGCAAGCGCTGCGCTCGTATCGCGCGCTGGGTCGACCGAGATGAACAAGACCTGGCCGTGGTCCGCGAACGTCTTGTTCTCCGCCAGACGCGCGGCCACCTGCTTGAGGGTGGAGAGCGTGCTGGGGCAAATATCCGGGCAATGAGTGAAGCCGAAGAACAGCAAGGTCCACCGACCTTTAAGAGTTTCCTCGCTGATGCGTCCCTTGTCGCTGGTCAGTGAGAAGGGGCTAATCTGCGGGGGATCGGGCCAGAGCAGGCCTTGTATGGCCGGGACGTCGGCGGTTCTCAGGACGGCTGTAATGAGCCCTGCCGAGAGCGCGACAAAGGCGACAAGGGCGAGCCAGGCTTTGAAGGATGGGGAAACGGCGGTGTCAGGCATGAACAAATTATACGCAGACTGCCCCTTACCCGGTGCATCAGGCACGGTGTCATTGCGCGAGCCTGATAGACTCTGCTCAACGATTTGAATACTAAGCGCCAACGCAAGTCCGCCCAGGCCCATGCACCAGAATTCCCAGCCCACCAAAATGGGCAAATACGAACTGCGCCGTGAACTCGGTCGGGGCAGCATGGGCGTGGTCTACGAGGCCTTTGACCCCTACATCGGGCGTCTGGTCGCGGTGAAGGTTGCGATCGCCGACGCGCTTAAACATCGCGATTCCGGCGAGCGATTTCGCAAAATGTTTTTCAATGAGGCGCATACCGCCGGGCGACTGCGCCATCCCAATATCCTCGACATCTTCGATGCCGGGGTGGACAAGGAAAAGTGCTACATCGTGATGGAAATCATCGATGGCGCCGACACGCTCAAACCCTACTGCCGCCCGGACAACCTGCTACCACTGAATCAGGTGGCCGACATTCTGTTTCGCTGTGCCAAAGCGCTGGATTACGCCCACCGTCAGGGCGTGATCCATCGCGACATCAAGCCGTCGAACATCCTGCTGACGCGCGCCATGGAAGCCAAGATTGCCGACTTCAGCATTGCGCACATCAACCGCACGGATCTCTCGCAGACGATGCCGCTAGGCTTTGTGGGCTCGCCTCGTTACATGTCGCCCGAGCAGGTTCAGGAAGACATGATTACCAGCCAGACGGATCTTTTTTCGCTAGGCGTGGTGGCCTATGAACTCTTCACCGGCCACCATCCGTTCGGGGCCGAGAGTTTCACGAAGCTCATTCACAGCGTGGTGCACGAAGAGCCGATTCCGATGACCCAGTACCGGCCAGAGCTGCCGTCAGCGGTACAGCGGATTGTGAGCAAGGCGCTCGAGAAACAGCCGGAACGTCGCTATCGCACCGGCATCGAGATCGCCGCCGACCTCAGCATGGCGTTCAGCCATTTACAGCGGGCGCAGGAAGGCATTCCGGCGCGCGACAAATTTCAGCTCATCAAGAACCTGCACTTTTTCCGTGGCTTTACCGAAGGCGAGCTGTGGGAAATTGTGCGGGCGAGCGTATGGCTGGATGTCCCGCAGGGCGATGCCGTCATCCGCGAAGGCCAAATCGATGACGCGGTCTATATCATCACCGCGGGCGAGGCCAGCGTGACCAAGCAAGGTCATGTGTTGCAGCGTCTGGTGCTTGGCGAGTGCTTCGGCGAGATGGCCTATCTACGCAAAATAAAACGCACCGCCACGGTGACCGCTGAGACGCCGCTGTCGCTGATGAAGCTCAATGCGTCCTTGCTGGAGCAGGTCGCCCCCGCCTGTCAGCTCCGCTTCTACCAGATTTTCACCACCGTCTTGATTGACCGCCTGATCACCGCCAATGAGGCGTTAACACAAGCCTAAGTCTGACGCGCTTTCAGATAGCGTTGCAGGAGGCTACGGGTTGATCCGTCATGCGCACTGCCAACGTGGCCTTCGTGGATTTCTTCGAGCAGGGTGGCGGCGAGTTTTTTGCCAAGCTCAACGCCCCATTGGTCAAAGGAATTGATATTCCACATCACACCTTGCACGAACGTGCGATGTTCGTAGAGCGCGAGCAGCGCGCCAAGACTGCGCGGCGTTAATGCCTTCATCAGCAGCACGTTACTGGGTTGGTTCCCCGGCTGTTCCCGATGCAGCGCCAGCACCGGATCCGGATTTTCAGCCAGCAACACCTCGCGGCTGCGTCCCACCATCAAGGCTTCGGCTTGTGCAAAGCAGTTGGCCACCAGCATGTCGTGATGCGCCTGCGGCGAGCGCGGATGCGTGAGGGGCAGGATGAAATCCACTGGAATGCGCCGCGTGCCCTGATGCAACAGCTGGAAGAACGCGTGCTGGACATTGGTGCCGACGCCGCCCCACACCACCGGTGAGGTGTGGCTACCGACCGGCTCATTGCCCAGCGTGATGCGCTTGCCGTTACTTTCCATTTCCAGTTGCTGCAGCCAGGCCGGAAAGAGCATGAGGCGTTCGTCATAAGGGACCAGTGCGTAGCTTTCGGCGTGGAGCGCGTTGGTGTTCCACAGGCCGATCAGCGCGAGCAGCACTGGGAGATTGCTCGCCAGCGGGCTGCGCCGAAAATGCTCATCCATCTCCCGTGCGCCTTCGAGCAGGCCGGTGAAGGCCTCGCTGCCCACTGCGAGCGCAATGGGTAAACCAATTGCCGACCACAGGGAATAGCGCCCACCCACCCAGTCCCACATCGGCAGCACATTGTCCGGCGCAATCCCAAACGCGACCGCGCGCGCCGGATTGGCGGTAATGGCAAAGAAGTGTCGCGCGATGGCGTCTGCCTGAGTCATCGTGCCGGTGACCCAGGCCTGAGCCGTGCGGGCGTTGAGCGCCGTCTCCGGTGTGGTGAACGACTTGGACGCGACGATGAACAGCGTGCGGGCCGGATTGAGCTTGCTAAGGCAGCGGTCGATGTCACCGCCGTCCACGTTGGAGACGAAGTGTACGCGCGGCTGTTCGGTATGCAGATTCCGTAGGGCATCGCACACCAGCTGTGGCCCGAGATGCGAGCCGCCGATGCCCAGATTGACGACGTCGGTGATGGTGTCGCCACTGGCGCCTCGCCACTGGCCTTCGCTGATGGCTTTCACCACTTCATGCATGCGGGCAAGGGTGCGCGCCACCAGCGGCCCTACCGGTTCGCCGTTCACCGTGGCCGAGAGATCTTCCGGATTGCGCAAAGCGGTGTGCAGCGCCGGGCGTGCTTCGGTAGGGTTAACAATGTCGCCGCGGAACAGGCCTTCAATGCGCGCGGTGAGTGCGGCCTGTGTTGCGAGTTCCAGCAGCGCCGCCAGCGCTGCTCTGTCCAGCCGTTGTTTTGAATAATCGAGATAAAGCCCGGCCGCCTCGATGCCGAAATCATCAGTGCGTGCGACATCGGCATCGAACAAAGACAGCGTATGCAGACCCAGCAGGCGCTCGGCGTGGGGTTTCAGGGTAGAAAGAATCTCGCTCATGGGCGTTCCTGTGCTAATGGGGCCAGCGCCACTGGCTGCGGGCCCCGTTGATGTGTGCTGTCGTGACTTTGCTATTCTCGTTTACCCGTTTCGCACAATAAATCCATTTCAGAGTACCCATCCTTCATGAATAGCCCGCCGCTCAGCCGCCTTGGCAAGTACGAAGTACTGCGCGAAATCGCGCGCGGTAGCATGGGTATCGTGTATCTCGGTCACGACATGTATATCGATCGACCCGTGGCCATCAAGGTCGCGCACTCAGACCAACTCGACGACGAGGAATCTGGCGAACGCTACCGCAAGATGTTTTTCAACGAAGCGCACACCGCCGGGCGTCTGACCCATCCCAACGTCATCAGCATCTACGATGCAGGCGTTGAAGGCGAGATCTGCTACATCGTGATGGAATATGTCGAAGGCGGGCAGACGCTGAAGCCGTTCTGTCGTTCAGACAACCTCCTGCCGCTCGATCGCGTCGTGGAAATTGGCTTCAAATGCGCCCGCGCGCTCGATTACGCGCATCGTCAGGGCGTCATCCATCGCGATATCAAGCCCACCAATATTCTGGTCAGGCAGGATCTGGATGTGAAGCTCGCAGATTTCAGCATCGCGCAGCTATCCAAGATGGACACCACTGAAACCTTGCCGCTGGGTTTGGTGGGCTCACCGCGCTATATGTCGCCGGAGCAGATTTCGGAAGAATTCATCACCGGCCAGACCGATATTTTCTCGCTGGGGGTGGTGTTATTTGAACTGCTCACGGGGCGCCATCCTTTTTACGCGGATAACTTCTCCCGTCTGGTGCAGAAAATTCTGACCGAGGCCCCGCCGCGGCTGACCGAATTCCGCAGCGACGCACCGCCTGAACTCGAGCGCATCGTCAACCGCGCTTTGGCCAAGGATCGCGCGGAGCGTTACGCGATGGGGGGTGACATGGCCGCCGACCTGGCGCGCGCTTTCGACCGCATTCTGGACCAGCCGCGCGAAAACATTTCCGAGCAGGAAAAGTTTGGCGCGGTGAAGCAACTCGACTTTTTTCAGGGATTTCCCGAAGCGGAAATCTGGGAAATCGTGCGCGCTGCCCAGTGGCAAGACTACGAG
This sequence comes from Klebsiella pneumoniae, assembly GCA_945876945.1. GTDB lineage: Bacteria > Pseudomonadota > Gammaproteobacteria. The sequence goes on from CAMCQE010000030.1 coordinate 18,864, forward strand.
GAGGGGGCGCAGGTCATTGTTGAAGGTGACCTCGACGATTCCTTCTACATCATCGTGCACGGTGAAGTGAAAGTGCAGAAAGCAGGACGCCAGCTCCGGGGCTTGTACGCCGGGGATTGCTTCGGCGAAATGGGCTATCTCGCGAAAACGCGCCGCACGGCAACCATTGCGGCTTCGGGCCCCACTTCGCTACTTAAACTCAATTCGTCGGTTATCTCGCAAGCATCGCTGAATTGTCAGGTGCGATTTCTCAAGGTGTTCCTGCGCACGCTGATTCACCGCTTATCCATTACCACCGAAAAAATGGTGCAGGAAAACTGAGGTTAGGCATGCGCCAGGCGCTTATCCTTGGCTTGCTGGTGACGCCGGCGTTCGCGGCAGCGGAGGTCGATCTTTCCCGTTTGCACCTGCCGCCGGGCTTCGAGATTGAACTCTATGCCGCGAATGTGCCTGAGGCGCGGCAGATGGCACTGAGCCCGGCGGGCGTGCTGTATGTGGGCAGCCGGAATCGCGGCGAAGTGCGCGCGCTGGTCGACGAGGATCATGATGGTCGGGTGGACCGCATGGTCGTCATCGCCCGGGGCTTGCGCATGCCGACTGGCCTCGCATTTCGTGACGGCAGCCTGTTTGTCGCGGCAGTCGATCGCATCCTGCGATACGACCAAATCGACACCCTGATCGATACCCCGCCGGCGCCGGCGGTGCTCACCGATGACCTGCCGCAAGACGCGGCGCATGGCTGGAAAACGCTGCGCTTCGGACCCGATGGCTGGCTTTATTTTGCCATCGGCGCGCCGTGCAATATCTGCGCACCGCCCCCGCCGTACGCGTCTATCCAGCGAATTCGCGCGGATGGCAGCAGCCGCGAGACGTATGCCAGCGGGATTCGGAATTCCGTGGGCTTGGCCTTTGATCCCGCCAATGGCGAACTCTGGTTCACCGATAACGGCCGCGACTGGCTGGGTGACGATCTGCCGTCCTGCGAGTTGAATCATGCGACCGCTCAAGGCCAACACTTTGGCTATCCCTATGTGCATGGTCTGGCAACTGCCGATCCGGAATTTGCCGCGCAGGCGCCCGAGCGGGTCTTTACACCGCCCGCGCTTGAACTTGGCGCACACGTCGCGCCGCTGGGATTGATGTTCTACACGGGTGCACAGTTCCCGCCAGCGTTTCGGCGCAGCCTGCTGGTGGCCGAGCACGGCTCATGGAATCGCTCGCGCAAAAGCGGCTATCGCGTCATGCAAATTCGACTGGATGAGCGCGGCAAGGTGCTGGGTCAGAGCCCGTGGGTGACGGGCTGGCTGGAAGGTGAGCGGGCTTGGGGGCGCCCGGTCGACCTGCTGCAAATGCCCGACGGTGCCGTGCTGATCGCAGACGACACCGCGGGTGTTATTTATCGCGTGAGCTATACGCCCAAGCCCTAAAGGGATTCGATCCCGACCATCATCCAGGGCGCGCCCGCGCTCGCGGTATCCCGCGTCAGGTGCCAAAGGTCGACAAAAGCCTCTTCGGTGCCTTCAACGGTGTCGCGGCAGCTGCCCGTGAATTTCACGCTGAGTTCTGCCGTGCCGCCCCGAACATCCGCGCGCACGATTTCCGCGTCGACAAACAGCACTTCTGTATGCTGCTCGCCGCCCAGCGATTCCCGCTCGGAACGGAGTTCGTTCACCAATTCGGGTACCACGTACTCGCGGATTTTGTCGAAGTCACCGGTATTCCAGGCCGTTTGCAGCGTCCGATAGTGCTCGCGGGCGCCGAGCAAGAAACTATTGAGATCAAAGCCCGGCGGGAAATTGAACGGAACCTGATCGGCGCCAAAACCGGCGCTGGCACCCATCGCTATGGCGGCGGGTCTCGCCGTTGTGCCATGCCCGATGTGGGGGACATCAAAGACGCGTCGCGATGGGGCGGTGTCGAATGGCACGCCCCCGAGTCCACCGGCTGCCGCGGTGGCGGGGTTTGCGGCGGCGGCGGTGGTGGCCGGGCCACGTCGGCTACTCATCAATTTGTAGAGGAGGAACGCGATCCCGCCGAGGATCAGCATGTCCATCATCTGGATGCCCTCAAAAGCACCGCCGGCAAACAGTGCGCCGAGCAGGCCACCAGCGAGCAGGCCGCCCATCATTCCCCCCAGCATCCCACCAAACGGGGGGCGCGCAGGATTGGTCGCATTGGCGGTGGGCGCAGGGCGGGCGCTGGTCGGCGGCGCATAGGCGGGCGCTGTTTTGTGGGACTGGCCAAAGGATTTCCCGCTACCGAGGCGCTTGGCTTCGGCGTCGAACGCGAGTCCCGCGAGTCCAAGCATGAGGCTTAAGGTGAGTAGCAGGCTTAAAGGCTTTAGCATCTGTGAAGGCTCCTTGGATGGTGGTCTGAGACTGCGGCAAGCCGGCAGACTAGCACTTGCCGCGTCCTGAATTTTTAAATCACGGTTACGCCATGAATATTTTTGATCAGCTGGCGGTGCTTTCGACCGCCATATCCTCACAAGTTCAATCCGGAGTCTCAACGCTCGATTGCGAGGCTTGGGCAAAAAAAGATCGCTGGCTGGCGGCGAGCGAAGGTTTACCGTTGGTGCTGGGCGCTCGGCCTGCGGAGTGGGCGGGACTCATGGCGGCGACTGAGTGCGCAGCCGCTGCCCGCGAGATCTGGACGGCGCTGGCGGCACAACTCGGTGTCGGGGTGGAAGAGGATCCGCCTATTCCACCGATCAAGCTGCGCGCCGCGGCCGAAAGTCTGGGCCTTATGCTGCCGCCGCCGTTGGCCGCCGTGCTCGATTTTCTGGCGCGGGTCTTGCCAACCGGCCGCGAGACGAACGAGGAAGACGCGCAGACCGTGGTGCTGGCTGCGCACGAGCGTGAAATTTTGCTGGGTGCGGCGCTGCTCCTGGTCACTCGCATGCCTGAACGTTGTGTCAATGAACTGGGCTATTACGACAGCGCCCGCATCGCCACCCTGATCCGGGAGAAGTCGTTGCTGTGGTTTCCGTTGGCGCCGCCGTCACCCACTCAGGATGAGATTGCCCGACTGATTGCGAAATGGTTGCCACCACAAGGCAGCGATTAATCGGTGGTCGACATGCAGGCCGACCGCCAAAATTTTTTCCGGCATTCACCATTTTGAGGTTGCGCGACGCAACATTCGCGTGCAACCTCAAACCTTACACACTTGCACATTCAGGAGGCGCGCCCCATGACCGACGTGATTCACCTGCATGAAAAACGAGATGCCAAGCGCAGTCGGGAGCAGAGTCCCAAGCTGGGAATCTACTACTGCGAATGTGGCTCCGCCATGTTCCGGCTCTACGACGACGGGGCTGTCGAATGCCTGAACTGTGGGGGCCTCGCCAACGGGCTTAAGGTCAGCGAGCGCGAGTAGCCGGTCTAGCGACCAGACCTCCATCGCCCTGCGGTGGAGGTTCTCATCAGCCTTCAGCGATAACGGTCCGGGATCTCGAACTTGAAGATTCTCGCCGCATTCTCTCCTAGCACTTTGCCACGCTCTTCGTCTGATAAGCGCCCCATCGTGCGCTCAATCGCGGCCGCGGAATGCGGCCAACTGCCCTCGTGGTGCGGGAAGTCGTTGGCCCACAAAAAATTCTCGCTCAAGTCGTAATCGCGCATCAGCGCCAAGCCCGGCGCATCTTCGCCAAAGCTCGCAAACCCGTTGCTGCGGAAATAATCGCTGGGCAGGTTTTTGAGCTTGGGTCGCACCCACATGTGGTGCTTGTGATAGGCCTCGTCCATCGCGGTCAACATCCAGGGCACCCAGCCAATGCCAGCTTCAATGCTGCCAAAACGCAGGCCGGGGAAGCGCTCAATCGCGCCCGAGGAGCACAGGTTCACCAGCGGCTCCATGGTCGGTGCCAGCGAATGCACGGCGTAGTTGATCACCGCGCCCCCGTTGCCCCTGGCGGTGCGCGGATCGCGCCCGGTGGAGACGTGAAAGGTAATCGGCAGGTCGCAGTCCACAATCGCCGCCCATAGCGGGTCGAACAGCGGCAGGTTGTAGTTGATGTGCTCGTGGTCAGGCGCGCCCCATACCGGCTTGCACGGCAGGCACAGCCCTCTAAACCCAAGCTTCGCCGCGCGCTGCACTTCTGCCACTGCGCCATCAATGTCGCCGCTGGCGATGCAGGCCATGGGCGAGAGGCGCTCGTTATAGGCGGCAAAGGTTTCCCAGGCCCAGTCGTTGTAGGCGCGACACATGGCCTGACTGAATGCCACGTCCGGCGTGGCCCACACGGTGAGCCCCTTGTTGGGAAAGAGGATCTCGCAGTCCACGCCGTCACGTGCCAGCGCGGCAAGTCGCTCCTCCGGTGTTTTGCCGGACTCGCTGCGTTCCAGATCTTCGCCTTCCAGCGTAAAGCTGCCCACGCGAATCGGCCGAAAGCCTTCGGTTTTCTGCAGTTTCGAGCCATCGCCGCCTAGCACAATGCCGGGCAGGCGCTCCTGAAATTTGGCGTCCATACGGGCGGAGAGAAAATCGTTCGGCTCCTGCACGTGGCAGTCGGCGGAAACGATGAAATATTTGCGGGCGGCGTCGGGACGCGGCGAGCGCGGCCAGTCAGTGCTGCCGGGGGTCTGCTGGCGCCAGAGGTTGTTGGGATCGGGCTGGTTCATCGCGGCTGCTCCAGGGTTGAAAGAAGGCCACCGTTGCGGAAGCGCGCGCTGCGGTGGCGGCAGCGCTGCACCAGCCCGTTCATCCTTCGACTTCGCGCTCAGGACACACGGGCTTGGGCTTTTCTGCTGAATCTGCCGTTCGCGCCTCCGCTAGTCGAAGGGCGCGAGGGGGCACTTAACGTGCGGCAGCAGGCAGTTAAATCCGCTCGATGATGATCGCCGGCGCCATGCCGCCCGCCGCACACATCGTCACCAGACCAAACTGCTTGTCCTGACGTTCCAGTTCATCCAGCACCGTGCCGATCAGCATCGCGCCGGTCGCCCCGATGGGATGGCCCAGCGCGATGGCGCCGCCGTTCACGTTCACCTTGTCGCGGTCCAGATTCAGATCGCGCTGGTATTTCTCGGCGACTACCGCGAAGGCTTCGTTGATCTCGAAGAGATCGATGTCCTGCAAGCTCAGGCCGGCCTTCTTCAGCACTTTGTGGGTGGCCGGCACCGGCGCGTTCAGCATGAGCGTCGGCGAGTCGCCCATATTGGCCATCGCCACCACGCGGGCGCGGGGCTTCATGCCGTGGGCGCGGGCGAACTCGGGTGAGGCCAGCAGCAGCGCTGCCGCGCCGTCCGCCACGCCCGAGGAATTGCCGGCGTGATGGCGGTGGTCGATTTGGAGCTCCGGATAGACCTGCGCCACCAGTTGGCGATAGGTCGTGCCCGCGTCGTCCAGCGGATGATCCGCCATCGCCACGAATGCAGCTTTCAGGCCGGCCAGATCGGCCAGCGTGGTCTGCGGGCGCGGCAGTTCGTCGCGGTCCAGCGCCAGCGTGCCATCGGCGTGGAATACCGGCACCAGGCTGCGCGCAAAGCGGCCTTCGGCAATCGCGCGCCCCGCGCGCTGCTGGCTCACCACGCCGAGCGCATCCAGCGCTTCGCGCGAGATGTTTTCCATGGTGGCAATCGCGTCGGCGCAGATCCCCTGATGCGGCTGCGGGTGCATCGCCCGCAGATGCAGGTTGTCGCTGTCCATGAAGGGCGAGGACTTCACGCCGGGATTGCCGTAGGTGGACATCATCTCCGTGCCGCCGGCGATCACGAGATCTTCCGTGCCCGACATCACCGTGGCGGCCGCCAGATTGACGGCCGTGATCCCGGAGCCGCAGTAGCGATCGAGCGTGACGCCGCTGGAGCGAATGTCGTAGCCGGCGTCGAGCGACGCCATGCGGGCGAGATCCCCGCCCTGTTGGCCGCGCTGGGTGCTGGTGCCCCAGATGATGTCGTCCACCAGCGAGGTGTCGAGTGCGTTGCGTTCGGCCAATGCCTTCAGCACCGTTGCACCGAGGTGCTGCGGGTGGAAGTTGGCGAGCGCGCCTTTACCGAGTTTGCCCACGCCGCGCGGTGTGCGGCAGGCATCGATGATCCAGACTTGAGACATGGTGAGTTCCTTGTTGGTAGCGCGCTTCAGCGCGGGGCCATGCGGATGGCGCCGTCGAGGCGCACGTCTTCGCCGTTGAAGTAGCCGTTGGTGATCATGGTGTGCGCGAGCTGCGCAAATTCCTCCGCCTGACCGAGACGCTTGGGGAAGGGCACCTGGGTGGCGAGGCTGGCGCGCACCGCGTCCGGCGCCCCTTTCAGCAGCGGGGTATCGAAAATGCCCGGCAAGATGGTGTTGCAGCGAATGGCGTCGCCCGACAGATCGCGCGCCACCACTAGCGTCAGTCCCACCACGCCGGCCTTGGAAGCCGAGTAGCCGGCCTGGCCAATCTGGCCGTCTTCGGCCGCCACCGACGCCGTGTTGACGATGGCGCCACGGTCACCGTCTTCTAACACCGGCAAGCTCAGCATGCCGGCCGCGCTCTTGGCGATGCAACGGAAAGTGCCAATGAGGTTGACCTGGATGATGCGCTCGAAGTTTTCCAGCGGGTATTCGCGGATTTCACCGCTCTGGCGATCGCGGGAAACGGTCTTGGCCGCGCCACCGCCCACGCCCGCGCAGTTCACCAGAATGCGTTCCTGGCCGCTGGCGGCACGGGCCTTGGCGAAGGCCGCGTCCACTTCTTCGGTAGAGGTCACGTTGACCTTGCAGAACACGCCGCCCAGTTCGGCGGCGACGGCTTCGCCGCGTTCCGCGTTGAGATCGAAGAGCGCGACCTTCACGCCTTGAGCGGCCAGCAGGCGGGCCGTGGCCTCACCGAGGCCCGAAGCGCCGCCGGTAATGACCGCCGAGATGGTTGAATCGAGTTTCACGCAGACCCCCCTTTGTGATGGGTTGTTATTGGACGCTGATTGTCGCCAAGCCAACCCTTAAGGGCTAGCGCATGCTGCCCGGAATGACGATGCGGCGCTCGAGCAGGCGCGCGGCCACCACCACCACCGAGACCAGCGCCAGATAGACCACTGCAGCAAACGCATAGGCTTTGAAAAACTGGAAGTTGGTGGACGCCAGTTCCTGCACCCGCGCGAAGAACTCGGTGTACTGGATGAGGAAGGCCAGCGTGCTGTCCTTCAGGTTAAGAATGACCTGATTGGTCAGCGCCGGCACCGACAGCCGCAGCACCTGCGGCAGGATAATGAGACTGAAAATTTGCCGATGGCTGAATCCCTGCGCGGTGGCAGCTTCCAGCTCGCTGGCGTCCAGCCCGTTGTAAGCCGTGCGCAGATAGGCCGCGTTATAGGCCGCCACGTTAAACGTGAAGCCGAGGACCGCCACCGCAAAGGGCGACACGCGAATGCCCCACTGCGGCAGGCCGTAGTACATCAGGAATAGCAGCACGATGAGCGGCATACCAATGAGAAACGAGATATAGCCGTCGATGCACCGCCGAACCCAGCGCCGTGGGCTGAGCCCGAGGTAAAACACGGCGATGCCACCTAGCAGACCGGTGATGCTGATGATGGCCGTGAGCAGCACGGTTTGGCCAAGACCTGCGACCAGCAGCGGCCATTGCTCGGTGAGGTCGCCCAGAAACGACTGCCAGTCGTTCACGCGCTAACTCCTTCCCGGCCAAAAAAGGCCCGCACCTGCGGATCGGCATGGTTGGCTGCGAGTCGGGCGATGCTGTCCTGCGCACGAATGACGCCTTGGTCGAGAAAGATCACCTCATCCGCAATGTTCTGGGCGAGCACGAGGTCGTGGGTCACGCACAGCATCGTCACCTGCTCCTGATGCAGGCGGTTGATGAGCCCCGCCACCTCGCGCGACATCACCGGATCGAGCGCCGAAGTAGGTTCATCAAACACCACCACCGCGGGGTCCATGGCCAGCGCGCGGGCGATCGCCACGCGCTGTTTTTGACCGCCGGAAATCTGCGCCGGGTATTTATCGCGATGGCCGGTCATTTCGAGGCGGTTGAGTTCGTGCAGTGCTTTTTCCTCGGCCTCGGCCCGGCGCAGGCCGCGCAGTTTGCGCAGGCCAAGGGTCACGTTGTCGAGCACCGTTAAATGTCGGTAGAGCGCGAATTGCTGGAACACAAAGCCAATGCTCTGGCGCAGCGTGCGGACATCAACACCCGGCGCGGTGATGTCTTCGCCCCGGAACCGGATGACGCCGGTGGTCGGTTCTACCAGCCGATTGAGACAGCGCAGCAGGGTGGACTTGCCGCAGCCCGAAGGACCCATCACCACTTTGATATCGCCAGCGAACAGTTCGAGATCGATGCCGTTCAGCACCGTGTGATCGCCAAAGCGTTTCACCAGCTGGTGAATCTCGATCAGCGGTGAGGCGCTCATGCCGGGCGCATTCCCGGAATCTCAAAACGCCGTTCCAGCCAGCGAATGACCAGCATCAGCAAGCGAAAAATGGCGAAATACACCACGCCTACGGCGAGATAAATCTCGATCCCGCGATGGGTGGTAGCCACCAGCGACATCGCTTCCTTGGTCACTTCCGGCAAGCCTACGGTGTAGGCGAAGGGCGAATACTTCAGCACCGTGGTGAACTCATTCACCATGCCGGGCACGGCGAAGCGCAGCATCTGCGGCAATTCGATATGGCAGAAAATTTGCCCGCGCGTCATGCCGCTGGCCGTGGCGGCGAGGATTTCGCTCGCGTCGACGCTGCCCAGCGCGCCGCGAAAGACTTCGGCCAGGTACGCCCCGGCAATCAGGCCCAGGCTCAACATCATGGCCAGCAAGGGTGCGACCTTGAGCCCCAGTCCGGGCAAACCGAAATACACCACGAACAGCAGCACCAGCACCGGGATCCCGCGAAAGATATAGGTGTAGACATCCAGCATTAGCGCGGTGCCAGCGCCACCCAGTTGCCGTGCGCCTGCGATCAAGAGCCCGCTGAATAGACCGGTGACGCTGCATGCCAGCGTCACCAGTAGCGTGTAGCCCACGCCGTGACTGAGCTGGCGCAGGATGTCGAGAAAGCTCACGCGCTGCGGGATCGCGGGTTTACTTCATCCACTTATCGAGAATGGCTTTGAGCTTGTCCGGGCCAAGTTCGGTGAGGTACTGGTTGAAGTCATCCCGGCGCGCGCTGCCTTTTGCAAAGGCAAAACCCAGCTGGTCAAAGCCCTTGAACACGTAGCTGCTCGCGAGCGGCATTTTTTCCTTGTTCACGAAATTGGCGAGCACCGGTTCTTCGATAAACGCGAGATCGAGATTGCCGTTCTGCAGGTCCGCGACGACTTCGTTGTAGGTGGGATAGAGCTTGACCTGCGCGAGCGTGTAATAGCCCTTGGGTTCAAATTCGTTCTTGATGAGGTCGTTGTAGGCCATGCCGCGCGGATAGCCGAGCGAATACAGCTTGAGCGCGGCCAGATCGGTGATTGTGAGATTTTTGCTCTGCAGGCTCACCAGATGCCAGGCGTTGTCGTAGTAGGGCGTGGAAAAATCCATCGCCTGCTTGCGCTTGTCGGTGATCGAAATGCCGGAGAAGGCGACATCGGCCTGACCGCTCGACACCGCGCCCAGCATGCCCTGCCAGTCGTAGGCGGTGACTTGCAGCGTGCAGCCGCGCGCCTTGCAGTAGCCTTCGAAGATTTCCAGATCCGCGCCCACCGTTTTGCCGTCTTGTGTGAACAACATCGGCGGCGAGGCCGGGGACACCGCCACTTTTACGATGCCGGCAGTGGTGGCCGGGGCGGCGGTCGTGGTCGTTGGGGCGGATTCCTGTTTGCTGCAGGCGGTGAGCACGAGGGCGCAGAGCAGGCCCGTGAAGGCGGAGCGTAAGGTCATAGCAAGGTGTTCTCGCAAAGAGTGGAATCTGGAAGCTAGCACGGCAGAGACGAGATTGCCTGCGAGCACGCGTCAATCGGTAAACACCGCGACGTTGCGCCCGCCGACCTGCTTCACCCGCAGGGCTCGACCCACCTGATTTTCGTCCAGCAGCGCCGCATACATGGCGGGCTCCGGCACACCGTTGGCGACGAAGCGCAGGCCGCCCGGGGTGTGCCCATAAAGCAGCGAACACACCGGCTGGTGGTCGCGGCCATAAATCACGGTGTAGGTATCGAGGAAGCCCGAGCCCTCAGGCGCGGCGACCATCGGCACCGGGTCCGCGCCAGCATCGGGATCTGCCGTGTCGGCGAGGTCGGCGTCGCGGAGATCAACCTCACGCGGCGTCGCGCTGTAGATGCCGGCGGCGTACTTGTGCATGAACCAGCCGAGCGCGGTGCTCATGCCGCTGCGATAGCGACCGGCGGCTATCGCCTCGGCCAGCGTCGCGATGCCGTGCAGGGCGTAGTTGCTGCCCGGGCCGCCAAAAAAGCCGAGGCCGCCGGTGAGGGTGAGCGGTCGCGGGTCGTGTTCACCGATGCCGATTTCGCGCTTGGCCACCGTCACCGCGCAGGGGAAGCAGCTGTAAAGATCGAAGCATTCCAGATCGGCGGCGCTAACGCCCGCGCGTGTCTCGGCGCTGCGGACCGCCTGCGCCATTGCCGGGCTGCGGGTGTAGGCGCTCTTCTGGATAAAAAATCGCTGCCGGTCGCGGGCGTAGGCGCCGCCGAGGAAGTACACCGGCGAGCCTGCGCCGTCGCGAAGTTGGGCCGCGCGTTTGGCGGTGGTGAGGATCACCGCCGCCCCTAAATCCGCCATCACCAGCGAGACCATGCGTTTGGTGTAGGGAAAACAGATCGGGCGATTGTCTGCGCTGGAGGTAGTGATGGTGGCGGCATCGACGGGTGCGCGGGTCCAGGCGTTGGGATGCGCGGCGGCCACTTCACTGAAGCCCGACCACATTTGCCCCACGCGCGAAAGCCAATCAGCGCGCGATAAACCAGACTCTGCCCACAGCGCGTTTTCAAACAGCGGGAAACCGTGGATGGGGAGTGTGAGCCCGTGGGCCTGCTCCAGTTCGCTGCTGCCGACGGTGTCGTCTGCCGCGTAATCGGCGGGGATTCCCTGCAACAGGCCAGCGTCGCCGCGCACCGCATCAGCGCTCCGCGGGTAATAGGTTTCAGCCCCACAGATGAGCACCGTCTCCGCTTCGCCCCGCGCCAGCATGCCGGCCGCCTGATTCACAAAATACTGCGGCACGTGCCCGCCAATGCCAGAGACCTTCACCGTGCGCGGGGTAATGCCGAGGCGGCGCGCCAGCGCGTGGCCTGCGTCGGGCAAATCCCGGCTCTGCGAGCGCACCACCAGCAGCGTATCTACCTGCGCCAGCGCGCCCACCCCCGCCGTGGCGGCGGCATCCCGCGCGGCCTGTTCCATCAAATCGACCGGGTCTTGCCAGGGGGCCGTCGCATGTTTGGGCTGAGTGGCCTGTCCCCAGCCGATGAGCATGACGGGTGTGGGCATGGTGGTGTCCTCTCCGGTTGAGAGATTGCTTGAATCTTGCGCCATCAAATGGCCTCGCCAGTAGGAATCGAACCTACATCTGGCCCTTAGGAGGGGCCCGTTCTATCCATTGAACTATGGCGAGACAGAACTCAGAAATTGTAGCGGGCGAGGGCGGCTTTAGTTGCCCTTGCCCTGCGCCTTGGCCCAGGTGTCGCGGAGCGTCACGGTGCGGTTGAATACCGCGCGGCCTGCGCTGTGGTCGCGCAGGTCGGCGCAGAAGTAGCCCAGACGTTCGAACTGGACGCTGGCGCCCGGCGCGGTGTCGGCCAGCGAGGCTTCCAGTTTGGCGTCTGAGATCACGCGCTGGGAGTCGGGATTCAGGTGCTGCCGGAAGTCGTCTTCGCTGCCGGGGTCGGCAATGTTGAACAGGCGGTCGTAGAGGCGCACTTCGGCGCTGATGCCGGTGGCTGCCGACACCCAGTGAATGGTGCCTTTGACCTGCCGGTTGTCCGGCGCGTTACCGCCGCGGGTGGCCGGGTCATACTGGCAGTGGATGGTCGTGACTTCGCCGGCCTCGTTTTTCTCGACGTGGGTGCAGGTCACCAGATAGCCGTAGCGCAGGCGCACTTCGCGACCCGGTGCGAGCCGGAAGAAGCCTTTGGGCGGTTCCTCCATGAAATCTTCCCGCTCAATGTAGACCTCGCGGGAGAAGCCAATTTGACGCTCACCAAAGCCTGCGTCCTTGGGATGATTCGCCGCCGGCAGGTGTTCCACCAAGTCCACCGGGTAGTTGTCGATGACCACCTTCACGGGATCCAGCACCGCCATCACGCGCGGCGCGTTGCGGTCCAGATCTTCCCGCACGCAGGTTTCCAGCACGCCCATGTCGATGGTGGTCTGTTTTTTGGTGAGCCCCACGCGTTCGCAGAAATCGCGGATGGCGGCCGGCGGATAGCCGCGACGGCGCAGTCCTTTAAGCGTCGGCAACCTGGGATCGTCCCAGCCGTTGACCAGACCCTCGTGCACCAGCGCATGTAGTTTGCGCTTGCTGGTGATGGTGTAGTTCAGTTCCAACCGCGCGAATTCGATCTGACGCGGATGGCAGGGCACCGGGAGTTGGTCCAGCACCCAGTCGTACAGCGGGCGATGGTCTTCAAACTCCAGCGTGCAGAGCGAGTGGGTAATGCCTTCGAGCGCGTCCGAAATGCAGTGGGTGTAGTCGTACATCGGGTAGATCGACCACGTCGCACCGGTGCGGTGATGGGCGGTGCGCCGGATACGGTAAATCGTGGGGTCGCGCAGATTGATGTTGGGCGAGGCCATGTCGATCTTGGCCCGCAGCACGTGCGCGCCGTCGGCAAACTCGCCGGCCCGCATGCGGGCAAAGAGGTCGAGGTTTTCTTCGATGGAGCGGTCGCGGTAGGGGCTGGCGCGGCCCGCTTCGGTTAGAGTGCCGCGATTGAGCCGGGTTTCCTCTGCCGACTGACTGTCGACGTAAGCCTTGTTGTGTTGGATGAGGTGCACCGCGAAATCGTGCAGCTGCTCGAAGTAATCCGAGGCGTGGAAGTAGCGCTCCTCCCAGCTGAAGCCGAGCCATTGCACGTCGTCGGCAATCGACTGCTCAAATTCGTCGCTTTCTTTCTCTGGATTGGTGTCGTCAAAGCGCAGGTTGCACTGCCCGGCGTAATCGCGGGCCGCGCCGAAATTCAGGCAAATTGATTTGGCGTGGCCAATGTGCAAGTAGCCGTTGGGCTCGGGCGGAAAGCGGGTGACGATGCGTTGATGGCGGCCTTCGCGCAGGTCGTCTTCAATGATGTCGCGGATGAAGTTGCTACGGGGTGCGGGCGTGTCCATGGGCTCAGGCTTCAGTGCTGGTTGGCAAAACGGCGAGGCCGCATTGTTGCATAGCTGGAGGCTCGCCGTGCCGAGTATCGGCGAGGGACTTAAGCAAGGCCAAGAGGCGGGCGCTATCGGTGTTAAGATTTTGTGATGAGGCCATGAGGCTCCCGGTCTCACCCACACGTCTATGCTCCTGGCGCACTGAGAGATAACCCAGCGATTACACGAATTTGAACGTGGTAGAAGCAAGCGACACGAATAGCAACGACGGCAAGGGGGCGGAGCGCCGCCGCTATGCACGCCTGCCGATCAATCTGGAAGCGACCTTGCTCGTGGCCGGGCGCTCGCGGGTGGCGTGCGTGGGCAAGGACTTTTGCGTGGCCGGCATGTTTATCCAGCTCGAGAGCGCCGAGTTGGCGCAGATCAAGCCCCAAGACACCGCCGAGCTGTTTTTCCACATGCCGGGCATCCCCAACGAACTCTCGCTGGCGCTCGTGATTTGTCGGGTGATCCCTTCGGGACTGGGGGTTGCATTCCACAACCCGCCTGCTTCCACCCTTCAGCTACTTGAGAATTCCGTCCTCAGTACGACCCGGGATTCGCTCAACGACCTCTCGGAGACCCAGCGTCGATTCGCCCCGGCCTTTGGCCGCACCTTGCCCAAGATGTTGGACATCGCGGAGCGCTTCGCGGGCTTCGTGAGCGAGGAGTTTTTGCGGCAGGTGACAGAGTCGCTGTTCATGGCCACCCGCGAAGCGAAATCCAATGTCGAAGCGCGTCAGGTAATTGATGCGCAGATGCAAATCCGTGAGGGGGGCGATGCCGTCCGCCGGCGCGTGCCGGAACTGCTGGGTCAGGCGATGGCGGTACTGGGCAATCCCATTGCGTCCGACCATGGGGCCACCGGCCTGGATACGGACACAAGGCTGAGCTTGATTGATAAGCAGGAATTTGAGCAGTTTCTCTCTATCTCCGCCGTTGTCGCGGAGTTGGAGAAAGGCTTTTCAGATCCTTTGGCTGAATTGAGTTCGCGCTTGTCCGGCTTGGGGCAGCGCGTGATCAACAAGAGCGACAATCCAGCGGGACCTGCGGTGCTGTGCAATATCTTTGCTGAGGTGCTGAAGCAGCACCTGACCAGCGCGCTCATCAGCGAAACCGCGTTCCGCACCCTGCGACGGGTGCTGGAGGCCAATCTAGCCCGGCTGTACGACGACCTGAACGCGATGCTGGAAGCGCATGACATCAAGCCGATGCTCGAACTCCTGAAGCCCAATATCCCGTTGCGTTCGCCGCCCGCGCCAGAGCGTTCGCGAGCGGGCCAGCGACAAGCCTCGCCGCTGACGAATCCAGCGGCCGATTTGGCCGCAAGCTATGGCGGCATCGGCCACCCTATGGCATCACCCGCAGCGTTTATGGGCGGTCACCCGGAGGCTGGGGGAATGCCGTCGGCGCCGGGTCAGTGGAACGCCCCGTATGAGCCGGTCGCAGGATTCCCGCCGCTGGGTTTTGGCGACTTCTCGGCAACCATGGACCAACCCGGCGTGCTCGCCAATGAGCTGGCGAGCGCAAGTTGGTCTGGCGCGGCGCCGTTTCACGTGCCGGTGCAACGCGCGCTGGGGACGGCCAGGGCCCAACTTGGACTGCGTCGCCAGCTACGGCAGCCGGACGCCGCCACGGCAAATGCGCCGGCTGCGGTCTATCCCGTGGTGCAACTTGCCGAAGCGCTGGAGGAACTCGCGCGTACCTTCGCCAAGCCCGGAGAGAGCGCTGCCCTGCTGGACGCCGATGCCATCGGCCAGCAAGTCATCGGCGCCCTGGGCAAACGGGGCGTGGCGCCCGCGGCGATTGCGCCGGAGCAGCAGGAAATTATTGAAGTCATGGTCAATGTGCTGGGTGCCTTGCTACAGGACCCTCGCATCGCCGATGTCGCCAAGGCCAATATCAGTCGACTTCAGGCCGTGGCGCACAAGG
>CAMCQE010000031.1 GCA_945876945.1 Klebsiella pneumoniae
CTCGGCGGCTTCAAAAGGCTCCAGCATGCGCGGCTGCCAACGGCCGAATACTTTCGGGTTATTCGCGTATTCCTCGGTCATGCCGGTGCGAATAAAGGGCAGCATCAGACAGGCGGCGCTGACCAAACCTGAAGCCTTGCCCAGATTCACCCGCAGCACTTCGGGCAAGCGCAGTACCGCCCAGTTGGCGACCACATAGCCCGGCACCGCGACGCCCGGCTCCAGCGCCTGCATCGAGGAGATGTACATCAGCTGCAGGGGCTGTTGGTGGTAAAGCGCCTCGCCGGCCCACAGATGGGTCATGGCGACCGCGCCTTCGATCTTGGTGTTCATCACGAGGCTCGATTCGGCCAGGTTTTCGATGAAGTCCCGTCGCACGCGGGCGCGGCGCTCGGCGCGCGCTTCGCCGTCGATTTCAGGCAGCGCGCGGCCGAAGCGATAGCCCTTCTCGGTGAGGCCCGAGTTGCAGATGACGAGATCCGGCGCCTTGCCGCCGTTCTGCTCAATGATGTAGCTGCGCGAAGCCCAGAGGTCGCGGGTGTTGGTGACGTCGGCCTGCACCGCATAGGCCTTCACGCCGCGCGCGCGAATCGCGTCGACCAGATCAAAACCGTCGCGGTAGCTGCTGTGAAAATGCACCCCGACCACCGCCGCACCGTTGGCCGCGGCCGCCAGCGCCAGCGCCTGACCGATGCCGCCGTCCTTGCCCGAACCGGTGATCAGCACGCACTTGCCTGAAAAGGCATTGCCCGCCGCGTCAGGAAAATGAAACCGCTCGAAATCTGCCGTGAATGCCATGCGATGCCTCCATTGTGTTGGCCCGTGCGCGAGCGCCCCGCGATGAGGCGCACGCGTTTTTGCGGTGCTTCGGTAGCGCGAGAAGTGTTTGCTTGTGCCGTCTGGCCGCGGGGGCCAAACGCTAGGATGAGCGCAGTGCAGAAACTGCGCCAAGCGGTCCGCGTCCGATTAATGCGCGGCGTGGGCAGTCTTCTCCGCCTTGCCGGGACGACGCACCTTGAGCAGCAGCGAAACGTAGCTCACGCCGTCCCGGTTGTCGCGCGTGGTCGGCAGCAGGGCGGCACGCCAAGCCTCCATTCCCCCCGCCACCACCACCGCCGAGAGCCCGGCCGCTTCGAGGAGCGCCGCCGCTTCATCCGGTCGGGTATCCGAGCCGCCGCCCACCAGCACCGACGCATTGTCGCCCAGCAGGGTTTTAACGATGAGCGCGAAATCCTTGTTTGGAATGAATTCCCCGGTGGTCGGATGGGCAAAAGCCACCGGGATGTTCATGAGCTTGCCGAGCGGGCGACCCTGTACGAATTCGCTCACGGTGCGGACGTCGATATAGGTGAGCGCGGGGTCGGCCAGTAAACGCTCATGCGCCACGCGGGGTTCGATGCTGGACGACATCACGGGGTCTCCGGACGAAAGGCCACCACGAAGGGGGGAATGACCCGACAGCGGGCGCGGCTTTCGTCCGGCGCATGCGCGGCCAGTTCCAGATCCCCTGCCGCGTTCAGCGTCATCTGTTCGGCGTGAAAGTGCAGCAATTTGCCATCGGGCGCGAGCGCAAAAACGCAATCCAGCACCCGGCGCGCGGGCAGTTGACCCAGTTCAGGATGCTCGAGTGCGAATAAGGGTGAAGTATCAGTCATGGGTGTGTGCAATTCCCTTGTGAGCAGATGCTTGACAGTAAGAACGCCCGCATCGTACACGACTGCTACAGACAGCGGGGAGCGCAGCAAACATGTCGCGGACACCACAAAAAGAATTAGTCACCGGTGCCGTATGGCACCCCGTCGGCGCCGAGATTCCGGACGTCGACGAAAAACTCTACGCACTGTCGAATCAGTGCACCGACTGCAACATCTGCGAAGTGGCCTGCTCGCTGGTGCATTCACCGGACGGCATGGTCAATCCGCTGCTGGCTCGACTCAAGGTCGACCACTCGCCGCAGGTAGGCCGCAAAGCGGTGCATCCCTTTGGCTTTGCGGCGGACATTTGCCATCACTGCGGTAATCCGCCGCCCTGCGCGGAAGTCTGCCCGGCGGACGCCTTCTACTACGATCCCAAAACCAACGTGGCGGTGATTGCCCAGGACAAATGCATCCAGTGCATGGAATGCGTGCCGGGCTGCCCGTTCGACGTCATCTTCGTCGCGCCCGACGGCGAGTTGCTGAAGTGCGACCTCTGCGGTGGCGAACCGGCCTGCGTCGACGCCTGCGCCACCCGGCCCGAAATGAATAACGCCGGCAAGCAATACGTGCGCGCGCCGGTGCTGTTTCACACCGACACCGCCGGCTACAGAGCGGTGTTGCAAGACAAGCCGGAGCGCAAGGACGAAGTGGGCATGATGCAGGCCATGCTCGAAGCCGGCACCGTCAGCAGCGCGGCCTAAGCCGCGACACGTCAAATAATACGAGGGGAGAAACCATGGAAAGCCGACTCTTACGGGTGGACCTCACCACCGGCGAATGCAAGGTCGAAACCGTACCGCATGCGATGTTCGAGCGCTGGATCGGCGGCTCCGGCATCAATAACTGGATCATGTGGGAGCACTTTCTCACCCACGACATCAACTGCGATCCGCGCGGCCCCGACAACATCTTTGTCTTCGGCGTGGGCCCGCTGGCGGCCACCGGTTCCGGCAGCGGCATCAAGGGCCGCATCACGTTCAAAAGCCCCTGCTACGGCATCTTTGGCGACTCCGCCGCCGGCGGCAAATTCCCCTACATGGTGCGCTTCGCGGGCTTCGACTACATCGCCATTACGGGCAAAGCGCCAAAACCCGTGTATCTGCATCTCTGCGACGGCGACGTGGAAATTCGCGACGCCAGCCACCTGTGGGGCATGAACAGCGCCGAGGCCCATAACACCCTGGTGCACGATCTGGGCGACTTCCCCTCTGCCGCCCACACCCTGACGATCGGACAAGCGGGCGAACATCAGGTGGGCATCGCCTCGGTGGTCTCCGACGCCTCCCGTATCCACGCCCGTGGGGGCGGGGGCTGCGTGCTGGGCTCGAAGAATCTGAAAGCCATCGCCGTTCAAGGCAGTGGTGGTGTGAAGGTGGCCAATCCGCGCGGGCTCCTGAACTGGTCGAAAGACTTCCGCCAGAAGATCGATCAGAACGAAGCCATTTACGGCTTCAAGCGTCGCGGCACGCTGGGCGCGGTGGAGATGTATCAGCACATCGGCAGCCATTTCTGGCGCAACAACCAGGGCAATATGTTCCGCGGCGACGACGTGCGCTCGGATAACTGGGTGAAGAAGTACCACAAGTATTCCGAGGTCTGCTCGGCGGACTGCTACATCGCCTGCGACGGGCGCTACAAGATCGACGGGACCGAGTCAGAGAAGGCCAAGAAATACGTGGGCGAGAGCTTCCGCCGGCCGGAATACCTCACCACCGCCAGCGCCGCCGGCGCGCTCGATCTGCGCGATTGGTCCGAAGTGGCGCACTGGGGCAAGGTCACCAACGACTACGGCATCGACAATCAGGATCTCTCCACCTCCATCAGTTTCATCATGGAACTCGAGCAGCACGGGCTGCTCTCGGCGCGGCAAAAAGCCGAGCTCTTCGACCGCGACCACCAAAGCCTCGAATGGGGCTGCATGGAAGACGTGGAAGAACTGATGAAGGACATGGTTTTTCAGCGCAACCGCTTCGGGAAGTTCTTTCACGACGGCCCCTACTACGGCGCGCTGCGCTACTCGCAGTTCCGCGGCGAGAACTTCATGAAGTACGCCACCTACGGCAAGGGCGGCGCGAGCTTCACCGAGGAAATGCGCCCCTTCCCGACCTGGATGAACAATATGGCGGTGGCCTCGCGCGGCGCCGACCACTTGAAAGGCATCGGGCTCATCGAGAAATTCCAGCGTCGGGATTTGTCCATGAAGTACTTTGGCCGACTCGAAGCCGCCGATCTGAGCACGCCGCTCCTCAAGGGCGCGTGCACCGCGGTGGTCGAGAATCAGGTCGCGCTGCTGAACTCCTACGGCGTGTGCCTGTTCCACTGGATGCTCGATCCGGGCGGCTACACGCCGGAGGACTACTACGGACGCGCGTTCGCCGAAGTCACCGGCATCGACCGCACGCCGGAAGAACTCATGCGCGACGGTGAACGCATCTGCAATCTGGAAAAAGCCTTCAACTCGCGGCTGGGCTTGCGCCGCGAGCACGACACCATCTGCGAGCGCTGGATGTTTGAGCCGTGTCCGGAAGGCATGTACCCCGGCAAGGTCGCGGCGGATATGTTCGAAACCGTGCTGGACGAGTACTACGACTGGCGCGGTTGGGATCGGCAAAGCGGCCTGCAGACGGGAGCGCGCCTCAGCGCTTTGGGCATGGATGATGTGGCCGAGGTGCTGGCTGCCGATGGCGCGCTGGCCAAAGCTTGAAGATGATCACCATTCACGCCCAGTACCAGAGCCGCTTTCGGGAAATCACCCGCATCGAGAAAGAAAGCTTCGAGATCCCGGAACCCACGATGGCGGCGCTGGCCGCCGCCATCACCGGTAAATACGGCCCCGCCATGACCGCGCTGTTGATGGACGAGGAATCCAAATCCCTCAACTCGCGCGGCACGCTCTACCTCAATTCCAAGGGGCAGCGCATGTATATCGAAGACAGTCTCACCGACGGTGAGACGGTGTTTTTTATGGTGGGGATTGCCGGCGGCTGAAGGCTCGCCGGCTGTTCGGTTGGAAGCCGTCCCTGCCAGCGCGGGGACGGCGATTAGACCCGGGCTTGGTGCCTACTTGCCGGCAAACATTTCCCGCAGTTTCAGCTTGTAGAACTTACCGGTGGAGGTGCGCGGCACCGCATCAATGAACTCCACGCGATCCGGCACCTGCCATTTCGCAAAACCGTTCGCCATCAAATGCGCGCCGAGTTCGGCGGGGGTTGCAGTCTGCCCAGACTTCAGCACCACGCAGGCCAGCGGACGCTCATCCCACTTGGGGTCGGGGATCGCGATGACGGCGGCCTCGGCCACCGCCGGGTGGGCCATGATGGCGTTTTCGAGATCCACCGAGCTAATCCATTCGCCGCCCGACTTGATGAGGTCTTTGGTGCGATCGGTGATGCGAACGAAGCCCTGCTCGTCGATGGTGGCGACGTCGCCGGTACGCAACCAACCGTCCGCGGTGAACTTGTCCTCGGTCACCGGTACTTCGAAATAGCTGCCCGTGATGTAAGGGCCGCGCACCTGGATTTCGCCGACGGTCTTGCCGTCCCACGGGGCGTCAGTGCCCTCGTCCGTACGGATGCGCAGGTCGACCAGCGGAACCGGTACTCCGGCCATCGCTGCGCGCCGGAATTTCTCGTTGTCGTCGGCGTTGCGCAGCGCGCCCTTGGGGAAGGAGACGGTGGCGACCGGCGAGGTCTCGGTCATGCCCCAACCCTGCAGCAGCCAGATATCGTGCTTCGCAAACGCGCGGATGAGTGCTTCGGGCACCGCCGAGCCCCCCACCATCGAGCGCATCCCGACGGGCAACTTCCAGCGGGTCGACTGGGCCGCAACCGCAGCGTCGTAGGTCTGGATCATCGTCATCCAGATGGTCGGAACCCCCAGCGACAGGGTGGGCGGTTGGATGGTCATCAGGTCAAGCAGGTCGTCCGGGTGCAGGTGTGGCCCGGGAAAGACGATCTTCGCGCCGGTCATCACCACGCCGTAGGGCACGCCCCAGCTGTTGGCATGGAACATCGGCGTAACGGGCAGCACCACATCGTGGCTGCGCAGGCCCCAGAGATCGCCGCCGCAACCCACCAGGGTGTGCAGCACCGTGGAGCGATGCGAGTACACCACGCCCTTGGCGTTGCCGGTGGTGCCCGAGGTGTAGCACATGGAAGACGGATCAGTCTCCGCATGGTCCGGATAGACAAAGGCATCCGGATCCGCTGCCGCGAGGAGTTGTTCGTAGTCAAGGAATTCGGCCGCCACTGGCGCGCCCGAGAACGGAAAGACGATGACCTGCTCGAAGTCGTACAGGTTGCGGAACTGCTCGAACAGCGGCAGCAGGATGTCGTCAAGGATGAGCACGCGATCCTTGGCGTCGTTGGCAATCCAGCCGATTTCCGCAGGCGAGAGCCGCAGGTTGAGCGTATGCATCACGGCGCCGGCGGCGGGAATGCCGAAGTAGCATTCGAGGTGGGCATGGTGGTTCCAGCACAGGGTCGCCACGCGGTCGCCTTTCCGGATGCCCAGCTTCTGCAAGGCAGAAGCCAGCGCGCGGGTACGTCGGTAGTACTCGCCGTAGGTATGGGTCCGCAGGGATTTGTCCGGCAGACGGGAGATGATTTCCTGATCGGCGAAGAGTTTGCCGGCCCGCTCCAGGAACTGATTGAGGGACAGCTGGACGTCCATCATGGTTGAAATCATTACTCACTCTCCTCTGCCCGCAGGGATTGCGGAAAATATGGAATCAGAAATTGTTAGTCGTTCAGTTCGGCCAGCGCCACGCGCTGCTGTCCTACCCACTGCCAGTCCGGCAGCTGCGAGTGCGCCGCGTGCAAGGCGGCAATCTGCGCTGCGATGTCCGGCGCGAAGGGACAACTCCGCCGGGCGTCGAGATCGAAACTAATCGCCATGCTTTCGCGGGTCGCGACCCACTCCTCGCCGCGCGCCAGCACCTGCGCGATGTGCAGCCGCTTGGCGTCGAAATCGACAATCCGGCTTTCGATCTGCAAGGTCTCATCCTGCCACGCGGGACCCAGCACGGTGAGTCTGGCTTCCAGCGCGACAGTGGAACGGCGATGGCGCTCCCGCCAGGCCGCATCCAGCCCGAAGACGTCTTTGAGATGATCGATAGAGCCGTCGAACGCGGCGGTATAGAACGCCGGGCGTAGACGCCCTGCCTCATCCACCCATGCCCGGCTAATCGCGACCTCAATACAGACGCGGCCAACGGCCGCTTGTGCCTCAAGCATCCGTTCGCTCAAGCACCACCACCGGGATCTGACGCTCGGTCTTGGCCTGATAGTCGGTGAATGGAGGATACATGCTCGCCATCTGCGCCCAGAGGCCCGGACGCTCTTCGGCAGTGGCAAGACGCGCCACAGCGTTCATTTTTTCAGGGCCCACCATCAAACGGACTTTGGGCTCATCCACCAGATTGAGATACCAGCCCGGGTGCTTGGGCGCACCGCCCTTGGAGGCGATGATGACGTAGCCGGTCGGCGTTTTGCCGTAGAGCAGGGGCAGGGTCTGGGTTTCGCCGGAGCGCCGGCCTTTGGTGCTGAGAAGCAGGGTCGGCAAGGGGCCCGGCCCGCCCACGGGAGCGGAGTCCCACAGATGACCGTCGGCGCCGTTGCTGTCGAGATAGCGACGCATGTGGTCGGCCATCCATTTGGGCATGCTCTCGGGAATTTTGATGTCGCTCATGTCTTTTTCTCTGATTTTTCTGAGTTGCGGTTGGCGCCGGATGGTCGCATTAGCCGCCGCCCCGCAACCAGTCTCCGGCGAGGGTCAGGCTGCGTTACTGGCCGGTCGGCAAGGTGTCTTTCAACGCGGGAATTTCATCGTTGGGGAACCAGGGCCGGATTGCCTTTTCACCAAACAGGCTTTCCTGCGTGTCGATTTTCCACCGCCCGCCTTCCTGCGCCACGGTATAGACCTCGAACTCGGTGCTGCCCTGATTGTTCAGGACGTCGGCGGCGCGGAGCACGTTCGGCACCTTGGCGATCGCGGCGCATTCAAACGCGTTCAGGCGCTCGCGTTTGGCGGCACGCACATCCAGCTCACCGATGCTCACGCCGCCCATTTCAAACAACTTCTGCTGGACGCTGGCCCATTCCTTACGCGGCTTGCCGTCGGTCATGCGGGCGGTGACAAAATCGTAGGCGTCGGCGAAGCGCTTTTCCTTCATGGCTTGCAGATAGCCTTCGACCGCGAGCCTGGGCCCGGCGTCGCTCATGCACATGGCGCCTTTGAAATAGGCCAGCCCCAGTCCCAGTGCGGCCAGCACGACTATCGACAACAGTCCGTTTTTCATCACTGCACTCCCCGGGTGACGGCCCGTCGCTGCGGGCCTGTGGTGGTAATGCCCCTGTGCGGGGTCTGTCCGGAATGATGGCATGAGTCGCGCGTCCGCTCACGGCTTTGACACATGCGGATTGCCCTCGAGGTAGAAGCGCAGCGGCTTATTCGCCCATTCGCCCGCATAGGCCACGCCGATCCGTGGCCGGCTCACGAGGGTTTCCGTGACTGGCGTCGGGGGCGCGGTGATGAAAAGCGTGTCGCCGAGCAGATCCAGCGCGTTGTGGCGGCGGTCGATGCCCATCGCCTTGCTGAGCAGGCCGGGACCCGCGCTGCGGCCGGGGAGTTGCTGCACCGGGGCCAGCGCCCTGATCAGCACCGCCGCGCCGTTGCCCGCCGGCTCGGTGACCACGTTCATGCAGTGATGCATGCCATAGATCAGATACACATAGGCGTAACCCGGCGGACCAAACATCACCTGCGTGCGGGGCGTGAGTCCCTTCGCGCTGTGCGCGGCCAAATCGTGCGCGCCGAGATAGGCCTCTACTTCCACAATGCATCCGATGCGGGTGGCGTCTGACGTCACATGCACCAACTGACAGCCCAATAAATCACGGGCGACCGTGATGGTGTCGCGAACGTAAAAATCGCGGGACAGCGTGGGCGGCATGGCGGGCATGGCAAGTCTCACGGTCGTGGGAAGCGGCGGTTATCATGCCGACATAAGGAGTGCGTTATGCAACTGGAATACATCCTGCGCCGCCCCACCGTTCAGGAGGGTCGGCCCCCGCTACTGGTACTCCTGCACGGTCAAGGCGGGGATGAAACCGGGATGGCCGCATGGGCGCAATCGCTGGACCCGCGACTGATGACCATCAGCCTCCGGGCCCCCCACCCGCACGCTGACGAGGGCTATCGCTGGTTCAGTGTGCGCTTCGGCCAACAGGCAGTGCGCGTGGATAGCGCCGAACTGGAGACCAGCCGGCTTGCCGTCACCCAGTGCATCAACGATGCGGTGATGGGCTTTGGCGCGGACCCGCGCCGGGTGTACGTGCTGGGCTTCAGTCAAGGCGCGACGCTAGCCTATGGTCTGGTGATGAGCATCCCGCACAAGCTGCGTGGCGTGGTCGCCATGGCGGGCCGCCTGCTGCCTGAGTTCCCCGCGCCGGGTCCGCGTCCACTCGAGCACCTGACCCTCTTGATTCAGCACGGCACCAAAGACCCGGTCATTGCCCTCACCAAGGCCCAAGCCGCGCGGGATACATTTTTGGAGACGGGCGCGATGCTGGGCTATCGCGAATACCACGCCGCCCACGAACTGCACCCCGCCATGCGCGAGGACGCTGCAGAGTTTCTTACCCATCAACTCAATCGGCTGGATGCGCGCATTGCCGTGACCACCGTTGGCTGAGCGCTGATGCGCAAAATCATCCACCTCGACATGGATGCTTTTTATGCTTCCGTTGAACAGCGCGACGACCCTGCCTTACGCGGCCAACCGGTGGTGGTGGGCTGGCAGGCGCAGCGCGGGGTGGTGTGCGCGGCCTCCTACGAAGCGCGGCGCTTCGGGGTGCGCTCCGCGATGCCCGTGGCGCGTGCCCGCCAACTCTGCCCGCAGGCGATTTTTGTGCCGCCGAACTTCGACCGCTATCGCGAAGTCTCCGCCCAAATTGGCGAGATTTTTCGGCGCTACACCGAGCTGGTCGAACCGCTGTCGCTGGACGAGGCTTATCTCGATGTGACCGCCAACCGCCGCGGCCTTGCCACCGCCACCGAAACCGCGCGCGCGATTCGCGCCGAGATTGTTGAGGTCACCGCGCTCACCGCCTCGGCCGGCGTCGCGCCCAACAAGTTTCTCGCAAAGATTGCCTCCGACTGGAAAAAGCCCAACGGGCTGTTTGTGATCCAGCCGCATGAGATTGACGACTTCTTGAGTCCGCTGGCCGTTAACCGGCTGCCCGGCGTGGGCGAGGCCACCAATAAGCTCTTGACCGAGATGGGCATTGCCACCATCGCCGACCTGCGCGCCCAGCCGCTGCCGGCGCTCAGCGCCCGCTTTGGCAAATTTGGGGTGCGCCTGCATGAACTGGCGCGCGGCGTGGACGAGCGCCCGGTCACGCCGGACCGTCCGGTGCAGTCGGTGTCCAGCGAAAGAACCTTCGAGCGCGACTTGAGCTTATCCGAGCTTGCGCCCTATCTGCCCGCGATGGCCGAACAGGTATGGCCGAACGCGCGCGACGGTGAACGAGTGGCCCGCACGGTGGTGTTGAAATTGAAAACCGCAGACTTCCGCACCCTCACCCGCAGCATCACCCCGCCAGCCGCGCCGGCGAGCAGCGAAGCCCTGTGCCGACTGGCCCTGGGTTTGCTCGAGAAAGTGGACTTGAAGGGCGTGCGGTTTCGGCTGCTGGGGATGGGGGTGGCCAACTTCAGCGCCGACCCATCCAGCCTACAGGTCGGCTTGTTCGATGCGGCGGCCGAGTGGACTGCCGAGGCTTAGTCGACGACTTCCAGTCCGTCGACCCGCTGGAAACCGCGCGGTAGCCGGCCGCCACGCTTGCCGCGCTCGCCACGATAGGCGTCTAAATCGCGGCCTTTGAGCGTGATATGCCGACTCCCCGCCAGCACTTTGAGACTGCGGCCGGCGGCCATCAGCACCACCGCTTTCAATACTTCTTCGCCCGTTTTGAACTTGGCGCCCGGAATCTGCACCAGCTTCACGCCCTTGCCGCGCGGTAACTGCGGGATTTCTTCCAGCTTGAACACCAGCAACTGTCCGCCGGTGGTGAGGCAGGCGACATCGGTCTGAGCGGGGTCGTCGACCACCACCAGATTCATGGCTTGCGCGCCGTCGCCCACCGAAAGCATGGATTTGCCCGCCTTGTTCTTGGCATACAGGCCTTCAAAGCTGGAGCGGAAACCGTAGCCGGCGTTGGACATCAGCAGGACTTCCTGCGCGGCGTTGCCTAGCGCCACCGACACAAACGGCACGCCGTCAGGCGGTGAGAGGCGGCCGGCCAGCGGCTCGCCCATGCCGCGAGCGGAGGGCAAGGTGTGGGCAGCGATTGAATAGGCCCTCCCGTCGGTGCCCAGAAAGACGGCGGTTTGATTGCTTCGTCCACGCGCTGCAGCGAGATAGCTGTCGCCGCTGCGGAAGGCTAATTGGGTGGGATCGATGTCGTGACCTTTGGCCGAACGCACCCAGCCTTTGTCCGAGAGCACCACGGTGACGGGTTCGGACGGCACCAGTTCGGTCTCATCCAGCGCTTTGGCCGCCGCGCGTTCCACCAGCACGGTCCGGCGCTCGTCGCCGTATTCTTCCGTGTCGCGTTCGAGTTCCTGACGCACCAGCGTTTTAAGCCGGCGCTCCGAGCCCAGAATCAGCTCGATACGTTTGCGCTCTGCTTCGAGCTCCGCCTGTTCACCGCGGATTTTCATCTCTTCCAGTCGGGCCAGATGGCGCAAGCGGAGGTCGAGAATGGCGTCAGCCTGGGTGCCGGTAAGGTCGAAGCGCGCCATCAGCACCTGCTTCGGCTCTTCCTCGGTGCGGATGATGTGAATGACCTCATCGATGTTGAGATAGGCGATGAGGTAGCCGGCCAGGATGTGCAGGCGATCAACCACTTTGTCCAAGCGGAACTGCAGCCGCCGCCGGACCGTTTCCGTGCGGTATTCCAGCCATTCCACCAGCATCGCCCGCAGGTTGCGCACGCCGGGCAGCCCGTTCAGCCCCACCACGTTCAGATTGACCCGCAGCGTGCGTTCCAGATCTGTCGTGGCGAACAGGTGCTGCATCAGCGACTCATGATCAACCCGGTTCGAGCGCGGAATGAGCACGATGCGGGTGGGCGTTTCGTGGTCGGACTCATCGCGGATGTCTTCCAGCATCGGCAGCTTTTTGGCCGTCATCTGCCCGGCAATTTGCTCAATGACCTTGGCGCCGGAAGTCTGGTAGGGCAACTCGGTAATGACGATATTGCCGTTTTCCTCGCCGAACACCGCGCGCATCCGCAGGCTGCCGTGGCCCGTTTCATACATCTGGCGCAAATCAGCGGCCGGCGTGATGAGTTCGCCGCCGGAGGGGAAATCCGGGCCGCGCACGAGTTCACACAAATCCGCCACGCTGGCCGACGGCGTCTCCAGCAAACGGATACAGGCGGCGGCGATTTCACGCAGGTTATGCGGCGGGATGTCGGTCGCCATGCCGACCGCAATCCCGGTGGTGCCGTTCAGCAACACATTGGGCAGCCGCGCCGGCAGCAGCTTCGGTTCTTCCAGCGTGCCGTCAAAGTTGGGCACCCAGTCGGCGGTGCCCTGCTCCAGTTCGGACAGCAAGGTATCCGCGTAGCGGGTGAGCCGCGCCTCGGTGTAACGCATGGCGGCGAAGGATTTCGGATCGTCCGGCGAGCCCCAGTTGCCCTGCCCGTCCACCAGCGGATAGCGGTAACTGAAGGGTTGCGCCATCAGCACCATGGCTTCGTAGCAGGCGGAATCGCCGTGGGGGTGGAACTTGCCGATGACGTCGCCCACGGTGCGGGCGGATTTCTTGTGTTTGGACGCCGCGCTTAGACCCAACTCCGACATCGCATACACGATGCGCCGCTGCACGGGTTTCAGCCCATCGGCCAGATGCGGCAGGGCCCGGTCGAGAATGACGTACATCGAATAGTCGAGGTAGGCCTGCTCGGTGAACTCCCGCAGCGGCCGCCGTTCGATATGTGCTTTTTCGCCCACCGTGTGTTGCTCCTGCCGGGCCTAGTCGACCGCGGCCAGATTGCCTTTGCGTTCCAGCCAATCGCGCCGCTCGCCAGAACGCTTCTTCGCGAGCAGGAGATCCATGAGGGAATCGGTGGCGAGGTTGTCGTCGATCGTTAACTGCACCAAGCGGCGTGAGGACGGCAGCATCGCCGTCTCTCGCAGCTGGGAGGGATTCATTTCGCCCAGGCCTTTGAAGCGCTGGATGCTGATTTTGCCGCGGATGCGGTCGGCTTCGAGCCGTTTGATCAGGGCGTCGCGCTCGGTGTCGTCGAGCGCGTAGAGCACTTCCTTACCGGCATCGATGCGGTACAGTGGCGGCATCGCCACATACACATGCCCCGCCTCCACTACCGGCCGGAAGTGGCGGACAAACAGCGCGCAGAGCAGCGTGGCGATGTGGGCGCCGTCGGAATCCGCGTCCGCGAGAATACAAATTTTGCCGTAGCGCAGGCCTTCCAGATTGCTGCTCGCCGGATCCACGCCTATCGCAACCGCGATGTCGTGCACTTCCTGCGACGCCAGTACCTGCGTGGACTCCACTTCCCAGGTGTTCATGATTTTGCCGCGCAAGGGCAGGATGGCCTGAAAGTCCTTGTCGCGCGCCTGTTTGGCCGAACCGCCGGCGGAGTCGCCTTCCACCAGAAAGAGTTCGGATTCGTTAAGGTCGTTGGAGGTGCAGTCGGTGAGTTTGCCGGGCAGCGCCGGGCCGGCGCCGGCCAGTTTTTTGCGCACCACCGCTTTGGCCGCGCGCTGGCGAATGAGCGCGCGGTCAATGGCGAGCTGCGCGATGCGTTCACCCGCTTCCACGTGCTGGTTCAACCATAGGGCCAGGGCATCGCGCACCGCGCTCGCCACGATGCCGCTTGCGCCCTGACTCGACAGCCGCTCCTTGGTTTGGCCAGAGAACTGCGGCTCGGTCATTTTGAGCGAAAGCACGTAGGCGGCACGCTCGGCGGCGTCGTCGGCGGTAATTTTGATGCCGCGTGGCAGCAGATTGCGGAACTCACAGAACTCGCGCAACGCCTCCAGCAGGCCTTGGCGCAGCCCGTTCACATGCGTGCCGCCCTGCGCTGTCGGGACCAGATTGACGTAACTTTCGGTGACTAATTCACCGTCGTCAGCCCGCCATTGGAGGGCCCAGGTGACTGCCGCCTGCTCGGATTCGGCGTTGCCCTGAATGGCGTCGGTAGGCACCAGATCGGCGTCCGGCATGGCGGACGTGAGATAGCCTCGCAGACCGTCTTCGTAATGCCAGACCTCGCGTTCGCCGGCGGCTTCATCGACCAGCGCGACCGTAAGGCCGGGGCACAGCACCGCTTTCGCGCGCAGGAGATGTTTCAGCCGGGGAACCAGAATGCGAGTGGAATCAAAAAAGACCGAATCGGGCATGAACCGGATGCTGGTGCCGGTGTTGTTGCGCCCGACCTTGCCGACTTCCTCCAGCGGCGTAACCGGATCGCCGCCGTTGAAGGTCATGGCGTATTCCACGCCGCCGCGCTTCACGCGCACCTGCAATTCGGTGGACAGGGCATTCACCACGGAAACGCCGACGCCGTGCAGGCCGCCGGAAAACTTGTAGTTGCGGTTAGAGAACTTACCGCCCGCGTGGAGCTTGGTGAGGATGACCTCCACGCCGGAAATCTGCTCGCCGGGATGCACGTCGACCGGCATCCCACGACCATCGTCGCTAACGGTCACCGCGCCGTCCGCGTGGAGAATGACGTCGATCCGGCTGCAGTGGCCGGCCAGCGCCTCGTCGACGCTGTTGTCGACCACTTCCTGTACCAGATGATTGGGCCGGGCGGTGTCGGTGTACATCCCCGGCCGTTTGCGAACCGGCTGCAAGCCGGTCAGGACTTCAATATCAGCAGCGTCGTAGCGTGCGCTCAATGGACAATTCCCGGGCTGTGGACAGAGGCGCCGTGCGCGCGGCGCGGATGGTGTACCGAGGCCCGGACAGGGTCAAGCCAAGTCGGCGAGGAGCGAACTGCGAACCGCCGGCGGCAACGGATCCAGCGAGTAGGTGAACTGCGGGTGGTCGATACCCAGCGCAATCTCGGCCCCGGCTTTCGCCGCGGCCACCATTTCCGCGGTGAGCGGGAAACGCACAAAATGCACCGCTGAGGTCTTGGTTTCGCGGGAGCGCTCCATGTCTTCGTCGGCGATGGCATACACCGGCGGCAGCTGCCCTACCCGCGCCCATACCTGATGCTCAATGCCGACCAGTCGCTCCAGCGCCACCCGGCGCTCGTCGACGTTCGGGTACTCGATCATGAAGGTCGCTTTCCAGTTATCGCCGTCCGGAATCAGCGGGTTGTAGGCGTTCAGTTCGTCCTGAATCGCCTCGGCTTCAAAGATGCGCTCCACGCGGAGCATTTCCTGAATCTGGTACTGGATGGTCAGGCGGTCTTCGAAGTAGAGCGTCGCGTGGCCGCCCAGGGTGACCTGTCGCAGGGTCTTGTGCTGAATCACGTGGCGCCGGAATTCGGCGCGCTCGGCGTGGTAGCGCTCGAGAGGCATGAGGTCGTTACGGGTGAGTGCTGGCATGGTCAGATTCCGTAGGCTTGTCGCAAAAGAGTGAACGCAGAAGTGGCTTCGCTGGTGGCCACGCCTTGCTCAATGAGTTCTCCCGCCATCGGGCAATCGCTGAGGTAATGGTCGTAGCCGCCTTCCGCAATACGATTCACCACCGGTTTGCAGATCTTCTTCGCGAACGCGTAGTTCTCAGCCTTCACCGCATACGTGCCGTCGTGACCGGAGCAGCGTTCGATGGAGGTCACGGTGGTGTCAGGCGCCAACTCCAGCACTTCCTTGGTTTTCAGGCCGATGTTCTGTACGCGCTGATGGCAAGGCACATGGTGCGCCACTTTGCCGATGGCGTCGTTGAAATCCGTCCGCAGCTTGCCGGCCTTGTGCCGCAGCATCAGGTACTCAAAAGGATCGAAGAACGCTTTTTTGATGCGCGCCAGACGCTCGTCTTCCGGGAACATGAGCGGGAGTTCCTGCTTGAACATCAGCACACAGCTGGGAATGGGGGCGATAAGGTCGTAGCCCTGTTCGACCAGCGGCAGCAGCGCGGCGACGTTGGCCTCCCGGTGTTTGGCGACGGTCTCCAGATCGCCCAGTTCCAGTTTGGGCATCCCGCAGCAGACTTCGCTGCCGGTCAGACGGACTTCGATGTCGTTGTGGCGGAACACCGCCACCATGTCTTCCACCACCGCCGGCGCGTTGCGATTGCCGTAGCAGGTCAGGAACACCGCCACTTTGCCAGTGGTCTCGGGCGTTGGTTCGGCCTTGGCCGGGGTTGCCGGCAGATCCGCCAGACGGTGTCGGGCGGTGTTGCTCTCAAAGCGGGGCAAGGGCGCATCGGCATGAATGCCGACCACTTTTTCCATGATCTGGCGCAGCGGCTTGATGGCGTTGACCGCGTTGACGGTCTGCGCCACGACGGGAATGGACGCGAGTTTGCCGACGGCGTCGGTGGAGGTCAGCACTTTGTCGCGCAAACTGACTTCGCCATCTTTGAATTTGACCGCCTTGGCGCGGAGCATCAGGTGCGGGAAATCGACATTCCACTCGTGCGGCGGCACGTAGGGGCATTTCGTCATGTAGCAGAGGTCGCAGAGATAGCACTGGTCGACCACCTTCCAGTAGTCCTCTTTCTTCACCCCATCGACTTCCATGGTGGGCGACTCGTCCACCAAATCAAACAACACGGGAAATGAATTGCAGAGACTGACGCAACGGCGGCAGCCGTGGCAGATGTCGTAAACGCGTTCGAGTTCGTGAAACAGGGAGTCCTTGTTGTAGAAATCGGGTGAGCGCCAGTCCAGCGGATGCCGGGTCGGTGCTTCAAGGCTACCTTCGCGTCGGGTTGAATCACCTGCTGCCATCTTGAATCTCCTGCTACGCGCCCCGCCGGGGCCTCAAATCCGAAACTTCAAACAATGAAGCCGGGCGAACCCGGCTTCATCTTCATCCCTCGAAAAAGGCAATTAGCCCATCGAGTCCAGCGCCTTCTGGAAGCGATTGGCGTGCGAACGCTCGGCCTTGGCCAGCGTTTCAAACCAGTCGGCGATTTCGTCGAAGCCTTCTTCACGCGCGGACTTGGCCATGCCGGGGTACATATCGGTGTACTCGTGGGTTTCGCCAGCGATAGAAGCCTTCAGGTTCAGCGCGGTGGTGCCGATCGGTTCGCCGGTCGCCGGGTCACCCACTTCTTCCAGATATTCCAGATGGCCATGAGCATGGCCGGTTTCACCTTCAGCGGTGGAACGGAACACGGACGAAATGTCGTTGAAGCCTTCAACGTCGGCCTTCTGCGCGAAATACAGGTAGCGGCGGTTGGCCTGAGACTCGCCGGCAAAGGCGGCCTTCAGGTTTTCTTCGGTCTTCGTCCCTTTCAAAGATGGCATGGTGCTTTCCTTTTGAATTTGGGTGGGTAAGTAGCGTGGGTTCAAGCCCCAACGCCATGTTTAGACTTAGTCTAAAACTGTGGCGAGTCTAAACGTGCGCCGTTCGCTATTGCAAGCCAGCATAGGCGCCCGATTGACCCTGCGTTGATAGCCTCGGTACAGTGCGGCGCCTGCTTATTCACCGCGAGACCCGGCACGACCGTGAAAAAACGTAGCGCCCCGCAATTTGAAACCGCACTCGCGGAACTGGAGCAACTGGTGGTCCGGATGGAACGCGGGGAACTCAGCCTCGAAGAAGCGCTCCAGACCTTTGAGCGCGGCATCGCCTTGACGCGCGAATGCCAGAGCGCGCTCCGCGATGCCGAGCAAAAAATCCAGTTACTAAGCCGGGCCGACGGCAGCGAAAGCTTAAGCCCGTTCGCCGAAAACCCGGCCCCCGACCAAGATGAACCAGACGATGACGATGAACTTTGAGCAAACCCTGAAGCAATTCCAGCAACGCGCCGAGGCCGCCCTCGATCGCTTTCTCCCGCCCGCCACGCTAGCCCCCACCCGACTGCACGAAGCGATGCGCTACGCCACGCTGGGGCCCGGCAAACGGGTGCGTCCCCTGCTGGTCTACGCCACCGGTTTGGCCATTGGCGCCAATTTTGATGCGCTCGACGGTAGCGCGGCGGCGGTTGAGTTCATCCATGCTTATTCCCTGATTCATGATGACCTGCCGGCCATGGACGACGACGACCTGCGCCGGGGCCGCCCCACCTGTCACCGGGCCTTCGACGAAGCGACTGCCATTCTGGCCGGCGATGCTTTGCAGGCGCTGGCGTTTGAAGTGCTCGCGCTCGATCCGGGTCTCGCCGTGAGTGCCGAACAACGTCTGCGCATGATTACTGTGCTGGCTCAAAGCAGCGGATCGGTGGGGATGGCCGGCGGGCAGGCCATCGATCTCGAGGCCGTGGGTAAAAAGATTGCGCTGGCCGAACTCGAGAACATGCATCTGCACAAGACGGGTGCGCTCATTCGCGCCAGCGTGAGACTCGGATTTTTGGCCGGTGGCGGCACCGATACCGCGCTTGCCGAGCGGCTCGACACCTATTCGCGTTGCATCGGTCTCGCCTTTCAGGTCCAGGACGACATTCTGGACGTAGAAGGTCATACGGAAGTCATCGGCAAGCCGCAGGGCTCGGATCAGGATCGGGACAAACCAACCTATCCCAATCTTCTCGGCATGACAGAAGCCAAGGCAACGGCGCAGCGCTTGTGCGATGAAGCCCTGAGCGCTTTGGCGGTATTTGATGAACGTGCGGACACCCTGCGGGATCTCGCGCGGTACATCGTCAAGCGCGACCGCTGAGGACTTTAACCTTGGAGTTTGTCGGGTAGAGCCGCTAAAGGCTTCTGACTACACTGTCATCAACGTCCGGTTCCGGACATGCTGCGGCATCGCAATCAGATGTCCGCCTTTTCAGGAGTTCCCATGAACGACATCGCCAGCGATCTCAATCAAATCCAGCAAATTCCGGATGTGCAGGGCAGCGAAGATACTCGCCAGATTGCCATCGACCGCGTAGGCATCAAGGACATCCGCCATCCCGTGGTGGTGAAAGACCGCGCCGGCCGCGAGCAGCACACGGTGGCCAACTTCAATATGTATGTTGGGCTGCCGCACAACTTCAAAGGCACGCACATGTCGCGCTTTGTGGAAGTGCTGAACGGCCACGATTACGAAATTTCGGTGCCGAACTTCCGGAGTATGGTCAGTGAAATGGCTCAACTGCTGGAAGCCGAAACGGGCCGCATTGAAATGACCTTCCCCTATTTCGTGCTAAAGGCGGCCCCGGTGAGCGGCGTGAAAAGCCTGCTCGATTACACCGTGTCCTTCATTGGTGAAGTTGCCCACGGCGTGGAGACCATGTCGGTTAAGGTGGTGGTGCCGGTGACAACGCTCTGCCCCTGCTCGAAGAAAATCTCGAACTACGGGGCGCATAACCAGCGCTCGCATGTGACCATCGAGGCCAAAGTGAGCGGCTTCGTATGGATCGAAGAATTCATCGACATGGTTGAGAGCGTCGCGTCCTGCGAACTCTATGGTTTGCTGAAACGCCCCGACGAGAAATACGTCACCGAGCGCGCCTACGACAATCCGCGCTTTGTAGAAGACATGGTGCGCGAAACCGCCCTGTTGCTGAACCGCGACGACCGCGTGTTGAGCTACACGGTCGAGTCCGAGAATTTCGAATCGATTCACAACCACTCCGCTTACGCGCTGGTCTTCAAAGACAAGTCCAAGTCTGATTAAGCGGAAGCGCTACGCCGACGGGCGCTCAATCGAGCGCCCGCTTGGCGGATCTCCAGAGTTCGTCTTGTGCCGCCGGATCGAGTTCGGCGAGCTTCAAACTTTCTACTTCCGCCGCCTGCTCCATATGCCGGAAGCGCGCCTCAAAACGTGAATTAGCCCGCCTCAGCGCCGTTTCGGGCTCAAGATCCAGATGCCGCGCCAGATTCACGCAGGTAAAGAGCAGGTCCCCCATCTCGGCCTCAATTGCAGATGCCGCGCCCTGCGCGATGGCGTCGCGCAATTCCGTCACCTCCTCCTGCAGTTTCTCGAACACCGGGGCGACCTCCGGCCAATCGAAGCCCACTCGCGCCGCCCGGCTTTGCAACTTCGCCGCCCGCATGAGGGCAGGCAACGCCAAGGGCACATCGTCGAGCACACTCTGCGCCTTGCCGAGCAATCGGCGCTCTTCCGCTTTCAACTGTTCCCAGCGCTCCTTTTGCGCGGCGGAATC
The DNA here is from genome assembly GCA_945876945.1 of Klebsiella pneumoniae. Taxonomy (GTDB): domain Bacteria; phylum Pseudomonadota; class Gammaproteobacteria. The sequence continues at coordinate 19,942 of CAMCQE010000031.1, forward strand.
GAGCATCGGGGCATCACCGAAAATATGGGGGTGGCGGCGAGTGAGTTTATCGACGATGCGCGTGACGATGCTGTCAAAATCGAAACGCCCTTCCTCCTGAGCGATTCGGGCATAGAAGACAATCTGGAACAGGAGGTCGCCCAACTCGTCCGGAAGGCTCAACCAGTCGCCGCGCTCGATGCATTCCACGACCTCGTGCACCTCCTCCACCGTGTAGCGGGTGAGCGAGGCCATGGTCTGTTCAAGATCCCAGGGGCAGCCACATTCCGGATCTCGCAGTCGCGCCATGAGCTGTATCAGGGTTTCTAGGGGCGAGGTCATCTTTTCCTGTTACTCCCGGCTGGGCCGCTCCGAGCGGCCTTGATTAAGCACCCGATTGTGCGAAGAATGCGGAGCAGAAGTCTGACCGCCGTAGAGAAAAGATTCACGCTCCCATGGCCTCGACACCGCTTATTCTCCGTCTTGATATCTCAGGTGCTCCGGTTCGCTGGATTGCCTGGGAAGATGCGGTCTGTCTTTACAGCCGGGGGATGGTGGCGTGGACCACGGGACATAACGAATTTGTCTTCCGTGGCGGCGTCGCGCGGGATACGGGCGAGCGCTCCAGCATCACCGTCCACAGCATCATCGCGATCAAACGCAGCGGTCGCGCGCCCTTAATCCAGCGCACCGTCCCACCCTTGAACAATCATGAATTGTTCCGTCGCGATGGCTTCATGTGCATGTACCGCGGCACGCAATACTCTGAATCGGTCCTGACACGCGACCACATCGAACCCCTCTCGCGCGGCGGCAAGGACGTTTGGTCAAATGTGGTCGCCGCCTGCCGTAGCTGCAACACCCGCAAGGGGGGGCGGCGGCCAGAGCAGGCCCGGATGCCATTACTGGCGATCTCGTTTGTGCCAAACTGGGCCGAATTCCTGGCGCTATCCAATCGCCGCATCCTTGCCGACCAAATGGAATTCCTGCGCGCGCAGTTCAAATCGCGCAACCGCAACCTCAACCTTGTGTAATCTCGCGCGCTCGGCTGCCTTGAGTCGCAGGAGAACTTGATGCGTGCTCGCCGCCCTGCCATGCAATTGCTGTTGGTGCTGACCTTATTTGCCGCGATGCCGGCAACTCATGCGGCTGATGCAGCGGGGAATTACGCCATCTGGGGACTCGGGCAAACGTCCTGCAATCAGTTTGTGACAGCCTCCGAACAAAGCGATGTCTCCGGCTACAAGCATTTCGTCGCGGGGTATCTGTCTGCCCTCAACCGGGTCAGCACCGGCCTCTACCGCGTGACAGGTGGCCGAACCATGGCGCAAAACCTCGCCGTGCTCGTCGAGTACTGTCATCAACATCGCATGGACAGCTTCGACCAGGCGCTACAAAGCTTGATTAATCTGGCCGCCAGAGAACAAGGCGACGGCACCTCGTCCTGGGGTCGAGTCCCTCCAGCGAAATGATAGCCACGCACGACTTACCCTCGTTGACCACTGTGCTGAGCCGCGTCGTTGAACCCATTGGGCCCCATCCGCTAGAGCAACTGGCGCGCACAACCAGCGAGCCGATACGCCCGGCGGCGGTACTGGTGCCAATCGTCCTGCGGGATGGCGGCGCCGAACTGCTGCTGACGGTGCGCAACGCAAATTTGAAGAGTCATCCGGGGCAGATCAGCTTTCCGGGCGGTCGCGTTGATGCGGGCGACCGTGACGTCGGCCACACGGCGCTGCGCGAGGCCGAAGAGGAACTTGGTATTCGGCCCGAACACGTTCAACTGCTGGGGAGTCTCACACTATTCGCCACCGGCACGGGCTATGGCGTGGTGCCGGTCGTAGGGCTAATCCCGCCCGACTACCCTTATCAGCCTGCCGCCGAGGAGGTGGCCGAAGTTTTTCACGTGCCGCTGTCGCATGTGCTCGACCCCCGGAATCATCAGGCCTGCGAGCGGGAATATCAGGGCGAACGACGTCGCTATTTCGAGATCTGGTTTGGCGATTACCGCATTTGGGGCGCCACCGCGGGCATGATCGTGGGCCTGCATCAGCGCCTGTCGGAAATGGTCACGCAAACTTAACTAGAAAAGGCTTTCAACTAATTGCACTGCACTTTGAATTCGGTCATCATTTGCTTGTTAATTTATAAGAATTCCTCACTAGGAATGTTCGTTCAAGTTGATAGGAGAATACCCATGCAAAAATCCGTTTCCTTTGCTGTCCGCGCCGCCGTTATGGCCAGCGTCCTCGGCCTCGTCGCCGGTTGCTCCAATGTGACCAAAGAACAGCTCGCCGCTGTTGAAGCCAAGGCCAGCGAAGCCTCTTCCAAGGCTTCTGCTGCTGCCTCCACCGCCGATGCCGCGATGAAGGCTGCTGCCAAGGCTTCTGAGTCTGCTACCGCTGCTCAGGCTGCCGCTGACGCTGCCCAGGCTTGCTGCAATGACAACAAGTCCCGTCTGGACAGCATGTTCGAAAAGGCGATGCGCAAGTAAGCGTTTCAGCCTCAGAGCAGAAAGAACCCCGCTTATGCGGGGTTCTTTTTTTATGCCTTGCTGAATTCCCGATCAGGGAGTGGCAGACAGCGCGGTTCCCGCACCCGCAGGCAAGCGCGGCAAGACTCGACCGACTTCGGTCGGTACACCGGTTTGCTGATAGACAGCGGCCCGCAACACTTTCCAATTCAACGCGAGTTCGTATTTTGTCGCGTATGGCAGCAGCAGACCGACCACCTGACTGAACTGTTCCGCCATGATTTTCGGCGCGTCTTCTTCAAGTGGCGGGTGTATTTCCAGCATCAACCGGTCTTCAAGAAGACCTACCTTGAACGGTTGATTCACCAAGTGAACCTTCGTGCCCACCGGCACGGTCTTGAACACGGTGGCAATATCCTCCGGATACATCCGCATACAGCCGTGGGTGACTCGCATGCCAATGCCAAACGGCTTGTCCGTGCCATGAATGAGGTAGCCGGAGAAACCCAGCTTAAGCGAGAAGGCGCCGAGCGGATTGCGGGGCCCTGGTGGCACCACCGCCGGCAAGATGTCCCCTTGCGCCGCGTGTTCCTTGCGGATCGACGCAGGCGGCGTCCATGACGGATCCTTCACTTTGCTTACTACGGTGGTCGCACCGTGGGGGGTCGACCAATCCTGACGGCCGATGCTGATCGGGTAGGTGGCGACCTCGCGTGACGCGCCCTTGCCCGCGGCCGGGAAGTAATACATGCGCATCTCGGGGATATTGATGATGACGCCGTCCCGCGGGGCCTTCGGGAGCACGTACTGGCTCGGAATCACCACCTCGGTGTCGTCGCCGGTCAACCAGGGGTCAACAGCAGGATTGGCCAGACGCATTTCGTTGTAGCCCTGACTGTATGCCCGGGCGATATCCGCAACGGTGTCCGTGCGGACAGTGGCGGTAAGCGCAAGCTCGCCAATGACTTCCCCGTTGAGCAGATAGTTTCGAGCCAATGCCTGATGTCCCGCACCCAGCATTAACATCAGGCAAGCCAGTTGAGCACGTTGCAGACGAGCCATTTAATCCTCTTCCTTCTCGGTTGGGCGCGCGGTGTGAAAGCCCGCGTCGCGAACAGATTGGGGACAGACCGCGAGGGCTGCGACCAACCATCCCCCCATCAAACTCAGACCGCCCATGGGGATAATCGGCAACGGCTTATCGAAGCCGGCGCCGACGTAAACAAAAATGCCGCCGCTGAACAGCAGCATGCCGAGGACCATCAGGCCCCTCGCCAGACACCACAGGCGCGGACGCGCCACCCGGACCAAGCCTCCGAGACACACCATCACGCCGTGGACGAGGAGATAAAGCACGGCCGTGTCGTAGGTATGCACCCGCGCGGAACCCGGTTCGAGGTGCAACACATGAGCGCCAACCGCCCCCGCAAGCACTGCAATTCCGGCCGCGAGCGCGCCGAACACGGTCATCATGTTTTGCATGCGCAGCATTATAGGCGTGAGGCTTGCCACATCACCACGCGCAAGGTTTCAACGTTCCAGCAATCTCGGCATCAATTCCGCCAGATTGCAGGGGCGAGTGCGGTAGTCCAGCTGGGCGGAAATCAGGGTATCCCAGCCCGTCGCACAGGCGCTGGGAGATCCTGGCAGGCAGAAGATATAGGTGCCGTTTGCAACGCCGGCAAGCGCCCGCGATTGAAGGGTGGAGGTTTTGATTTGTTCGTACGACAAGACCCGGAACATTTCACCAAAGCCGTCGATCGTCTTGTCGAACAGAACGGCTGCCGCCTCCGGCGTACCGTCGCGCCCGGTCACGCCCGTGCCGCCGGTGCTCAGTACCACCGAGCAATGAGGGTCTGCGATCCAGATGGAGAGTGCCTCGCGGATCAAATAAATGTTGTCTTTAACAATGCGCTTGTCGTGCAGGAGATGGCCCGCATCGGTGAGCCGCTGCACCAGCAGTTTGCCGGAAGTATCGTTTTCTTCGGTCCGACTGTCGGAACTGGTGAGCACTGCAATCCGCAGCGGAATAAACGCGCGTTCTACGGCCATGGTGGGTCCTTGGAGCTGGGAGTTTGAGCGCCATTGCCGGCGCGGCCTCGGCAGTGTATGACTTGCCGATATGGACGAACAACGATTAGACAAATGGCTGTGGTGCGTGCGCCTGTTCAAGACACGCACCCTCGCGGCCGACGCCATCAAGGCTGGCCGGGTGGAAGTGAATGGCGTTGAGGCCAAGCCGTCGCGGGTGGTCAGGCCGGGCGACCGCATGATGGTGAAGCAACCGCCGTTCGTACTCGACGTGACGGTTACCGGCATTCCCTCCCAGCGCGTGAGCGCGAGCATCGCCGCAACGCTTTATCAGGAATCGGAGGCGAGTGTGCTGGCGCGGCGCGATTTGGCTGAACGCCTGCGCATGACCGCCGTGGTGGAGGACCCGCGCCACGGCAAACTGAGCAAGAAAGATCGCCGCGACCGCGAAGCGTTCAAGCGCGAATCCTGGGACTGACTTAAGCCGACTGCCGTCGCTTGGCCAACTGCTCCAGACGCGCAATGGAAACCGGCTCTGCGGTGCGCAACTCCGGGGCAAAAATCGCCACCCTCAGCTCCTGAAGCAGGTATCGAAGATGGCGCTGTTCAGTCGCCGCCCCCGCCTCCGGCTCGCTGGCAAATTCAGCCATCACCGGGGCCAGTTGCTCAAACTTGCGAACGTCTTTCAGGGGTTCGCGCTGTGCACGTTCCAGCCGGATCTCCATCGCGCGCAAATACCGCTCGCAATGGCGACGCAAGGTCTCATCCCAGGTAATGAGACCCGTCGGCCCCAGCAATTCATTCAACTGCGCGCGCAAATCATGGCGAGCGGCCGGCAGTAAAACTTCTCGTGCGTCGTCCAGACGTGCGGCTAAGGCCGCACCCCGCATGAAGCGCTCGGCAAACATCCCCACCAGCGACCGCACCGCCGGCGTTACCGGTCCCCGCACGCGATGAAGCGCCTCTTTGAAAGCGGCTTCATTGCGCGGCAGCGCGGGTTCCAGACAGGAAACGTAGCCGGTTTCGATTAACCAGTCCGCCAACGAGTCGCGCCAGCCGAACAAGGGGGCCGCAAGCACCATCCTGGTCTGGCTCGTCACCTCTCGCCGCAGCGACTTGGTTTCATTGGTGGCGGTGAGCATGAGCAATCGCGCAACCCCCCGCGCGTGAATCGCGCTCGCGCTGGCCTCGTCCTGCAAGACCTGTACGGCCACCAGATTGGTCGAAGGCACGAGTGCCGGATAGCCTTTGAGCTGCAACCCGTTCACGCGCGTGACGGTTTCGCTCGGCAAGTCCCCAAACGGCCAACCGCTCTTGCTCTCCCCGACCAGGGTCCAGCGCGCGGTCCGGAATGCGTCGGCCATCGCGGCTGCGTGCTCGCGCTGCAGTTCCCCAAGGTCGCGCCCGGCGTCCAATGCCTCACCCTGCGCGTTCACGATCGCGAACCGCATCTGCAGATGGGACGGCAATGTCTGCGCCCGCCAAGCCTCCGCAGGAATCTCGGCGCCGGTCATCCGGCGAACGAGCGCCGTCAGCGCCTCGGTCAGCGGTCCGGCTTCGGTTTCGAGCGCCGAAGTCAGCGCTGTCGCGAAATCATTCATCGGCGAGACCAGCCTCCGGTGCACTTTGGGCAAGCCTTTCAGCAGCACGTAAATCTTCTCGCGCAACAGTCCTGGCACCAGCCTTTCAAATTGCCCTTCGTCTAATCCGGGCAGGGCGGCGAGCGGCACGGTCACCGTGACGCCATCGTCGGGTGTCCCCGGCGCGAAGGCGTAAGCCAGCGCCAGCGCGCCGCCAGGCAAAGTTAGTTGTGCGGGAAAGAGATGCTTCTCCAGTGGTCCGAGCCCGTCTCGCGTCACGTGCTCCCAGCGCATACGCAGCCGTCGGTCGTGTTCGGCCCTGGTTTCGAGCCAGTGCGCCAGCGCCTTACGACTACTCGTGTGAGCCGGCAGGCGGTCCAGATAAAACTGCGCCAGCTGGTTGTCGTCGGCTTTCAAATCAAGTCGCCGCGTGCGCGCCTCCCAACCTGACACCTCTTCCAGCAATTTGAGGTTATGTGCGAGAAACCCGGGCATCACGCCAAGTTGCTGGCCCACCAGCGCTTCGCGCACGAAGACTTCCCGCGCGGCGCCAGCGTCGATGGTGGCGTAATCCACCATCACATCGGCCGCGAGGATCAGACCCTGCAAAGACTGCTCTTCGCGCACCAGCACCCGGCCACGGTCCGCGTCAAAGGCGGGCAAGGAGTGCGCGCGCTTGATGAGATTCGGGACCGCGGCGGTTACCCATTCCGGTTCAATCGCCGCGACCAGCCGGGCATAAGCGGAGGTCGTTTCGGTAATTTCTGCCGCCACCAGCCAGCGCGGCGGTTTCTCGCGCAGCGAGGACGCCGGGTGGAGGCGAAAGCGCAGGTTCCTACCGCCAAGATAGCGTTGGCCTTCCTCCCGCCTGCCGATACGGAGCGCGAAACCGGCCAGCAGGGTTTGATGGACCGCCCGATAGCCGCCCGGACTCTCATTGGCCTGCAGGTTCAGTTTTAATGCCGCCGTGCGGAGTTGGGCGTGGATGGACTGCCATTCGCGGGCCCGGCGCCACGACCAGAAGCGCTCGCGGCAGAAGCTGACTTGCTGGCGCCGCGAGCGCTCGGCAAAACCGGCGGAGAGCGTCTCCCAAGCCGTGAGCAACCAGCGAAATTCGGATTTCCGGTCGGCGGTCGCCGCGTGCACGGCTTCAGCCTCCGACCTTTGCTCGCGCGGCCATTCCCGGATATCTCCCGCGCTGAGCCCTGCCGTGATGATCAATGCCTCGTTCAGGCAGCCGGCCGGGCCCGCGGCCAGCACAATGCTGGCGAGGCGAGGGTCCAGCGGTAAGCGCGCCAGTTGTCGCCCCAGCGCGGTAATGCGCAGGGCCTCATCCAGCGCCCCGAGTTCCCGCAGCAGGGTGTAACCATCGTTGACCGCGCGCGGGCTGGGCGGATCGAGGAGTGGGAAGTCACTGAGCGCCGGCAGGGCCAAATCACATAGCCGCAAAATGACCCCGGCCAGATTCGAGCGCAGCAACTCGGGTTCCGTATGGGCCGGACGCGCGGCGAAATCCTCTTCGCTGTAGAGCCGCACGCAAATGCCGGCCCGCTCGCGACCGCAACGCCCCTTGCGTTGCTCGGCGCTGGCCTGCGAGTTCGGCACAATCGGCAAGCGCTGAAGTTTGCTGCGAGGGCTATAACTGCTGATGCGCACCAGGCCGGCGTCGATCACATGGCGCACACCCGGCACGGTGAGCGAGGTTTCAGCGACGTTGGTGGCCAACACAACATGGCGTCGGGCGTGAGGCGTGAAGATTTTCTGTTGGTCGGCGTTCCCCAAGCGCGCGTAGAGCGGCAACACCTCGGTCTCGGCCAACTTCGCGCCACGCAGAAAATCTCGCGCTTCGAGAATTTCGCGCTCACCCGGCAGAAAAACCAGAATGTCGCCGCGCGCCTCAAGGTCAAGTTCGTGGATCACGCGGAGCAGGGTCTGATTCAGTTCGCCCTCCTCCCCTTCCTCCGGTGGGCGATAGCGCAGATCGATCGCGTGACTGCGTCCCGGGACATCCACCAGCGCCGCGCCGACAAAAAAATCCTGATAGCGCTCGGCCTCGATGGTGGCCGAGGTCAAGACCAGTTTCAGCTCAGGCCTGCGTTGCAGCAGTTTCCGCAGATATCCCAGCAGCAGGTCGACGTTGACCGAACGCTCGTGGACTTCATCAATGATGAGGGTGTCGTAGGCCAACAACTGCCGATCGTGATTGATCTCTTGCAGAAGAATGCCGTCGGTCATCACCTTCACACGGGATGCGGGACTCAATATCTGCTCGAAGCGAGTCTGAAACCCAACGCCCTGCCCGACCGCGGTACCGGTTTCCTGCGCCAACCGGCCGGCGATTGCCCGCGCCGCCAGCCGTCGCGGTTGGGTCAGGCCGATGCGGCCCAGCAGGCCGCGTCCCAAATCCATGCAGAGCTTGGGCAACTGGGTTGACTTCCCGGAGCCCGTCGCGCCACACACGATAGTGACCTGATGCGCCGCCAGCGCCGCCAACAGACGATCGCGATGGGCCGCCAAGGGCAACTCGGGCGGGAGTTCCAGCTTGGGACGCCACTGGCCACGCAGTGCGAGCAGGCGGGCCGACGCGCGGCAGCGCTGGCGAAACTCACGTAACAATGCGACCGCCTGCTGCCGCCCCGCGGGATTTTCGGCAAGACGTCCCACCCGCTCGAGCAAGCGTTGCAAGCGGGGACGCTCAGACCACACGGCCCCGACCAGCGCCCGCCGCCAGCACGGGTTAAGCACGAGACTGCTCCGGCTGGCGCGGCGGTCAGCGACCATCAGTGCGGCTCCCGGCGAAAATGCCAATGGGCCGCCCTCGCGCGCGGTGTTGCAGGGGTAAAGTATTCAAGCGAGGAAGCCGACCAATAGAATGCGGGCACCTTAGGCAAGGAGCGCTAAAGTGTCGATTAGCTTGATTGCGAGATACACGACCAGCGCCGTTTGATTTTGTGAGGCTCGACCGATAGATTCGGCTGTATCCGATTGAGTCATTTAACTTTACTTCATCACCTGTGGATCAAGAATGCTGACTTTTGACATCGCAGGTGGACAGATAGACGGCGCCCGCGACTATCAGGAAGACGCCTACCTGGTCACGCGACTCGGTGACTCGAACAGCAAGAAAAACGGTTCGCTCATTATCGTGGCCGACGGGATGGGCGGTCATGCGGCCGGTAACGTGGCCAGCAACATGGCGGTGCAGACGTTCAACAAGCACCTGACCAGCAATTATCCCTCCACCGAGCTCCCCAAAATTCTGCGGCAGGCCGTCCTGCAGGCCAACAACTCCATCGCCGAGACCGTGCGCGAGACGGCGGCGCTGAAGGGCATGGGCTGCACCTTGGTAGCAGCCGTCATTGATGACAAGTTCTTGCGCTGGGTGAGCGTCGGCGATAGTCACCTCTATGTGGCGCGCGGCACCGAACTGCACAAAAAGAATGCCGACCATAGCTATGGCGGTTTTCTCGCCCGAATGGCGGCCCAGGGCAAATCCATCGAGCCTGAGCCGGGTTTCTCGCGCAACATGCTGATGAGCGCCCTGACGGGGGATGAAATCGCCGAGATTGATTGCCCCGACACCCCCTTCGAACTGCAGCCCGGCGACCGCCTGATCATCGCCAGTGACGGTCTGGATACGCTGGGCACCGGCAAATTGCTCGGCTTGCTGGTGAAGGCAAACTCAGCCAAAGACTGTGCGGATGCCATCCTGAAAGGGGTGCAAGACGCCAGAATGCCCCGACAGGACAACACCACGGTCGTGGTGGTGGTCGTGGGCGAGCAGGCTGAATTCAAGGCACGCCCTACGCCGCCCCCGATGGCGGTCAACGAATCAGCGCCGAAGTCTGCGTCGATGTCCATGGCTACGCCCAGTCGGCCACTCGGGCGAACGCCCCCGCCGCAGCGGGTGGTGTTACCGCCGCGCAAGAAGCCTCAAGGCAACCTGGCGATCCTCTTAGTGCCTGCCTTCTTGCTCATCGGCGTGATTACCGCCATGTGGTTAACCTTCCAGAAGTCCGAGGTCGAGACGCCGCCGCTGATGGACGACAGCGCGGCAGTCGCCCCGCATCAGGGAAATCCTCCGGTCGTGCCACAGGATTCGCCAGCGACCCCGCCTGAAACCCCCGCACCGGCCGCCACGACGCCCGCAAACCCTGCGCCCAGCGCAGCGATTACCACAGGCGCTGCGGCAGTTGCCGGTGCGGGAAAGGTCTTTACCGATGGGCCTGGCCCCGAAATGGTCTTCATACCGGCCGGACGCTTCACGATGGGCGCATCGGATGCAGAAGATGTCTACGCCGAGCGGCCCGCGCACGAAGTCGCGATCAAGCGCTTTGCCATCAGCACCCACGAAGTGACCGCCGGCGAATTCGCGCGGTTCGCAGGCCGGCAGGCGGGTAACGGCCGGCTTCCCGCTGCTTTCGTGTCGTGGAATCAGGCGCTGGCCTATACCCGGTGGCTGTCCGCGCAGACTGGCAAGCGTTACCGACTGCCCTCTGAGGCGGAATGGGAATACGCCGCACGTGCGGGAACTACCACGCCCTATTGGTGGGGACGCCCGCTTGGCGAAAACAACGCCCACTGCTTTGCTTGTGAATCGGGATTAGACCCGCGCAAGACCACACAAGTGGGTCGCTTCAAGCCCAACGCCTACGGCCTATACGACACGGCGGGCAATGTTGAAGAGTGGGTCCACGATTGCTTCCACGCCAGCTATCAAGGCGCACCCAACGACGGTAGCGTGTTCGAAGGCGGAGACTGCCCGAATCGGGTTGCCCGGGGTGGCGCATTCTCCAGCGGCCCGCAGGGCTTGCGGGTCACGGCACGCAACAAGTTTCCCCAGAGCAGCGCCAATGACGGCCTGGGCTTTCGCGTGGTGCGCGAACCTTAGGCAGCGCCACCGCGCGTCAAGGCTGGCTTTCGGGCAGCGCGGCCTCCACCGTCGGCCTGATTGACCACAGCAGCAGTAATCCCGGTAGCGCGAGACCGCACGAAACGGCAAAGAACACGGGCCACCCCCAGCCAGCGACCAGCCCCGCAATTGGCCCGAGTACCACCCGCCCCACGCTCGCCAGCGCGCTAAGCAAGGCAAACTGGGTGGCCGTATAGCGGGCATCACACAGGGCCATAATCAGTGCGACATGCGCACAGGTGCCCATCCCCCCGCAGAAATTCTCCAGCATCACCACCAGCATCATCCCCGTCAGCGATTTGCTGCCGAGGGCCAGCACCAGAAAACCAATGTTGGTCAGCGCCTGCAAGGCGCCGAACACCATCAGCGCACGCCATAAACTCATCCGCAGCATCAGCGCACCGCCGAGAATACCCCCGGCTAGCGCCGCAACAATGCCGACGCCTTTGTAGATGGCGCCAATTTCGGTGAGCGAGAAGCCCTGCCCCCGAATAAAAAAGGTCTGCGCCAGCGCGCCTGCAAACTGGTCGCCCAACTTGTAGAGCACCACGAAGAGCAACAGCGGCAATAAACGTGAGCGCCCCAGTAACTGACGCAAGGGCGCAGCCAGCCCGGATTCGTCGCGATTAGCGGGGCGCAAGGTCTCTGGTATCGCAGGCTCACGAGCAATCAGAGACACCAGACACCCCACCAACATCAGGCCGGCCATCGAGAGATAGGTCACACGAAATCCCCAGCGATCGGCGAGCATCAGCGCACCTGCGCCGGAAGCAAACATCGCCAGCCGGTAGGCGGCGACCGAATAGCCTGTGCCCAAACCCCGCGCGGCGGGCGTGAGGGCCTCGGTGCGGAAGGCGTCGATGGCCACATCCTGCGTGGCCGACAGGGTGGCCAAGGCCAGCGCGAGGCCCACCAGCGGCCAGACCGATTGCGTCGGGTCAAAAAACGCGCATAGCGCCAGCACAACGGCGAGCAAGGCCTGGGTGAGCACCAACCAGCTGCGGCGTCGACCGAGTCCTAGCGGCTGCCAGCGGTCGAGCACCGGTGCCCACAGAAACTTCAACAAATAGGGCCAACCCACCAGCGACAGCGCGCCGATGGTTTTCAGATCAACGCCAGCCACCGTCAACCAGGCCTGTAAGGTGCTGCCGGACAGCGCAAGCGGCAGGCCGGAGAAAAAACCGAGCAAGGCCACCACGACAAGCGCTCGTCGGTCAGAGAGGGGATTTGCAAGAAAGTGCGTCATGTCGCGATTCTCGCACATGCCGGCCGCGCGGCTCGCCGGAATCGAGCAGGCCCGCGCTGCTACACTTCGCGTCCAAGCTTGAGAGGATGAAGCCGGTATGGGACGCGAAATCGAACGAAAATTCCTGCTGGCCAATGACGAATGGCGCGCCGAGGTCACACGCTCGCTGCCGATGCGTCAGGGCTATCTGGCCACCACCGACAAGATCTCGATTCGAATCCGTCAGGAAGGCGAAGAAGCCTTCCTCAACCTCAAGAGCGCGACGCTAGGCATCAGCCGCGATGAGTTTGAATTTCCCTTACCGGCCACCGGCGCGCTCGAAGCGCTGGCGCGATTTTGCGGCTCACGTTGCGTGGAGAAAATCCGCCATTTCGTGACCCGCGGCCAACATCTTTGGGAAATCGACGAATTCCTTGGCGAGAATGCCGGCCTTTTCGTCGCTGAAGTGGAATTGAGCGACGAGCAGGAGGCCTTTGAACGGCCGGTCTGGCTCGGCACCGAGGTGTCGCTGGAACGCCGGTACTACAACGTTTGTCTGCTTGACCATCCGTATAGGAACTGGTCGACCGCAGAACGCGCGCCGAACGGTGGCCAGCCTCCGGCTTGATGCGTATATTTACCCAGTAATTTCCCCAGAATTTCCGGGCATCACTTCATGGCCTTCAGCGCGCAGGAAACCTTGGTCGACCGCTTCGGCCGGACCGTCGACTACATCCGTATTTCGGTGACGGACCGTTGCGACTTCCGTTGCGTGTACTGCATGGAGCCCGATACCCGCTTCGTCCCGCATAACGAAGTGCTGACGCTGGAAGAACTCGCCTTCGTCGCCCGGGCATTTACCGAACTCGGTGTCAAAAAGATTCGCCTCACGGGCGGTGAACCGCTGGTCAGACGCAATGTCCTGAAGTTGATGCAAGACATCACCACGCTGCCGGGCTTGCGCGAACTGGTGCTCACCACCAACGGCTCGCAGTTGGAGCGACTGGCCGGTCCAATCAAGGCCGCCGGGGTCAAGCGCATCAACATCAGCCTCGACTCGCTGGATCCGGAACGCTTCGCTCGCATCACCCGCACCGGCCAACTCGCGCCGGTGTTGGCCGGCATAGAGGCCGCGCGCGCCGCAGGCTTCGAGCAACTCAAGATCAACGCCGTCATCCTCAATCACCGCAATCAGGATGAGGTCATCCCCCTCACCCGCTACGCGGCCGAACGCGGCATGGATATCTCCTTCATCGAAGAGATGCCGCTGGGCGTCATCGGGGACCACGACCGCGCAGAGGCCTATTACTCCAGCGATCGCATTCGGGCCGATCTGGAAACCGCTTTCACACTGCTGCCCAGCACCGACAACACCGGCGGCCCCTCCAAATATTTTCGGCTGCTGGAAACCAACACACGGGTCGGCTTCATTTCGCCCCACAGTCACAATTTTTGCGACACGTGTAACCGGGTTCGGCTGACCGCCGA
>CAMCQE010000032.1 GCA_945876945.1 Klebsiella pneumoniae
GGTCGGCAATGCTGCCCGGGCGAAGTCTTAAGCCGGCAGTCCGGCCAACTCAAAACCCCGTTGCAACGCGCGCATCAGCGAAAACGCGTCATCCCGACCCGCCAACTCGCGAATGGAATGCATGGCGAAAGTGGGCACGCCCACATCCACCGTGCGCACGCCGAGCGCCGCGGCGGTAATTGGCCCGATGGTGCTACCGCAGGCCACATCTCCGCGCGTCACAAATTCCTGGAGCGGGACTTCGGCCAATCGACAGGCTTCGCGGAACCAGGCGGCGGTTTCGCTGTTGGTGGCGTAGGACTGGTTGTGATTGGTTTTGAGCACGGGGCCGGCGTTTAGCAGCGGGCCGTGCTGGGCATCGTGGCGGTCGGGGAAGTTGGGATGCACGCCGTGCGCATTGTCGGTGGAAATGAGCAGCGAATGGGCCATCGCGCGCGCATAGGCTTCGTGCGAGCCGGCCACTCTTTCCAGCACCGAGCGCAGAAAACTCCCGCGCGCGCCGGCCGCCGAGCCGCTGCCGACTTCTTCGTGATCGTTCAGCACAATCAGCCGGCTCTGCTGGCCGTGGGAATCGAGCAAGGCGGCGAGGGCCGTGTAGCAGGACAGCAGATTGTCGATGCGCGCCCCGGCAATAAACTCGCCGCGCCAGCCGACCAGTGCCGGCGGCTGTAAATCAAACAGCGAGAGTTCGTAGTCGAGCACGCAGGCGTTCACCAGACCGGGTTCAAAACCGGCGAGGCGCGACAGCAGTTCCGCCCGCAAATCGAAGCCACTGCCCAGCGCCACGATGGCCGGCAAATAGGTTTGCTTGTTGATGCTGCGTTTCTCATTAGCTTCGCGGTCGAGATGAATGGCGAGGCTTGGGATCACCGCCACGGGCTCCCGAATGTCGATGAGATGGCTGTCGAGTCGGCCGTCGGGCAGGCGCAGGGTGAGGCGTCCGGCCAGGCCCAGATCGCGGTCAAACCACGGGTTGAGCAAGGCACCGCCGTAGACCTCAATGCCTAACTGGCTATAGCCCTTGCTGGTGATTTCCGGCTGCGGCTTGAGGCGCAAGCAGGGGCTGTCGGTGTGCGCGCCCACCATGCGCACGCCCTGGGTGGCGACCGGGGCATTGCCCAGCACGAAAGCAATCAGCGAGGAGGCATTGCGGGTGACGTAGTAGCGACCACCCGGCGTGAGCGTCCAGGGTTCACGCTCATCCAGCGCGGTAAAGCCACCGTCGTCCAGCAGCTGGGTGGCGCTGCGAACGGCGTGAAAAGGCGTCGGCGAGGTATCGAGATAGCGCAGCAGTCCAAGGTTGAAAGTGGTGATATCCATAAGTGTCCTGTGGGGCGTTGGGCCGGGCGCGCGCTTGATCCGGAACGGGGAGCGCGCGCGGGGTGCGGCGTAAGGTGCGATCGAGTCTAGAGCGCCCGGCGCAGCCGGTCACCTTGTCCATTCTTGATCGCAGGCCACCGACCGCACATGACCAGCCCCCCAAATCACGCCGGTTTGACTAGCGCCGAGGCCGCCCGTCGCCTGTTGGATGAGGGGCCGAACGAACTGCCGGAGGCGCATGGCCGCAGCCTCCTCACAATCGTTCTGGCAACCATTCTCGAGCCGATTTTTCTCTTGCTGGCGCTGTCGGCTGGCCTGTATCTGGCGCTGGGCGACCGGCTGGATGCGCTGACCTTGATGAGCGTATTGCTGCTGATGTGCGGTATTACGGTGGTGCAGGCAGAACGTACGGAGCGCGTGCTCGGGAGTCTGCGTGAAATGACCAGCCCGCGGGCGTCGGTGCTCCGGGACGGCGTGGCGCGGCGCGTCCCGGGACGCGAGGTCGTGCGGGGCGATCTGCTGCTATTGGCGGAAGGGGACCGGATTGCCGCCGATGCCGCGCTGCTGGCGGGCGGCGGCGTGTTAGCCGACGAATCCCTGCTCACGGGTGAATCCGCACCGGTGCGTAAACAAACCTGGGATGGTGCCCAGGTGCTACGCGCGCCCGGTGGTGACGACCTGCCGTTTTTGTTCGCGGGCACCGTGCTGGTCAAGGGCCAGGGAATGGCGCGCGCGCTGGCGACCGGCCGTCTCACGATGCTGGGGCAACTGGGCGGCAGCCTGCGCAACATCACGCCGGAGCCCTCACCGGTGCAGACCCAAATTGCCCTGCTGGTGCGGCGCGTGGCGTTGCTGGGCGGCGTCTTGTGTGTCGCACTGGTGTTGATATACGGCCTGCGCGACGCGGCCTGGCTCGACGGTTTGCTCGCCGGGGTGACGCTGGCGGTGGCCATTCTGCCGGTCGAATTCCCGGTGGTGTTGACCATTTTCCTCGCGCTGGGCGCGTGGCGTATTTCCCGACACCACGTGCTGACCCGCCGCATGGCGGCGATTGAAGCCCTGGGCGCGGTGACCGTGCTGTGCGTGGACAAGACCGGCACGCTCACCGCCAATCAGATGCGCGTGCGCATGCTGGAGGCCGATGGCGCACGCTGTGCGGTGGGGACTGACGCGCCCGACGCATGGCCCGCGCCGATTCGGCGCTTGATGGAATTCGCCATGCTGGCCTGCGCGGTCGCACCCTACGATCCGATGGAGCAAGCGGTGCGCAGGCTCGGTGAGGAACGCCTGCAAGGCACGCCGCATTTACATGGCCGCTGGGAGATTGCGCGGGAATACGCGCTCACGCCTGGCCTGCTGGCGATGACGCATGTCTGGCGAGATGTCGACGGCGGCGCCTATGTGGTGGCGGCCAAGGGCGCACCCGAGGCGGTGCTTGATCTCTGTCATGCGAACGCCGAGCGCGTGCGCGTGGTGCGGGCTCAGGTGGAGGCCTTGGCCGCACAGGGTTTGCGCGTGATCGCAGTGGCGTGCGGTGTGTGGCCGAACGATGAATGGCCGGCCCTGCAACACGATTTCGACTACGCGTTTCTAGGGCTCATCGGTCTGGAAGATCCGCTGCGGCCCGAGGTGCCGGCGGCGGTGGCGGAGTGCCAGGCCGCGGGTATCAAGGTGGCGATGATTACCGGCGACCATCTCGCCACCGCCCGTGCCATTGCCGCGCAGGCCGGCTTGGCCGCCGGCCAGGCCTTAACCGGTGAGGGGTTGGCGAAACTTGATAGCGCCGGGCTGCAAGCCCGGCTGGACGACGCCCGCATTTTTGCGCGCGTCATGCCCGCACAGAAACTCGCTCTGGTGCAGGCCTATCAGGCACGCGGCGAAGTGGTGGCGATGACGGGCGACGGCGTTAACGACGCGCCCGCGCTACGGGCGGCCCAAATCGGGATTGCGATGGGTGCGCGCGGCACCGATGTTGCTCGCGAAGCCGCCGCGCTGGTGCTGACCGACGACAACTTCGCTTCCATCGTGGCCGCCGTGCGGATTGGACGCCGGGTGTTCGACAATCTACGCAAGGCGGTGGGCTATCTGGTCGCCGCACACGTGCCCATCGCCGGGGTCGCCTTGCTGCCGCTGCTGCTCGACTGGCCGCTGGTGCTGTTTCCGGTGCACGTGATGTTGCTGGAAATGATCATCGATCCGGCCTGTTCGATAGTGTTTGAAATGGAAGCCGCCGCGCCCAATCTCATGCAAAGGCCGCCTCGGGGTCGCGACGAAACATTGCTGCCGCCGTCGCTGCTCTGGCGCAGCCTGGCGCAAGGCGGCCTGAGCTTGCTCGCGGTCGTTGCGGTATATGGCTGGGCACTGGGCCAAGCCCTACCCGTGCCTGCCGCGCGCGCTTTGGCAGTAACGACTTTGGTGGCCGCCAATCTGGCGATGATTCTGGCGGCCCGCGGCGCGGCGCTGTCGCTAGTGGAAAAACTGCGCGCACCCAATCCGGCCTTGCGCTGGGTGCTCGCCGGCGCCAGCGCGCTGCTGTTATTCACACTGGCCACGCCGCCGGTGGCGAGGGTCTTCCGCTTTGAATGGCCCGGAACATTACCGCTGATCGCTGCCGCGCTGATCGGCGTCGGCGCGGTGATGCTGGCGGCGCATCGCCCCGAGCGCGACTGAGCATGGTTTGCCCAATTCAGAGGCGCGTCTTATTCTCCGGGCTCAATCGCCCTAGAGCTGCGGGGAGCTAGCGTGCAATTAAAACACTGGGCAGGCGCCTGTATGGTCGGGCTGTGGCTGGTCACCGGCGGACTCGCCCACGCGGCCGGGAAGCAATCGGAAACCGAACTCTGGGACACGGTGCTGAAACCGCAGCACTTCCAGCAGCGCGTGATTTCCAGCGATCAGGCCATTGTTGAATTGCGCATCCCGGGGCGCGCCGAAGATTCCGGCGTGGTGCCGGTCAGCGTCAATGCCAAGATTCCGCAAACCGCCGAGCGCTATATCAAAACGCTCTATGTGTTTATTGACCGTAACCCCAAGCCACTCGCAGGGGTTTTCCATCTCACGCCCGAAGCCGGCAAGGCGGACCTGGCAATGCGTTTGCGGATTAACGAGTTCACTCACGTGCGGGTGGTGGCGGAACTGAACAACGGCGAATTGCATATGGATGCGGCCTACACGCGTGCGAGCGGTGGTTGCTCCGAGCCGCCGCCCTTTCTAAAACTCCGCGAGGCCCGCAAGCGCATCGGCGAAATGAAGTTCCGCGCCAATCATGAACAGGGGGAGGGCGGTGACGTGGCGCTCGGCCAGCTCATCATCAGCCACCCCAACGTGACCGGGCTCCAACTGGACCAGCGCACGCGCAGCTTCATTCCGCCGGAATACGTGACCAAGGTCGCGATTAGCTTCAATGGTCGGCACATCCTGTCGGCGGAGACTGATATCTCCATCAGCGAAGACCCAAGTTTCAGGTTCTTCTTCAAGCCCGAGGCTGGCGGCACGATAGAAGCCCGCATGACCGATTCCAAAGGCCGCGAATTTACCCGCAGCTTCCCGGTGGAAGCATCGGCCAAGGCCTCCTGAGCATGGCCCGCGCTGCCCGCGATCGCGCAGTCGTTCGACTCCGCAATCGCCACGCCACCCATCCGCTCATGCAAAAAGGCGGCGTGCACGAGAAGCCGCGCAAGGCCGAGCGCAAGCGCGACAAGCAGGATTTACAGCGCAGGCTGGACAACTAGCCCCCGGGCGTTTCAGCCCTTCAAACCTCGCAAAAAATCGAGCAACGCCGCGTTGAACGCCGCCGGCTGTTCGATGTTCGACAGATGGCCGGCCTGCTCAAGAATGCACAGTTGGGCCGCCGGAATAGCCTCCGCCATCTGCTGTGAAACCGCCGGCGGGGTGAGCTTGTCTTCATCGCCACACACCACCAGCGTGGGCACCCGGATGGCGTCGAGTTTGGCCACCGGCTCGTAGCGCGTCATCGCGGCAATGGCTTTCAGATAGGACTCCTTGTGAAGGGCCGTCATGCTGTCGATCAGGCGTTGCATGGCAGCCGGCGTGGCGTTCTGGCTCAACAGCGTCGGGGCGACCAGCGGCGCGATATCACGCGGCGCCTTGCCTTCGAGCAGCGGTTGCTGACGCGAGCGGATGAAGGCTTCGCGCTGCTCGGGCGTGACTGAGCTGTCGTAGCCCGGAAAGGTGTCGCATAACACCAAACTCGCCACGCGCTGCGGATGGGCCTCGTAGAAATCGAGTGCGATCCGCCCACCCATCGAAAGTCCCACCAGATGCGCCTGCGCCACCTCGAGGTGGTCGAGCAGGCGCAGGAGATCGGCCGCAAACAGCGGGAATGTGAGGTCTTCGGGATAGTCGTCGCTGTCGCCATAGCCACGGGCATCCCACGCGAGCGCGTGAAACTCCGTCCCGACGGCCGCGAGCTGTTCACGCCAGTTGCTGCGATTGCCGCCGATGCCGTGCATGAAGACCACGGTCTCGCCGGCACCCGCCTGCTCATAGGCAAGGCGCGGTGCGCCGGGGATCAACAGCGGGCCGCTAATCTGGGTCATGCGGAAGCCTCAGGCGTACCAGGGCAGCGAAATGGCGGCGCCGGTCTCGCTTTTCACTTCGACGGGAGAGGCGGCCAGGGTGGCGATGATGTGCAGATCCTCATCGCCCGTATTACAGATTTGATGGACCACGTTGCCCGGGATCACGAGCGTTTGGTCGGCCTTGAAGGGGATCTCGCGATCTTCAAAGCGACACACGCCGCTGCCCCCCATGACGAGGATGACTTCCTCACAGGCGTGGCTATGGACCGGAGTGGCGGCGTGCGCTGCGATGGTTTGACGCCAGATTTCAAAACTTTTCAGTCCGTCCTGACAGCCCGCCAGCGTTTGGTGCTCAAGGCCGGGCAGTTGGTGTTTCTGAACGCTGCTGTTGTTGTTGACGTGCATCGGTAATTCCCTCCGTTGAAGTGATTGAATAAGAGCGGGGCGGCCTTGGGCTTGTCAATCTCCTGGACACGAGCACGGCGAGGGCGTGGTAAGTTTTCAGCGCCCTTACCATCACCTGCTGCCCCGGAGCGCCGTGCCCATGATCGACTGCTATACCGCCTCAACGCCTAACGGCTGGAAAGTCACCGTTCTGCTCGAAGAACTGGCCATTCCCTACCGCGTGATTCCCGTTGATTTGGCGCAACGCGAGCAGAAAGCCGACTGGTTTCTGGCCATCAATCCTAATGGGCGCATCCCGGCGATTGTTGATCGGGATAACGATGACTTCGCGGTGTTCGAGTCCGGCGCAATCATGCTGTATCTGGCGCAGAAGACCGGCCGGCTGTTGCCGACCGAACCGAAGGCCGCCTCCCGCGTGATTCAGTGGTTGATGTTCCAGATGAGCGGCGTTGGCCCGATGATGGGCCAGGCCAACGTGTTTTACCGCTATTTCCCCGAAAAAATCCCGGCCGCGATCGAGCGCTATCACAACGAATGCCGACGCTTGTTTGAAGTGCTGAATGGCCAGTTGCTGGGGCGCGAGTACCTGTGCGACGACTACAGCATTGCCGACATCGCGAACTGGTGCTGGGTGCGCATCCATCGCTGGAGTGGCGTGAACATCGAAGGGCTCGATGCCCTGCAGGCGTGGCTGGTTCGGCTCGAAGCGCGGCCCGCCTGCCAGCGCGGGATCGTCATTCCGAATCCCATGGCGATGGACGATGCCACCGTGAACCTGGGACAAAGTCTGGTTCAACGCTGATTTCGTGCGTTGGCTCAGGGAGCATTCAGCCTGTAGCGGATAAAAAGCAGCGGTCGTCCGGTGAGTGGTCACAATCCGGGTGAATCATAGCCACGCCCCATCACAGGAGTCCTGCATGTCGATCCCAGCCTCGGCTGTCGTCCCGCTGCTCGGTCAGCCGTCTTTCGTGACGCTGCAAAGCCATGTTCTCGCCGAAGAACGCCGCCAGCCGGGGAACTGCGGCAACCTGTCATGGATTATCTCGGCACTCGCGATCGCCGCCAAAACCATCGCCGCGCGACTGAAGAACGCGGGCATTGAAGACGTGCTGGGTGAAGTGGGCACGCAAAACGTACAGGGCGAGCGGCAACAGAAACTCGACGTCATCGCCAACCATCTGCTCATCCAGCTGCTCGGGACCCGCGAGGGCGTGGCCGTGATTGGGTCGGAGGAAAATGACGAACTGCTGCTGGTAGAGGCCGAGGCCAACGGCGGTCAGCGCTATGCCGTATTGTTCGACCCGCTGGATGGCTCGGCCAACCTCGATGTGGGCGGCAGCGTGGGCACCATCTTTTCCATTTTTAACGTGCCCAAGGGCGCCGAGCATGTGCTGCAAACCGGACGGCGGCAGGTGGCCGCCGGCTACGTGCTGTACAGCTCTTCCACCATTTTCGTTTTAACCACGGGACTCGGCGTGCACATGTTCGTGCTTGATACGGCGGTGGGCGCGTTCATTCGGGTTCAGCAGCATCTGCGCATGCCGGCGTCCGGCACAATTTACTCGGTCAATGAAGCCAATGTCGCCAGCTTCCCGCCGGGTTATCAGGCGTATCTGGCGCAATGTCGGGACGCGGGATTCTCTTCCCGCTACGCCGGCGCGATGGTGGCCGATGTGCACCGGGTGTTGATCAAGGGCGGCGTGTTTCTGTATCCCCCAACCGCCAAGTCCCCGCAGGGCAAACTCCGTCTGATGTACGAAGCTAACCCAATGGCCATGTTGATTGAGCAGGCCGGGGGCATGGCGTCGACCGGGCGCCAGCCGATTCTTGATCTCGTGCCAGACGAACTGCACCAGCGGGTGCCAGTGGTGCTGGGCAGTACGGGCAATGTGCAGGCCCTGCTGGACCTGCTCAAGGCGGCATAAAAAAGCGGCCGCTGTGGGCCGCTTAAGGGTTGAATGACTCGGCGCATCGGGCGCATCGCGCGCCGTGGAACGCGCCGTCAGTCTAGAAGGTCACGCCCACCCGCAGGCCGACCACCGCCGCGTCTTTAATGGCGCGGTCGCTGCCGGGATTAAAGAAATACTGGAAGTCTGGCTGCACCAGCAGCCACGGTAGCGGGGTGATGGCGTAGGTCACTTCGATCAGGGTTTCGGCCTCGCGGAAGCCGCCGGGATTTGCATTCAGGAATTTGTCGCCGTTGCGCGCATAGGCCAAGGCCACGCCCGCCACGTCGGCGGGCCTGCTCGCCAGCGGCCCGGTCCAGTTCACGCCGCCGCCTGCGTAAAGATCGGTTTGGTTGTTGGCCTGATCGGCAAAGCCCAATTGCCCGAAGACCCCGAGACCGCGGCCGTCCTCGCAGCGCCAGAGATCGGCTTCGCCCAACACATACATGCCGCTGTTCTGGCCACGAACGCCGGTGAGCATGTTGTCGAAATCGGTCTGGTGCCAGCCGCCAACGGCGATTTTGAAAAAATGTCATTCAGCCCCGGTGAGGCCGGCTTCGCCGATGGCGAGCACGCCGTCATGATCGTTGAAGTCAACATGGGTGCCGTAAGGATCGGTCGGGTCGCCGGGCACACCGTCATAAACCGCGCCCATCACGTAGGTGGTTTCGGTCGGGCTCACTTTGACCCGCACCGCCATCGCCGTGGTGGGAAAAATGGAGGGTTTAATCTGGCCGATTTCCTGTCCGTTACCGAACGAACTGTTGAGAAACACGCCGCCGAGATCGCTAACGTAGAACTCGCTGTTCAAGTCGTGCAGACCGGCCAGCACGCTGAGTTTGTCGTCGACGAATTTATGCTCGTACCAGGCTTCGTAGAGCTTTACGGTATCCGGCGCTTCGATGTTGCTGGCGACCTGCAGGGCGCCGAGCAGATTGGTGGTGTCGCCGCCCGTATTGCCCAGCAGGTACAGGCGCAGGGTGCCGTTGTTCCACCAGCCGGCCTTGCCGGTATCAATCTGCACCGCGAGGTCGAAGTTGGCGGGGGATTCGACCCCCTGCTTGATGCCGCCAGAGACCACACCCAGCACGTCTACCGTGGCGACAGCCTCGATATCGGTGCCTTTTTCGGCCAGCGCCGAGCGCTTGCCGCCCCAGTCGCCCAGTAGCCACGGGTTCGGATCACCCTCCGCAAACGCCTGCGGCTGCAGGCTGACAAGCCCAAGAGTCAGGGCGGCGGTGCGGCATCGGTCCATTCACATTTCCAAATTACATAGCTCGTATGCATTCCACTAACGACCCGAGACATTAATGCTTGAACTTTCCGGCGTGGGTCACAGGGGGCTTTCGAGCTAAAGGTAGACCAATTTGCCGCGCCCGCGCGATCAATATCGGGCATCATTCTCAGCCCGGCGCGCTCGGCGTGCCGGTGTCTCGCATGTGCGTTCAGGGGGTCGTGATGTGGTCAAGAGTTGTCGTGCTGGTCGCTGTCAGTCTCGCGTTTTCCAATGGGCTTGCCGGCCAATCCCGAGATGAGGGTTACAGGTGGGCCAGAGATAAAGATGTCACCGATCCGGAGGCCTGCCGGGCCCGGGCCCGGCAGGATGTGAAAGACTCGGTGGCCTTCATCGAGGGCTGCACGGACTATCTGCGCGACGAGGATCTGCTCATCGACGATGACGAAACGATCGACCAAAGCGAGGGCTTTGAAAGCGACTGAGACGCGCGTCCAGCGGGTCTGAATGGACCCTTCGCCGAGGCCGCGCAGCGCAAACGCTAACCGGTGCCTTCGCGCTCCGGCGCAAGTCCGTTACGATGCGGCGTCATTTCCGTCCCGGGAGCAGCCACAACATGAAATATTTCGCGGACAACTCACTGTCGATCGGCGATACGCCGCTGGTGCGTTTGAACAAGGTGGCGCCCGGCGGCGCGCTGGTGCTGGCCAAAATTGAAGGCAGAAACCCAGCCTATTCGGTCAAATGCCGCATCGGCACCGCGATGATTGCCGACGCTGAACGGCGCGGGGTGTTGAAGCCGGGCATGGAAGTGGTGGAGCCCACCAGCGGGAATACGGGCATCGCGCTGGCTTTCGTCTGCGCGGCGCGTGGCTACCCCATTACGCTGACTATGCCGGAAACCATGAGCATTGAACGGCGGCGGGTCCTGAAGGCCTTTGGCGCCAAACTGGTGCTGACCGAAGGCGCCAAAGGGATGCGCGGGGCGATTCAGAAGGCCGAGGAAATTCTCGCGGCCAACGCCGACCGCTGCTACATGCCGCAGCAGTTCGAAAACCCGGCTAATCCGGCCATCCACGAGCAAACCACCGGGCCGGAAATCTGGGATGCCACCGATGGTCAGGTCGATGTGATTGTGGCGGGCGTTGGCACCGGCGGCACCATCACCGGCATTTCGCGCTATCTCAAGCAGACCCGAGGCCGGCAGATTCTGTCGGTGGCGGTCGAACCGGAATCCAGTCCCATCATCAGCCAGCGACTCGCCGGCGAAGAACTCAAACCCGCTCCCCACAAGATTCAGGGCATCGGCGCCGGCTTCATTCCGGGCACGCTGGATCTTTCCGTGGTGGACCGCGTGGAGCGGGTGAGCAACGAGGAGGCGGTTGAATTCGCCCGCCGACTCGCCCGCGAAGAGGGCATTCTCTGCGGGATTTCCTGTGGCGCTGCCGGGGCCGCTGCGGCGCGTTTGGCCAGCGAACCCGCTTTCGCCGGCAAGACCATCGTGGTGATTCTGCCGGATGCGGGCGAACGCTACCTTTCCAGCGTGCTGTTTGAGGGCATTGAGGGCTAAACCCGCCGGCTGGCTGGCGTTGGCCTGATCGCGCGCAAGGCGCGATCCCCGGCCAACGCCAAGATGAGGCCTCACTCGCCTCAATCGGAGCGCTGGCCCTATGTCCCGCTGGATTTCCCTCGGCGCGTTCGCGCTGTTGCTTCAGTTCAGTCTGCTCGCGCCTGCCGCCGAGCCCCCTGCTGCCGTCGATTCGGCGAGCACGCGCCAGATCATGCATCGGGTGTTCGATGCCATCGCCTACCTGTTGCCGCTGTCCGTACGCGCGGGCAGTAGCGGCTCGCATTGGGACCGCGAACTGATCGAGCAGAAGCTGAGTGCGCTGGAACAGGCGGCGGACGCCCTGCAAACCCACGCGGCAGGCGGCGATCAGGCGTTTCGAGGACTGGCCCGCTCGTTTCGCGCTTCCAGCCACGACGTGGCAACCTCGTTTCGCGAGGTGTGGCCGTCTTACGCCTATTTTTCGCTGATGGAACTCACCCAGCATTGCGTGGCCTGTCACGGTCGCCTGCCAGCAGAGGCACAGCCCGGGTTCGGGCAGCGCCTGATGGCGCGCGTGGATACCGCCGGTTTCGATGAAAGCGAACTGGCGCAGCTGTATGTCGCGACCCGTCAGTTCGACGCCGCGCTAGGGGTGTTGGAGCGCAAACTGCTGAAGCCCGATGGCGGTAGCGCGATTGAACTCGACAGCGGCGGCGTGCTGCTCGATTACCTTGAAATTGCGCTGGTGGTGCAGCGCGACCCTCTCCGTGCACAAAGCCTGCTGGCCCGGTTTGATGCCCGCCCCGATGTGCCGCGTTATCTGAGCGGCCGCCTGCAGGCCTGGCGTAAGAGCCTGCGCGAACTCGCCCCGATGCTGGCGGGGGAGGCGGAGTTGGCGCCTGCCCGGCGACTCGTGCTTGCGGCTGACCATTTAACCCGCGCACCGCATAGTCGGGCACGGGCCATTCATGATCTCGTCGCGATGAGCCTGCTCCAGCGCTATGTCGCCAGCCCGGCCCTGCGGCCGCCAGCCGATTTGGCCGAAGCCTGGTATCTGCTGGGCGTGATTTCCCTGCGCACGCTCGAGCCCAAGTATTCCGTGCCGGAAATGGAAATCCTGCTGGCGGCAAGCATTCGGGCCGCACCGCACGGTCCGCGCGCGCGCGAGGCCTACGATTTGCTGGAAGAGTTTGGCTATTGGCACGACCAGCCGCTTTCGCAACAGAAGGGCGAGAGCGCATTGATCAACATGGCTGAACTGCGGCATCTGATGGCCAAGCCCTAGGGATTTTTTCCGGCCGGCGACGCGTTTGGCCCCCTATAATGCGGGCCGCTCATCAGGAGATCCGCGATGTCGCACGGCGCCGATTCCACCAAGTCGATCATTTTCGCGCTGTGCGCGAATGCCGCCATCGCGCTCAGTAAGTTTGTCGCCGCCGCTATGACCGGCAGCGGCGCGATGCTGGCCGAGGCCATTCACTCGCTGGCGGATACCGGCAATCAGGGGCTGCTGCTCATCGGCCTGCGCCATGCGCGCCGCCCGCCCTCGGCCGATTTTCCGCTGGGCTACGGCAAGGCCATTTACGTGTGGTCGTTTCTGGTGGCGCTGATTCTGTTCAGCGTCGGCGGGCTGTTTTCGCTGTACGAGGGCATTCACAAGCTATCGCATCCGCAGCCGCTCACAGCGCCCTGGTGGGCGATTGGCGTGCTGGTGTTCGCGATCGCGGCAGAGTCGGTATCGATGTGGGGCTGTCTGCGCGAAGTGGCGAAGGCACGCCACGGGCGCTCGCTCTGGCGCTGGTTCCGGGAATCGCGGCAGAGCGAACTGCTGGTGGTGTTCGGAGAGGATCTCGCCGCGCTGATCGGTTTGGTGCTGGCGCTGGTTGCGGTGGTCGCAACGATGCTAACCGGCAACCCCGTGTACGATTCACTGGGCACGGTGGCGATCGGCATCTTGCTCATCGTGATCGCGATATTCGTCGCGATTGAGGTTAAGGCGCTGTTGATAGGGCAGGGCGTCGATCCGATGGTGGACGCCGAGATGCGCGAGTGGCTCAACACCCAGCCGGAGGTCGCCCTCCTGCTTAATCTGCTCACCATGCAGATGGGCGACCGGGTCATGGTCGCGATCAAAGCCAGGATGGCGCCGATGCCGAGCGCAGACGCCCTCATCGATGGCATTAATGCGGTGGAGGCGCGTTTCCGCCAGCAGTTTCCCGAAGTCATGTGGCTGTTTTTTGAACCCGATCACGAGGTGTAAGCCGGCGCCAGCACTCGTTAACGCCGCGCCAGCTCCGTACACTCTCCGCCCCTTAAACCTCACTTCCGTCTGACGACCCAATTGAAGCCCGTATGAAAATCAGCGAAACCTTTCACAGCATTCAGGGCGAGGGGCATCTCACCGGTAAGCCGATGTTCTTTATCCGGGCGCAGGGCTGTAGCGTGAAATGCCCCATTCGGGAGGTCTGTGACCAGCCCGAGTCCCTGGTGTTTCGGGGCGGCACCGAATACGCGCCCGCCACGCTGGCCGAGATGGCGTTGGCTGCAGTGGGGCCGCGCGGCTGGGTCTCAATTACCGGCGGCGAGCCGCTCGATCAGCCCGATTTTGACGAACTCGTTGCTGCCTGTCGCAAACTCGGGCTGTTTATCAACGTGCAGACCTCGGGACTCCGCCGCGTGAACGCGCCCTGGGACTGGTGCACGGTGTCGCCCAAGGCACCGGTGGATGAACTCGCCATCCTGTTCGCGCAGGAACTGAAAGTGGTCTACACGGGCCAGTCGCTGGATGAACTCCGGGCCTACTACGAACGCTTCTCGGCCTGGAATTACTACCTGCAGCCTTGCGCGGATGCGAGCGGTACGAATACCGAAGAAACCATCGAGAAAGTCTTCGAGCTGAACCGGCTGGGGATGCAGTGGGAGTTCTCTGCCCAGTGGCATAAATACCTCGGTGTCCGCTAAGGCCTGAAGGCCGTAGGGCCCGCCGTTGCGAGTGCCCCGCCGAGTCTGCTAGCGTCTTTTCCCACAACAAAACAACACTGGGGAGACGCAAATGGAAGTCGGCGTATTCATGATGCCCTCGCATCCACCGGAGCGGTCGTTACGCGACGGCTATGAATGGGACCTGCAGCACATCGAACTGTGCGACAAGCTGGGCTTCTCGGAGGCCTGGATTGGCGAGCACTTCACCGCCCCTTGGGAGCCGAATCCCTCGCCAGACATTCTTGTCGCCCAGGCCCTGATGCGCACCAAGAACATCCGCCTCGCGGCCGGCGCGCATCTGCTTCCCTATCATCATCCGGCGGAACTCGCCTGCCGGGTGGCTTTCATGGACCACATCTCCAACGGCCGCATCATGTTTGGTATCGGCGCGAGCGGCCTGCCGAGCGACTGGAAGCTGTTCAACGTGGACGGCATGTCCGGCGAGAACCGCGTGATGACCCGCGAGGCGCTGGACATCATTCTCAAGCTCTGGACCGCCGACGAACCTTTTGAATACGTGGGTAAGTACTGGACGGTGAATCGCACCGGTCCGATGTTCGACACCCTCAAGTTCCACATCAAACCGCTGCAAAAGCCCTATCCGCCGATTGGCGTCGCCGGACTTTCACCTCGCTCCGACACCCTGGAAATGGCCGGTGAAATGGGCTTTATGCCGCTCAGTCTCAATCTGTCCCGCGAGTATCTGCGCGATCACTGGGAGTCGTACCAGCGGGGGGCTGAACGCGCCGGCCGTGTGGCCGATCGCAATGCCTGGCGCGTGGTGCGGGAGGTTTACATTGCAGAAACCGACGCCGAGGCCCGCAAGCTGGCGCTGAACGGCATGATGGGCCGCGCCTACCGCGAGTATCTGTTGCCGCTGTTCTCGCAGTTCCGCCTGCTGTCGGTCTTCAAGCACGATCCGGCGGTGCCGGACAGCGACGTCACGCCCGAATATCTGGTCGATCACAACTGGCTGGTAGGTTCGCCCCGAACGGTCACGCAGAAGTTGGCGCAGATGCAGGAAGAGACCGGGGGCTTCGGCACCATGCTGGTCATCAACTTTGATTTCAAGGACGAGTACAGCGCCTGGTCGGCTTCGCAGCAGGCCCTCATGGAAGAAGTGGTGCCGCAGTTCAATCGGAAAGCGGCGGCTTAAACAGGAGCGTCTGACCGATTTCCACAGCGCTACCCAGCGCTGTGGGAGCGGCCGATTTAGCCGCGCCAAATTTGTCGCCAAAATTAAAGGCTGGCATCGTGCCCTAAGGGCGCTCCCACCGGGTCTTTTTCATGTCCGTGGGAGCGGCCTTCCGGCCGCGAAATACCCATCAGTTTGCGGGGATTGCGCCGCGCATCAGGCGGCGGGCAGGCGTCCCGCGATAATCGTTGCCCCTTCGGACCCGGCGAGTTCCGTATGGGGAATGCCGGCGGCCAGCTTGAAGTCCGAGCCGGCGGGCTGCGAATGAGCTACCCCGTCGTAAGTCAGCGTGAATCCACCGGCCAGTACATAGCCTCGGGCAGTGAAGTCGTGGGCGTGCTCGGCGTTAAAACGACCCGGCTGCCACTCCGCGATATAGGGCGCTACGCCGTGGCTTGCCAGTTCGGCCCGAAATTCGGCTTCGGTCATGCGAGGCTCTCCTGTGAAGGTCTAATCCGTTAAGTCCCGGGGGCCGCGCTTGCTTAAAACGCGACCTAGCGCGAGGTCAATCGCCCGTTCAATCCGGGAGTTGATAATGGCCATATCGGTGGGTTCCGTGAAGTAGGCCATGTCGACGTCATGCCGGATGTACTTCGCCGGCAGTTCGTTCAGTGCCACACAAACCACGTCGACAAAAGTGTCGTCATCCAGCTCGATGTCGCGGTCGCGCAGGGCGTCGATAACGGGTCTTTCAAAGTAGTTGTGGAGTTGTTCCAGGGACGAGTAAGACAGCGAGGGTGATTTGAAGATGCGTGTCATCGCGGGATACTCCTTAAGCGGAAACAAGAGCCCGGAGGCCTGAAGTCTTAGGCCGTAGCGGCGATCGCCATTGAAAGTTGACCGTAACTGGTCGTGGAGTTTCATTGCAAGACAGCCCGGGCTGTGGCGAGAATGCGGCATGGCTGTCTACGCCGCCTGCGCGTAGTGCATGCGGTCCCCTTTTCTAATTTCTGCGAGGTTTGTGCGCCATGCCCTATCGGATCTCTGTCGACACCGGTGGCACCTTCACGGACGTAGTCGTGACGGATAGCTCCGGCGGTTTCACTATCGGAAAAGCGCTGACGGACCGTCAACGCGCGTTTGCCAGCATCGAGGCCGGTCTCGCGGTCGCCGCCGAACATCTGGGCACCACTGCAGCGGCGCTGCTGGCGGATACCTCGGTCTTCCTCTACGGCACCACCCGCGCGACCAACGGCATCGTCGAGCGCAAAATCGCCCGCACCGCGTTCCTCACCACCGACGGTTTTCCGGACATCCTGCTGTTGAAAGAGGGCGGTAAAGCCGAGCCGCATAACCTGCGGATGGAATACCCGGATCCCTATATCCCCCGGCGCTATACCTTCGAAGTGCGGGAGCGCATGAACGCCGAAGGCGCGGTGGAGACCGCGCTCGACGAAGCCGCGCTGCGCAGCCTGCTCGCGACCTTCCCTCAGCGCGGAATCGAAGCGGTGTCGGTGTGTTTGCTGTGGTCGATTGCCAACCCGGCGCACGAGTTGCGCGTAGGGCAGTTGATTGAAGAAGTGCTGCCCGGCGTGCCTTACACGCTGTCGCATCAAATCAACCCGATTCTGCGCGAATACCGGCGCGCGTCGTCGACCGCGATCGATGCCTCGCTGAAGCCTTTGATGCAGAAATACCTGTCGGATCTCGAAGCCGATCTCCGCGCCGCCGGCTATCAGAACGACATTCTGGTGAGCACCTCCTTTGGCGGCGTGATGCACCTGACAGACGTCGTGCAGCGCCCGATTTATCTCGTGAAATCGGGTCCGGCGATGGCGCCGATTGCAGGACTTTCTTACGTTGAAGCCGAAAATTTGCCGAAAGACGTGATCGTGTGCGACGCCGGCGGCACCACGTTTGACGTCAGCCTGGTGCGCGACGGCGCGGTGGAGTTCTCGCGCGATACCTGGCTGGGGCCGCAATGGACGGGCGACAACCTTGGCATGGCCTCGGTAGCCGTGCATTCGATTGGTGCTGGTGGCGGCTCGATTGCCTGGGTGGATTCCGGCGGCCTGCTTCGCGTAGGCCCGCATTCCGCCGGCTCCGAACCTGGCCCCGCCTGTTACGGACGCGGCGGGCAACGCCCCACCGTGACCGATGCGGCCGTCGTGCTGGGCCACTTCGATCCCAAGCATTTTCTGGGCGGGCGGATGACGCTGGACGAACCCGCGGCGCGCGCGGCGGTGGCGCAAGTCGCCGAGGCCTTGGGGCAGACGGTGGAGCATGCGGCGTGGGCCATCATCGCGGTGGCCAACGAAAACATGATCGAGGCCATCAAGGAATTGACCATCAACGAAGGCATCGACCCGGCTGAATCGGTGCTGATCGGCGGCGGCGGCGCGGGCGGGCTGAACATCGTGCCGATTGCGCAGGAACTGGGTTGCCGCACGGTGCTTTGCCCGCGGACTGCCGGCGCGCTGTCGGCTTCCGGCATGCAGTACTCGGACATCATCACCGAGGCCGGGGCGAGCAAGTTAACCGCCTCGGACGGCTTTGATTTTCCCGGCGTGAACGCGGCGCTGGGGAGTATCGACGCGCGGCTGGATGAATTCGCCGCGCGACTGGCCGAACGCGGCATCACCGAAGTGGAGAAGCGCTATTTCGTAGAGGCGCGTTATCGCTTTCAGGTGTGGGAACTCGACGTTGGCGTGGCCAGCGGGCAGTTTCAGGATCAAGCCGAAGTCGACGCGCTCGTGGCGGATTTCCACCGGGTTCACGAGCGCGTGTTCGCGGTGCAGGACCTCGGCAACGCGGTGGAGTTTCTGAATTGGCGCGGCCGGCTCATCGCCCGCGTGCGTCAGGCCACTCTGGAGCCCGGTAAGGAGGCCTCACTTGAGGACTTGAAGCCGGATCGGATCCGGCCTGCCTACTTCGGCAACGGCTGGGTCGATACCTCGATTTATCTGGGCGAACGCCTGCCGGCGGGCACGCTGGTGAATGGTCCCGCAGTCATTGAAGAACCGACCTCTACGCTGGTGATTTATCCCGGCGCGGTGGCCACAGTCAGTCCCGGCGGACGCTACATCGTCACGCCGCCAGTGGAGGCCTGAACATGAACGAACAAGCTGTAAAACCCGTCGCGCGCACCATCGACCCCATCCTGATGGCGGTGTTGGCGAATCGTATGAATGCCATCGTGCGCGAGATGTCGAACACGCTGTTGAAGACCGCGCGCTCGGCGGTGCTGGCGGTAGTACGTGACTTCTCCTGCTCGATTGTGACCGGCGACAACCGGCTGCTGTGTCCGGGTGAAGGACTCCCCGTGCATATTTTTGGCTCGAGCCTGCAGTCGCAGTCGATGTGCGATTTGCACAAAGACCTCGCGCCGGGGGACGCGTTTTTGCACAACGACCCTTACCTCGGCAACACGCATGCGGCTGACCACATGGTGATGGCGCCGGTGTTTGTGGATGGGGTGCATCTGTTTACCACCTGCGCCAAGGCGCATCAGGCGGACTGCGGCAATTCCATTCCTTCCACCT
Source organism: Klebsiella pneumoniae (assembly GCA_945876945.1). Taxonomy (GTDB): domain Bacteria; phylum Pseudomonadota; class Gammaproteobacteria. The sequence goes on from CAMCQE010000032.1 coordinate 18,655, forward strand.
ATCACGCTTATGCCCGCGACATTTACGAAGAGGGCGCGTTGATTTTTCCCTGTGTGCGCGTGCAGAAAGATTACAAGGACGTCGACGACATCATCCGCATGTGCAAACGTCGCATTCGAGTGCCGGAGCAGTGGTACGGCGATTACCTCGCCGAAATCGGCGCGGCGCGTATTGGTGAGCGCCGTCTGATTGAGCTCGCTCGGCGCTATGGCGTGGAAACCATCAAGGCGTTCATCGAAGAGTGGTTCAGCTACTCCGAGCGCCGCATGGTCGAGGCCATCAAGAAAATGCCGGCGGGCAAGCTGACGAATACCACCACCTACGATCCGCTGCCGCCGGTACTGCCGGACGGCCTGCCGATTCGGGTGGATGTGGCGGTGGATTCCGAATCTGGATATATCGACGTCGACCTCACCCACAACGCGGACAACATGGCCTTCGGCCTCAACGAGTCGCTGGCCTGCGCCACCTCCAACGCGATGTGCGGCGTCTTCAACTGCATGGATCCGGACGTCCCTCATAACGCCGGCAGTTTTGCGCGGGTGCGCGTGCATTTGCGGGAAGGCTGCATCACCGGGATCCCGAAGTTTCCCCACAGTTGCTCGATGGCGACGACCAACATCGGCGACCGCATCGTCAACGTGACGCAGTCGGCGTTTGCGTCGATCGGTGATGGCCACGGGATGGCCGAAGGCGCGATCGGCATGGGGGCCGGGGCTGCCGTGATTTCCGGCAACGACTGGCGTCGTAACGGGCCGTTTATCAATCAGGAATGGCTAGTCACCAACGGCGGGCCGGCGACGCCGGAAACCGACGGCTGGCTGAACTACGGGCTGCCGGTGGCGGCGGGTCTGATGTATCGCGGCAGCGTCGAAGTCGATGAATCCAAATATCCGATTCTGGTGAAACATCTGCGGGTCATTCCCGGCGGCGGTGGGGCAGGGCGGATGCGCGGCGCGCCGGGCTCGGAAATTGTCTACGGCCCGCGGCACGATCCGATGACCATCGTGGTGTCTTGCGATGGCCAGGTGCATCCGCCGCAGGGCGTGCGCGGTGGCCAGGCCGGACCCGCGGCGGCGACCTTCAAGGTGGCTGCCGACGGGCACGAAACCAAACTCCCCGGCGTGGTGGAATGTGTGCTCCAACCGGGCGAATGGATTCGCGGCGTGGACTGCGGTGGGGGTGGCTACGGCAATCCGCTGGAGCGCGACCCGGCCCGTGTGCTGCGGGACGTGGTGGAGCGTTGGGAAACCGCCGCACGGGCGTTTGAGGTGTACGGGGTGGTGCTAAGCGGCGCGGTTGACGACGACACGCTGGCCGTCGATGTGGACGCTACCAAGGCCCGTCGCCAGAGCCTCGGCGCCTGAAGGTTCTCTTAAGCCATTAAGCCAACGCGGCGGGCAAGCGCCGCGTTGGTGTCCTCATTGATACATTCCAGCAGCGTCAGGCTGGCCTGCGATGGCGCTGCGGTTTCCATGCCGGCAGCGGCTGCAGAGAGTCTCAGTGCGCCGCACAGCGCCGCAGCACCCCGCAATCGATGAAGTTCTTCCGCCCACCGGCGCGCATCCTCGCTTTGGGCAGCGCCCTGCAGGCGGGCCAGTTGGTCTTCCATGCCGGCGCGCCAGCGCGCTAGCAGCAGGCGCTGTTCATCAAGACTCAGACCTCCTCCAAAAAACGCCTGGACGTTCCCTTCGTTCAGCAGTGTGGTGCATGGCGCAGTGTGGGTCGGCGTGGCATTCGCTTTCACGATCTCGCGCAATGAGCCGGGCGCAATGGGCTTGGTCAGGACCCGACATACGCCCGCGTGGCTTGCCGCGTGACGCGTTCGCGCCGAGTCGTCCGAGGTCAACAGCAACATGGGCGGCGCCGGCACAACCGTTTCTCGCACCATGCCCAGCAGCGCCACGCCCGGCAGGTCGGGCAGCCGCTGGTCGCTGATGATGAGATTAAATCCAGCACCATCCAGAGCGAGCAGCGCAGCCTGTGCGCTGTCGGCAGTCACCACATCAAAGCCGTCTTGCGCCAGCGCGCGCTCGGCCAGCCGACGCTCTGTCTTGCTGTCGTCCACCAGCAGCACGCGCATGGCGGTGGCTGGCTGGAGAGTGTGGGTCGCGGTCATGAACGCGTTCCTTGCGATGTCGTTTCCGAGATGCACTGCGCCACAGAATCTGGCGCGTCGCAACATGCACGGACATACCACTGGAGCGGCCGGCGCTTTGGAAATTCTTGGCTATAGTCTGGAAAAAAATAAGTCACATGACGTGACGACGGGGAGACTGCAATGAAATTCACGTTCTTTCATCTGATGGCCTGGCCGCATCTCGCGGATGACTTTCGCGAAAAACATCACTCGGTTTGGGTTGATGTGCCTAACAGTCTGTACGACCCCGCGCGTGGGCACGACGTCTATCACAACTATCTCGATCAGCTCGAATACGCCGAGCAATGTGGCTTTGACGGCATCGGCGTCAACGAACATCACTCCAATGCCTACGGGCTGATGCCTTCGCCCAATCTCATGGCTGCAACGCTGACGCGCCGCACCTCGCGTGCCGCAATCATGGTGCTGGATAACTCCATCGCCCTTGGCCGCGCCCGCTGCAGCAGCCGTATCCCGCCATTCATATCCCCGGCGGCGGCTCCGTTGAAACCTACGATTTCTGCATCGAAAACACCTATTCCTACAGCTATCTCAGCTACTCCGGCTATCTACGCGGTCGCGATTTGATGCGTGGCGATTGGGATCAGGTGGCGAGTCGTGCCTATCCGGATGAGCACTGTTTCTGGTGCCCTCCGGTGGCCAATCGTAGCCATCCCGATCGAGAACTGCGCGGGGTGGCCTGATGAAATCCTATCCGATTGAAACGGGGAACGGCCGCACGCAAACCCGCGTGCTGGAAACTGGCGCCGGACCCAAGTTGTTGTATCTGTATTCGGCCGGTGGCGTGGTTGAGAACGACCCGTTTCTCGAAGCCCTCGGTCAGCAGTTTCACGTTTAAGAGCCTTCGCAGCCCACATGGCGCCCTAAGAGCAGACTGGCGAGGTGCTGAGCGCGCTGGGGCGGTTCCACTAGGCGACGCAGCGCGGGCCTCTCCGTGCAGCCGTTAATGCACCACCGTGACCGGACACGGCGCGTGATGCAGCACCTGCGAACACACGCTGCCCACCAGCAGCGCGTTGAACGCAGAGCGGCCGCGCGCGCCAATCACGATTTGGTCGATGGCGTGTTCCTTCGCGTAGTCGCAGATCATGGCCGCAGCCTGTCCCCACGCGATTTCGTTTTCCACACCAGAAACCGTGCCCAGCGCGGTTCTCGCCTTCTCGAAAGCGGGGTCCTTGGCCGGATCGTTCATTTGCTTTTCGATGGCGGACAGATATTCGTAGTCGGTCAGCGGGGGAATTTCCGAGAGCACGCTGAGTTGGTAGAGGTCGGGGCTGTGTACTCGCAACAGCACGACCACAGCGCCCGACAGTCGCGCCAACTCACCGGCATGTCTGGCCGCACGTTCGGCGCCTTCGGAGCCATCAATCGGCACCAGCAGTTTCTTGAGGGGAAATCCCATCGCGCACCTCCGATCAGGGTAGAGTCCTGCACTATGGACGCGCCGGCGCGCGGCGCGCCTAACGCCGATCAGATTTTCTGCAAGCGTCTGCGAGATGATCTTGCTCAATTTCCCGCCCCTGACCGGGTGGCAGGTTCTGCGGTTTAGCGCGATCTGTGGGTCAGAGCCCCAGAAGACTTTGAGATAGCCTCGGCGCTTGCCAGAGGTCAGGGACGGCACTAACGGATTGCGCAGGGAGGCGTTGATGGACAGCAAAGCTTTATCGTTGATCGCCAGCCCGGAGGCGTGGGCCAAGCCGCAAACGGAGACGCGGCCGCACGAAGCCATCGCCAGTGGCATGTTCATCGCCACCCTGGAGGGTGAGATTGAGGCTGTTAACGAATCCCTGACCGCCATGCTTCATTTGCAGGCGTCGGATCTTTGCGGCCGGCCGGTCCATGAGTTGGTGGTCAAGGAAGACCAGTCAAGACTGTTGCAGTCCCTTGAAAAGCTGCGACACAGCGCAGATGGCGGGCAGGAAATTCCGGTCTGCCTGCACGTTGACGAAGGGGTGGCCATCGAGGCCTCGCTTTACCTCAGCGTCTTACGGTTCCCGGGTCGGCCGCCAATACTCTGTGGCGCGCTCATTAACCAAACGCAGCGTTTGATTCGCGAAATCGCGGACCACGTCCAGCGCGAACATCGCGCCCGCATCACGCGGCTGATTGCTCTCGGCGAAGTGGCGTCTTCGATTGCGCACGAAATCAACCAACCGCTCGCCGCCATCACGGCGCTGGCACAAGCCTGCGAAAATCTGCTCCGCAATGGAAAGACCTGCGATGCGGACTACTCCGGAATTCTTGCGCGTGACATTGCCGAACAGGCGTTGCGCGCCGCCCAGGTGGTGAAGCGCATCAGGGGCTTCGTCACCCACGGCAACTTGCGGCGCGAGGCCATGACTATCGGTGACATCCTGAACGCCGTGCTGGGCATTGTGATGCCGGAAGCAAGGGCCAAGGGAACCAGAATCAACATTCTGCTGTCATCGGATTCACCAATGGTTGAGGTGGACGTCATTCACCTCGAGCAGGTGTGTCTGAACCTCATCCGTAATGCGATTGAAGCCATGTCCTCGCTGCCGGAAGCGCAGCGGGCGATCAGCATTTATTCGCATCAGATTGGCAATCTGGTGGTGGTGACTTTTGATGATGCCGGGCCCGGTGTTCGGGCGGACGATCGCGAGCAAATCTTCGAGCCCTTTTTCACGACCAAGCCGGACGGCATGGGGCTAGGACTGTCGACCAGTCAGAAGATAGTGCAGGCGCACGGCGGTACTTTGAGTGTTGAATCTAACGCCCTCGGCGGCGCCAGGCTGGTGATGACCTTGCCGGTAATGATGAAAAAGGGCGCCTGATGGAAAAAGCGCAACCTCTGTTGGAGCACAGGAAAACAGTCTCGTGATCAGGACACCCCCCTCGCGATCATCGCTTGCAAGCGAAGGCGTAGATCGCGGCCAAACGGTCTTCGTGGTGGATGACGATGAGGCGGTGCGCAAGGCTATCGCCATCCTGTTGAACTCCATTGGCCTGCGCGTAGAGACCTTCGCCTCTGCCACCGATTTTCTGGACAGCTATCGTGCCGAGTGCGGTGGCTGTCTGGTGCTGGATGTGCGCATGCGAGGGCTGGGTGGCATGGAACTCCAGCAGGTGCTGAACCAGCTTAATTTCGATATTCCCGTGATTTTTATTACGGGGCATGGCGATGTGTCCTTGGCGGTGCAAGCCATGCGTGCCGGCGCCTTCGACTTCGTTGAAAAGCCGTTTCGCGATCAATACCTGCTGGAGCGGATCAATCAGGCTTTACAACTCGATATTGATCGCCGACGCGGTCGACTGGAGAGAAATTCGATTCAGCTTCGTCTCTCGCGACTCACCCCGCGCGAGCGGGAAGTCATGGAGCGGGTCGTTCAAGGTCAAAGCAATAAAGTGGTGGCGATCGAATTGGGCCTTAGCGAGCGCACGGTGGAAATTCATCGTGCCAAGGTAATGGCCAAGGCGGGCGCCCGCTCCTTGCCGGAACTCATCGGCATTCTGGCCCGCGTTGAGTCAAGCACCGCTTCCTGAAATAACGCATGCGCCAAACCCTAGGCACATCCCCCTAGGTACTTCCCACAGTCCACTACGCGAAACTCCCAATATCGGGACACCGCCTTCCTGCCTAGATTGAACTCCACAAATCGAAGCACAACAGGAGGGTATTCAAATGGATGGCAATATCGTTTCTTTTTCACCGACGAGCGCTTCTTGCGGCACCTGCAGATGGTCGCGTTTTTGTGTGGCCCGCCATGCGGAATCCAACGGCCGCGATGGCGTGGCGAAAGGCCCCAGCTGTGGCGCGCCTTTGCGTCGTGGGGTGCACCTCTTCCGTCAGGGCGACGAATTGAAGTCGCTGTACGTGGTCCGCGCCGGATCGGTGAAGTGTTACACCGACAGCGAAGACGGCTGCGAGCAGACCATTGCGTTCCAGTTTCCCGGCGACCTGTTGGGCTTCGACGCTATTGGCAGCGGCGCGCACCAGACCTCAGTGGTGGCGCTCGAAACCACAGCGGTCTGCGCATTGCCGCTGCCGCGTGGCGCGCAAACGGCGCTGGAGTCCACCGCGGTGAGCGGCGATCTGATGCGGGCGGCAGCTTCGCAGCTGATAGATCGTCAGAACCACGCGCTGCTGCTGGGTCAGAAGTCGGCGCAGGCGCGGATGTCGGCGTTTCTGCTGGCGCTCTCTGCGCGCTTTGCGGCACGCGGCTGTTCCCGCACCGAGTTCAATCTGAGCATGTCGCGGCAGGAGATCGCCAACTATCTGGCGGTGGCGGTGGAAACGATCAGTCGGCTGTTCAGCGATTTGCAGCGTCGCGGTGTGTTGGCGGTAGACCGGCGCTTCGTCCGTATTCTCTCGATGCCCAGACTGCAGGCGATGGCGCACGAGGCGAAGTCGGTAGGCATCGCACATGCCTAAGATGGCAGACACGGTGAAGCCAACCAGTCAGGCAACGGTCATGGTGGTGAACCCGGACCCGGTGCGTCGGGAATACCTGACGCAGCGCCTGACGGCGAGCGGACACGAGGTGGAGTCGTTTGACAGCGCGCGCGCCGCCATTGAGCGGCTCGCGCCACCGCGCTACACCGTGGTGCTGGTGGTGCATCACGAGCTGGATAACATGACCGCGCTGGAGTTCATCGACGAAATCCGCGCGAGAGGCGTTTTCCTCCCGACGATCGTGACCGTTCCGCCCCACGCGGTAGACGCTGCGGTTGAAGCCATTCGCCGCGGTGCCACGGATGTTCTGGAAGAACCGCTGGACGATCGTGATTTGGAAGAATCGATCGCGGTCGCTCTGGCGCTGGCGGGAAAGCCTGTGATCGCCGCTGGATAATCTTCGTGCAAGGGCTCGCCCACCTGCGGCATTCAGGGGGTGGCGAGTCTGAATCTTCTTCAGCCAATTGCCGGTTGGAGTGCGGCGGATCGAGCTCTATAGTAGCGGTCCACCCGGCTCCTACCCGCCGCAGGTGTGACTGGCAGAGGCAGACGGGAGTGCATCGAAGATGACTGAAAAGAAACAACGTGTGGTTGTCGTTGGCGCCGGCGCCGGTGGCGCAGGGGTGGCGGCCCGCCTGCAACACGCCGGACGCTTTGATGTCACCGTCGTCGACCCCGCCGAGTCGCATTTCTATCAGCCCATGTGGACCTTCGTGGGCGGTGGGGTTTTCCCGCGTGAAAGTAGCAAGCGGCCGCTGCGGGAAGTGATCCCGGCCGGCGTGCGCTGGGTGCAGAGCGCGGTCAGCGAATTCCGACCAGATGAAAACGCGGTGATCACGCGGGCGGGCGAGCATCTCGCCTACGACTTTCTGGTGGTAGCGCCCGGCATCCAAATCAACTGGCAGGCCATTACCGGTTTAAGCGAATCGCTGGGCCGCAACGGCGTATGCAGCAACTACAGCTACGACAGCGTCAATTACACCTGGGAAACCTTGCAGAGAATGGCCACCGGTCGCGCGGTTTTCAGTTTTCCGACCACGCCTATCAAGTGCGCCGGTGCGCCGCTCAAAATCATGTTCCTGGCCGAAGATCATCTGCGGCGGACGGGACGTCGCTCACAGACCGAAGTGGTCTACAACTGCGGTGTGGGGGCAATTTTTCGCGCCCCCAAATACGCCGCCGAGCTGGTGAAGATCAGCGCCTCGCGCGATATCAACGTCAACTACAAACAAGACTTGGTGGCAGTGCGCGGCGACGCGCGCGAGGCGGTGTTCCGCGACACCGATACGGGCAACGAGCGGGTTGAGAAGTTCGACATGTTGCATGTGGCGCCGCCGATGGGGGCGCCGGACTTCGTTAAGCAAAGTCCTTTGGCCGACGCCGGCGGCTGGGTGGAAGTGAATCGCAGCAGCCTCCAGCATGTGCGCTATCCCAACGTGTTCTCGCTGGGAGATGCCAGCAGTCTGCCGACCTCCAAGACCGCCGCCGCAGTGCGAGCGCAGGCGCCGGTGTTGGTGGCCAATCTGATGGCGGTCGCGAACGGCAAGGCACCGAGCGCGAGCTATGACGGCTATACCTCATGCCCGCTCATTACCGGTTACGGGCGCTTGATGCTGGCCGAATTCGACTACGACCTGAAGCCCTGCGAGACCTTCCCGTTCGATCAGGGCAAGGAGCGCTTGAGCATGTATTGGCTCAAGAAATACGCGATGCCGGTGATTTACTGGCAAGGGCTGGTGCGCGGTCGCAAATGGCCCTGGCCTTTCCCCGAGAGCGCGCCCAAAGGCGCCTGAGCGCCGCTTGCTCTCAACGCTCAGGCAATGGTGACTTTAGCCATCTCGTCCACCGCCTGACGGTGGTCGGGGAAGAAACGCAGCATCTCCATACACTGTTTGCGCGCGGCGCTTGGGTCCACTGCTTGATGCTTGCCGGTGGCGCGCCGTGGCTTCTTTGGAAAACGTCCCATCCCGCCCAGAATGCAGAACCACGACGTTGGGCTGTAGGCCAAGCGGTCGCGCTGGCGCGTGATTTCTGCCAGCAGGTCGCCGCCTTCATCCCAGGTTGCCAAAATAGCCGCTACTGAATCCGAGACATTGGGGTTGTCGCGCGCCGCGATCCAGTAGGGCGTATCGGTGCGGGTGTTCAGCTTGTAATGCATCTGGATGTAGTCGCGGATGCTGTCGTACACCCGGTTAATTTTGTCGTTGAACTCAGCGCGCTGGCGCTCGAGGGCGCGCGCGGTGCCGAAGGAGGCGATGAACTGCTCGACGGTGTCTTGCACGATCATCAGCGCAGTCGCCTCCAGCGGTTCAACAAATCCCTGCGCCAGTCCAATCGCCACACAGTTGCGTTCCCAGGTGCGTTCCAGTCGGCCAACCCGCATTTGCAGATGACGCGCTTCGCCGCTGTCGTCAGTCAGTTGCAGATGGGCACGCAGTTCGCGCTCGGCGGCGTCCGGCTCGATAAAGTCGGATGAATACACATACCCGTTGCCGTAGCGATTGGTCAGCGGAATCTTCCACGCCCAGCCGCATTTCATGGCGGTGGAGAGCGTTTCCGACGGCAGTGATTGTGGATTCTCCAAAGGCGTAGGCATCGCCACCGCGCGATCATTGAAGAGCCAGGGTTTGTAACTCATGAACGGCACGCCGAGGGTTTTGCCCGACAGCAGATTGGCAAACCCGGTGCAGTCGACGAAGAAATCAGCATCGACCAGACCGTGTTGCGCGGTCTCAACCCCCGCAATGTCGCCGTTTTCGGTCTGCTGGACGCGGGTCACGGTATCCACCAGAGGCCTCACGCCCCGCGCGCTTGCCCAGTGGCGTAAAAACTCGCCAATCAGGCGCGCATCGAAGTGATAGGCGTAGTCCGACTCATAGCGGCTGCGGGGATCCGGCAGCGGCGCGCAGCGCTTTTTGGCCACCCAGTTGGATAGAAAAAACCAATCTGGATTGGCCTGTACGTCGATGTTTTGCTGGCGGAGCGTGACGTTGTGGTGGAAGGCGCGGATTGAGGCGTCGTCGCTCATCGTGAAAAACGGGTGGTAATAGCTTTCGTAGCCCGGGCGCGTCGACCACTGGGGAAAACGGATCCCGCACTTATACGTGGCATTGCAGGCTGGCATCCATTCCTGATCCGGAATCCCCAGCGTTTGGAAGAAGCGCCGCATTTTGGGCGTCGCGCCTTCACCCACGCCGATGATGCCAATGGTCGAGGACTCCAGCAGCGAGATTTGAACGCCCTTGGACGCCCAGTGATGCGCCATCAGTGCGGCCGTCATCCAGCCGGCTGTGCCGCCACCCACAATGAGAATTCGCCGCGGTGTATTGGTTTGCTCATTCATCGTGATTGCTTTCCTAATCTTTGGGCGCGCTACAAAAACGGCCTCCATGCGGCCTATCGTAGCCGGAAGCTTTTGCTTGCCGCGACCCGTTAGTAGCGACGCTGTCTGCGCGATAGGAATGGACTCAGCTGTTGCGTCGCAGCACTAAAACTTCCCCTAAATCAGATAATTGACACCCCTTACCCTCGTCCATATAGTCCGGGCAGGTGGCGAGCCAGCGGTCTCAAACGAGTCAAGATCGCGAATGCGCCACCGAGCATCGTTCAGAGGGGGGCGGAGCAGGCTTGCGACAGTCGGCTCTCGCATCGGAACGGAAGCTCAAAACTAAAATTAATTACGTTCCACCAAGGGAGCTCCGACTCGTACCGCAGCCCGTTCGGAAACCGATTAACCTCGCGTCCCGAATACAAGCTGTGCGCCGAGCGGTCCCAATTCCGGGATAGAAAACAATGGGACTGAGACATCGCTTTGCCGCTTGGGTAATTAATAACCGCAATCTCTCGCTGGCTATCCTGCTGGCAATCACCGCGTTCTTCGCAGTGGGCCTCACCAAGGTGCAGGTCAAAACGATCTTCTCCGACCTCTTCCCCAAAGATCACCCCTTCGTCCAGACCTACAAAGCGCATAACAACTTCGGCAACCCGCTCACCGTGGTGCTGATGGTCAAGCGCAAAGACGGCGACATCTACAACAAAGACACGCTGCAAAAAGTCTGGGACCTGACCAAGGAAATCGACCTCGCGCCGTCGGTCGACCACGACCAGATTTTGTCCATTGCCACAGAGAAAGCCCGTTACTCCGAGGCCACTCCTGATGGTGTCGAAGTCAAACCCTTGATGGACGCCAAAGCGCCAGAAACGGCCGAAGAACTGGCGGACTTCAAAGTGCGCGTCGACCGCGCCAACAACGTGCGCACCTTCCTGATCTCGGGCGACGAAACCGCCACGCTGGTGTCTGCCACGTTTATCGAACGCACGCTGGACTACGGCCAGACGTTTGAGTTCGTGCAACAACTCGTTGAGAAGAACCGCGACGAACACCACGAAATTTACGCCGCCGGCCAGCCCATGCTCACCGGTTGGGTGTACCGCTATCAGGTACAGATGCTGACCATCTTCGGCATCACCGCCACCGCGCTCATCCTCTCGCTGGTGTTCTACATGGGGAACATCCCCGGCGTAGTCGCCCCGGTGACCGTGAGCATCATCGGCGGCATTTGGGGCTTCGGCCTTACCGGTTGGCTGAATCAGCCCATTGAACCCCTCATCATGGTGGTGCCCATGTTGCTGGTGGCGCGTGCGTTCTCGCACTGCGTGCAGTATCTCGAGCGCTATTACGAAATCCTCCATGAAGTGAAGGACAAGCAAAAAGCCGCAATGCTCTCGCTGGGCGTGATGATGGCGCCGGGTATTCTCGGGATCATCACTGACTTCGTGTGTTTGTACCTGATCGCCATCGCGCCGATTCCGGTCATGGAACGCTTCGCCATCTTTACCGGTACGTGGGCGGTTGCGCTGATTCCCACCGACGTGTTCCTGTCCGCGCTGTTGGCGTCCTACCTGCCAACCCCCGGCAACGTCGACGTCCTCATCGGCAAGTCCGACAAAAAGACCTGGCACAACAGCCTCATTAACCTGCTCGGCGCTATCGGCCGTTTGTCCCATGGGGCGAACGCGCGGATGACCACCGTCGTAGTGGTCGTGATCTCGGTGCTATCCATTTGGTTATCCACCCAGCTCCGCATTGGTAACCCGGTGGAAGGCAGCAACCTGCTGTTCAACACCTCGGAGTTCAATACGGCAGTTCGCGCCATCAACTCCCACTTCCCCGGATTGATGACGCTGGAAATCGTGTTTGAGGCCAAGGGCAAAGACGAGGCCGCCGACGCCAGCTTCCAGGGCGAGAACGCGCCGCGCATTTTGCGCCAGGCGCAAACCCTCGCGACCATGCTCAAAATGCAGCGCTTCCTGGAAGCCGAGCCTCAGCCACCGGAAGCCACGCTTTCATTTGGTGACTACCTGCCGGAAGCGAGCCGCTTGATTAGCGGTGGTAATCCCAAGATGGCGCCGCTGGACAACACCAACATGGCGGTTGACGGCGCGGTGACGGCCCTGCTGATGGGGTCTAACGCCAAGAACTATGGCCACGTCACCGACTTCACCATGCAGAACGGCACCCTGTCGCTCTGGTACAAGAACAACAAGCAGGAAACCGTGGACATGGCGCTCGATCAAGCCCAGCGCGCGGTGGAATCGGTGGGCGCTGACCACCCCAACTTCCGCATCCGACTTGCTACGGGCGCCATCGCGCTTCAGCAATCCGTGAACGACGTGGTACATGCGAACAAGTGGCTTATTCTGGGCTGCCTGAACGTCATCATTCTGTTTGTGGTGAGCTACGCCTACCGTTCGTTTGTGGCCGGCTTCATCCTGCTGATCCCGGTAAACCTTTCGAACGCCATGCTGGAAGGTGTGATGGTGCTCCTCGGCATTGGTCTGGACGTGAACAGTCTGCCGATTGCCAGTATCGGTATCGGTGTCGGTATCGACTACGGCATCTATCTCGTCAGCCGCATGTGTGAGGAATACCAGGAATCGAAGGATTACGGCGCTGCCATCCAGCACGCCATCCAAACCTCCGGCAAGGCCATTTTCTTCACCGCGACCATCGTGCTCATCAGCATCCTGCCGTGGTACTTCATGTCGAAACTAAAATTCCTGTCCGACATGGGCCTGCTCCTGGTGATGGTCATGACCATCAACATGATCATTTCGCTTATCGTGCTGCCGCTGCTGGTGTGGTGGATTAAACCCAAGTTCATTGCTTCCGAAGATCAGCTGATTTCGGAGAAAATAGACTTGACCGCGCACCGGGCGTGAAGCCCGGCAGTTGCCGGAACCCTGACAAAGACTTATTCGCAAGCCATTTTTGAACGAGGACAACGTGGACAAGAGCAAAAATTTTCAGCGCAAGGGCGCGCGCTTCATTACCGGGCTGACGCTGTTGCTGGCGAGCACCATGCCGCTGATCAGTATCGCGGCCGACGAAGCGGCGCCGTCTGCCGCGCTGGCGACCGTGCACAAAGGCATTCCGCACGATGCCCTCTATGCGCTGAATTTTGTCGGTAAGAACGGCCTCGCGACCGGCGCGGCCGGCGCCATTCTCGAGACCAAAGACGGCGGCGCGACTTGGACGGACGTGAAGTCCCCCACACAGGTTGGCCTCTTCGGGATTGCCGTCAATGGTGACAAACGCGTCATCGTGGGTCAGCAAGGCACCGTGCTGGTGGCCAACGGCGATACATGGGAACCCATGAAGTCTGGCAGTGACAAGCGCCTGCTGAACGTTGGCATGAACGCCTCTGGCTTGGCCATCGCAGTAGGTGAGTTCGGCACCATCCTGCGCTCCAAGGACGGCGGCAAGTCTTGGGAGCCGCGTGTTCTTGACTGGGCTTCCTACCGCGATGACGGCTACGAGCCGCATGTCTACTCGGTGGACGTTCAGGACTCTGGCCGCATCGTCATTGGTGCGGAGTTCACCTACGTGCTGATCTCTGAAGACGGTGGCGAGACCTTCAAGCTTGCGAACAAGGGCGAGAAGTCCATTTTCGCGATGCACCTGCAGGCTAATGGCACGGGTTACGCCGCTGGTCAGGAAGGACTCGTGATGAAAACCACCGACAACGGCAACACCTGGACCGTGCTGAAGACCGGGTCCGACGCCAACCTTTTCGGCATCTGGGCCTCAGCCCAGGGCGAAATCGTGGCGACCGGCATGCGCGCGCTGCTTCGTAGCAGCGACGCGGGCGAGACGTTTACCGGCTCCACCGACACCGCTGTCGTGCGCAATTGGTTTGTGCCAGTGGCCGCGGGTCAATCCGAGACCAAAGGTGAAGGTGGCGGGCTGGTGCAAGAAGTGGTGTATATCGCAGGCCATGACGGCGTAATCGCTCGCGTGTTGCGATAGCACAACGCTAAGCCCACGGCCCAATCATCGCCTCAACGCAATTTATCCCCAATATGGCGGATAAAAACCGTTGAACAATGCTTGGGCATGGGCTAGATTCCGGAACAAGGTCAGGTTAGTGGCGGTAATGCCGCACATGACCCTGATACAAGGATCGGTTGTTGTATAAGAACAACCCGGCAAACGGCGGCATTCGGGCCATTCAAGCCCCTCTAATGCACCGTCTGCTTCTGGGGGACGAGACGTAATCTCACGATTAACAGAGGAGAGCGGGAGTGGCTAAAAATAAACTAAAGGGCTTGGTGCTCGCGGGCGGCACCGTCGCCAGCGCGATGGCCGGCACTGCGGCTTACGCCGTAGACGTCAACATTTCGGGATTTGTTCGGCAGGAAATCGCGGTTTCAGTGTCCGACGAAGGGAACCCGTTCAACACGGCTTCCAACGACTTCATGGGCCGAGTCATTCCTAACGTCACCAACCCTGGCGTGGGTCTCAGCAACGGCGGGGACCTGACGCCCGGCGGAACAGTGTCCACCGGCAAAGGAGTGCCGTTTGATAACGGCGGGTTCACCTCCCCAATCAAAGGCTTAACTGCCACTTCTGGCGCGGCAGCAAGCGGTGCCTACGTTGGCGCGATGGCCGGGCGCATGGCCGGCGCGGCCGCTGGCTGTCTCGCCACTGGAACCTGCGGAGCTACCGCCAGAGGCTTGCGCGACGACAACACTTTCAACCTCTTCGCTACGCGCGCTGAAATTGACGTGATGGCCCAGTGGAACGACTCAATCAAAACCTTCGTCAAATTCCGCGCCTTCTCCGACTATCAGGAGAAGTTCAACGACCAGCTCGGCACCCCGGGCGGCCACTTTGCTGCCGACTTTGGCTTTTACGGCCAGCAGGCGGGCAACGTGCTGGAATGGAACACGCCGAG
>CAMCQE010000033.1 GCA_945876945.1 Klebsiella pneumoniae
CACAGGAGCCGGCGGCGCCGGATTTCCCCCACTTGCCGGGGGAAGTCGTTCAAGAAATTGACGAGGGGTTCAATGCGTCCGCGCCGACCCTGGAGGCGACGGCTAGTGCTGGCAAGCCGCTACCGCCGGTGGCGGTGGCGCCCCTCCCGCCGGCCGCGCAAGTGGCACCGGCAGGCAGTGCCGCGGTGCCTCCGCCCAAGCCAAAACCGCAGCCTCGGCCGGCAGAATCCGCGAAGGAAAAGCCCCTCGCGCCCGTGCCTGATTCGATGAAAGCCAAGGCGCCGCCTCCACCTGTAGAAGCACCACCGCCCAAACCGGCGCCGGCCGCCGCTCAAGCAGAGACCGCTGAGCGCTGGGCCGTGCAATTGGGGAGCTTTTCGAGCAGGGAAAATGCCGAGTTACTGGTGCGGCGACTGCAGGCCAGCGGCGTTGCAGCGCATATGACGCAGGTGAAGGACACTCACGGCCTCAGCTTTCGAGTCCGCGCAGGCCCGGTGAACGGTCGTGCGGCGGCGCTGGACCTGCGCAATCGGCTCGCCAAATCGCCTGACCTTCGCGGCATTCTGGTCCGGGAATAAGGCTCCCCTTCATGACTGAATCTAGAGGCATCGCGTGAACGTCGCCGACATCGTGATTCTGTCCGTGATCGGCATTTCAGCTTTATTGAGCCTGATTCGAGGTCTGGTGAAGGAAGTCTTGTCGCTGTTGGCCTGGGTGGTTGCGTTCTGGTTAGCCTTCAGCTTCTCCAGTCCGCTGGGCGAGCGCCTGAGCGGGGTCATTACCCAGGCGCCGGCGCGCATCGCCATCGCCTTCATCGGCTTGCTGGTGGGGAGTCTGATTGTCTTTGGCGTGCTCAATTCACTGATTGGGCGCCTGCTGGCCAGTAGTGGCCTTGGCGACACCGATAAATTCCTCGGCATGCTGTTCGGCGCCCTGCGCGGCGTCGCCATTGTGCTGGCACTGGTGCTGCTGGCCGGCTTAACGCCTTTGCCCAGCGAGTCGTGGTGGCGTAGTTCGTTTTTCTTACCGCAGCTTGCAGTTTTTGCGCATTGGATTATCGGTTGGTTGTTACCGGAATTCGCCGGGCACTTCGGTTACGATGCGGGTCCCGTCGGCAGATAGTGACAGAGGCAATTCAGACATGTGTGGCATCGTCGGTATCGTCGGTAAGGCAGCGGTCAATCAGTCCATCTACGACGCCTTAACCGTTTTGCAGCACCGCGGGCAGGATGCCGCTGGCATCGTGACCTGCGAGGCGGGTCGCTTGTACCTGCATAAGTCCGAAGGCCTCGTGCGCGACGTCTTCCACACCCGCCATATGCTCAATCTCAAAGGCCGGATGGGCGTAGGCCATGTGCGCTATCCCACCGCTGGCGAGAGCTCGACGGCCGAAGCGCAGCCGTTCTACGTGAACTCCCCTTACGGCATCGTGCTTGCCCACAACGGCAACCTCACCAATACCGATCAGTTGAAGCACGAGCTGTTTCAGGACGGCCTGCGTCATGTGAACACCGACTCCGATTCCGAAGTGCTGTTAAACGTCCTTGCTTACGAATTACAAAATTTGGGCAAGGTCAGCATCGGCCCGGAGGACGTGTTTGCCGCTGTCGCGAAACTGCACAAGCGCTGCACCGGCGGCTATGCGGTGGTGGCGATGATCACCGGGGTCGGCATCGTGGGTTTCCGCGACCCGTTCGGGATCCGCCCCATCGTTTTTGGCAGCCGCGAAACGGCCGAGGGTCAGGAGTACATCATCGCGTCTGAATCAGTCGCGATCGACGTGCTGGGCTTTGAGCTTGAACGCGATATCGCGCCCGGCGAAGTGGTGTTTATCAGCGAGCAGGGCGAGGTTCACACCCGCCAGTGCGCGGAGCGCCCGCAGCTCTCACCCTGCATTTTTGAGCTGGTTTATATGGCCCGTCCGGACTCCATCATGGACGGCGTTTCGGTGCATCGCGCCAGAATGCGCATGGGCGAAGCGCTGGCCGCCAAAATTCGCCGCGAGTGGCCCAACCACGACATCGACGTGGTGATTCCAATTCCCGATACGGCCCGCACGGCGGCGATGGAACTTGCGCATGGTTTGGGTGTGGATTACCGCGAAGGCTTTATCAAGAATCGCTATATCCCGCGCACGTTCATCATGCCGGGGCAGGCCATGCGCCGTAAGTCGGTGCGCCAGAAACTGAACGCCATCGACCTCGAGTTCTCGGGGCGTAATGTGCTGCTGGTCGACGACTCTATCGTGCGTGGCACGACCTCCAGCCAGATCATCCAGATGGCACGCGAGTCGGGCGCGAATCGGGTGTACATGGCGTCTGCCGCGCCGCCGGTGTGTTACCCGAACGTCTATGGCATCGACATGCCGACCGGCGAAGAACTCGTTGCCCACGGACGCTCTGTCGATGAAGTCTGCGAACTGCTGGGCGCCGACAAGCTCATCTATCAAGACTTGAGCGATCTGGTCGAATGCGCGCGCAAGGGCAATCCGCTGATCGAACATTTCGACCTGTCCTGCTTCAACGGCGAATACGTTGCCGGCGACGTCAGTCAGGGCTATCTCAATCACGTTGAATCGCTACGCTCCGATGAGGCTAAGGCCAAACGGGCGGCGGTGAGCAACTCGCTACAAGACCTGCACACGTCCGCCGGTACCACCGCCGAGGCGAGATAAGCGCACCATGACCAATGAGGATTTTGCCGGGGCGCTCGCCCTGGCCACGCTGGGTTGTCAGGCCGGGGTTGAACCCGGGAACGAATACGAAAACAGCCCCCCGATCTATCTCACCTCCAGCTTCTGCTTTGATAACGCCGCGCAGGCTGCGGCGCGTTTTGCCGGCACCGAAGAAGGCAACGTTTACTCGCGCTTCACCAATCCCACCGTGCGCGCCTTTCAGGACCGCCTCGCCGCGATGGAGGGGGGCGAAGCCTGCATCGCCACTTCCAGCGGCATGAGCGCCATTCTCACCACGGCGCTGTGCTTGCTGAGCAGCGGCGACCACGTGCTGTGTTCGCACAGCGTATTCGGCACCACCGTTGGTCTGTTCACGATGCTGGCCAAGTTCGGCATCGAAACGACGTTTGTCAGCCCGACCGACAACGCGGCCTGGGCCGCGGCGATGCGGCCGAACACGCGGATGCTGTTCCTGGAAACGCCGTCTAATCCCCTGACCGAAATTTCGGATATCGCGTGGCTTGCCGAACTGGCCCATCAAAACGACGCGCTCTGCGTGGTGGACAACTGCTTCTGCACCCCGGCCTTACAGCGTCCACTGGCGCTCGGTGCCGATATCGTGACGCACTCGGCGACCAAGTTCCTCGACGGCCAGGGCCGCTGCGTGGGCGGCGCGGTGGTGGCGCCGGCCGCGCTGGTGAAGGAGAAGTTTTTTCCGTTCCTGCGCACGGCCGGACCGAGCATGAGTCCCTTCAACGCCTGGGTGTTTCTGAAAGGCCTCGAAACGCTCACGCTGCGGATGGATGCGCACAGTCGGCACTCCTTGGAACTGGCGACGTTTCTGGAACAGCATCCGCGCGTGTCGCGGGTGTTTTATCCCGGACTTGCGAGTCATCCCCAACACGCCCTCGCGGTCCGTCAGCAAACCGGTTTTGGCGGCGTGGTGTCGTTTGAAGTCAAAGGCGGGCGCGCCGCCGCCTGGCGACTGGTCGACAGCCTTAAACTCTTCTCCATCACCGCGAATCTGGGTGACACGCGCAGCATCGTCACGCATCCCGCCACCACCACCCACGGTCGGCTCACCGCTGCACAACGGACCGCGATGGGCATTACCGAAGAACTGGTGCGGCTGTCGGTGGGGCTTGAAGCGCCTGCCGATTTGATCCGTGATTTGAGTCAGGCGCTGGACGCCTGACGCCACTCGGGTGGAAGCGTTTACGCGCCGCATTGGCCGCGTGTAGAGTGCCCGCCTGTTCATGGGACTTCGTCCCTTTTCCCAGCCCGCGCCGTAATCCTTCTGCCGCCGCGAGAGAGCGATTACCGGTCACCCACACGCTACCGGAGGTCTCTCATGCCTGGCCGTAATCATCTGTTTATTCCTGGTCCGACCAATATCCCCGAGCGCATTCGCCGCGCCATGGACGTGCCGCTCGAAGACCATCGTCGCGCCGACTATCCGCAGACGGTGTTGCCGCTGTTTGAAGATCTGAAAACGGTTTTTGGCACCAAAGATGGCAAGGTGTTTCTTTTCTCCGCCTCCGGCACCGGTGGGTGGGAAGCGGCGATCAGCAACACACTCTCGCCCGGCGACCGCGTGCTCAATGCGCGCTTCGGCCACTTCAGTCATCTGTGGGGCGAGTTGTGCAAACGCCTTGGGCTCGACACCCACATCGAACAAGTGGAGTGGGGCTACGGCGTACCGCTCGAGCGCTATCGCGAAATTCTGGCCGCCGATACGGCGCATACCATCAAGGCCGTGCTGGTTACGCACAACGAAACCGCCACCGGTGTCACCAGCAGCATTCCTGCCGTGCGTGCGATTCTCGATGAACTCAATCACCCGGCCTTGCTGTATGTGGACGGCGTGAGCGCCATCGGTTGCATCAAGTTCCAGATGGACGAGTGGGGCGTTGACCTTGCCGTGGCCGGCTCCCAGAAAGGCTTTATGTTGCCCACTGGTCTCGGCATCGTCTGCGCCAGCCAGAAAGCCTTGAATGCGCGTCATACCGCGCAGCTCAAACGCTATTACTTCGACTTCGACGACATGCTGAAGTCGAACGCGGCGGGCTGGTTTCCGTATACGCCGGCGATGACGCTCATCCACGGCCTGCGTGAGTCGGTCAACATGCTGCTGGAGGAAGGCCTGACCAACGTCTACGCCCGCCACTATCGCTATGCCGAGGCCACACGCCGCGCGGTTAAGGCCTGGGGCTTGCCGCTGTGCGCGAAAGATCCGGCTTTGTATTCGGACACGGTCAGCACCGTGGTGGTGCCGGCCGGGATCGATAGCAATCTGGTGGTGAATCTTGCCTACGAACGCTACAACCTCTCGCTCGGGATGGGCTTGGCGGACGTCGCCGGCAAGGTGTTCCGCATCGGCCATCTCGGCGACCTCAACGAACTGATGCTGCTGGGCGCGCTGTCCGGCGTTGAAATGGCGCTGCAGGACGCCGGCGTGGAAGTCACGCTGGGCAGTGGCGTGGCGGCGGCGCAGGCCTGGTTGCGCGAATCGCATCCGGCGCACAAAGCCGGCTGAGCAGGCTGGCAGTGAGCAAACCCCGCGTCGTCCTGACGCGTCGCTGGCCAGCGGAGGTCGAGGCGGAACTGGCGGCGCGTTTCGATGTGGTGTTAAACCTCACCGACACGCCGTTCGATGCCGACCAACTGCAGCGCGCCCTGCATACCGCCGACGCGCTGTGTCCCACCGTCACCGATCGAATGGACGCCAGCGTGCTCGGGCTCGCCCGGCCGCGTACTCGACTGATCGCCAACTACGGTGTGGGCTTCAATCACATCGATCTCAACGCGGCCAAGGCCTTGGGGATTGCCGTAACCAACACCCCGGGCGTGCTGACCGACGCCACTGCGGATCTGGCGCTCACGCTGCTCCTCATGGCGGCCCGTCGGGCGGGCGAAGGGGAACGTGAAATTCGCGCCGGGCGCTGGGACGGTTGGCGTCCCACTCAACTGCTAGGCACCGAAGTCACTGGCAAAACGCTGGGCCTCATCGGCTTTGGCCGCATCGCGCAGGCCGTGGCGCAGCGGGCGCATTTTGGCTTCGGCATGAAGATTCTGTTTCAGACCCCACGCCCGCCGCCGGGCGAGCTGGTCGCGCAACTGAACGCCACCGCTTGCGGGAGCGTCGAGCAGCTGCTGGCCGAGGCTGATTTTGTCTCCCTGCACTGTCCGGGAGGGGCTGCGACCCGACACCTCATCAACGCCGAGCGCCTCGCGCTGATGAAGCCTTCCGCATTGCTCATCAACACCGCCCGCGGCGACGTGGTGGACGAAGCCGCCCTCGCAGTCGCGCTGGCGGAGCGACGCATCGCCGGCGCCGGGCTCGATGTCTATGCCGCAGAGCCCGAGGTGCCGGCCGCTTTGCGCGATCTGGAGAACGTGGTCTTGCTGCCCCATCTGGGCAGCGCGACGACCGCCACGCGGATCGCGATGGGGCGACGCGTGCTGGCGAATCTCGAGGCATTTTTTGCGGGAGAAGCTCCGCCCGATCGGGTGATTTGACGCGCGCCGGCGCTATCGCCGTCAGGGTCTGCGATGGCAGAATGCGGCCTCGTTCAATTCAGCATGACAGGAGGCTTACGTGACGATCAAAACCGGTGACAACATGCCCGCGGGCTCGTTTGGCCAGATGACCGACAAGGGACCTGGTTCCATTTCTTCAGATGAACTCTTCAGTGGCAAAAAAGTCGTGCTGTTCTCGGTGCCGGGTGCTTTCACTCCCACCTGCTCCGCCAAGCACCTGCCGGGCTACCTCGAGCTGGCCGACCAGCTGAAGGCCAAGGGCGTTGACACCATCGCCTGCATCGCCGTTAACGACACCTTCGTCATGGGCGCCTGGGGCAAGCATGCCGGCGCTGAAGGCAAAGTGTTGATGCTGGCCGACGGCAACTGCGCGTACACCAAGGCCCTCGGTCTTGAACTCGACGCCAGCGGCTTTGGCATGGGCACCCGCGGCCAGCGCTTTGCGATCGTGGTCGACAACGGCGTGGTTTCCCATCTGTTCGTCGAAGCGCCGATGGAGTTCAAGGTCAGCGCGGCCGAGCACGTGCTCGCCAACCTGTAAGACTGGCGATGCCGACGGTCGACGCCAGTCGCCCGTCGGTGTCATTACCCGCTGTGTCTGCGGTTCCCCAAGCTTTCGAACCAGACGCCTTCCGTGCGCAACTCGCGGCCTTGGCCGACTGGATCTGTGCTTACTACGAACGCCTGCCCGGTTTACCGGTCCTCTCGCAGGCCGCTGCGGGCGAAGTCTTTGCGGCATTGCCGCCGACCGCACCGGAGTTACCCGAACCTTTTGATGCCGTGCTGGCAGACCTCGACCGCATCGTCGTCCCCGGCCTGACCCACTGGCAGTCGCCCAATTTCTTCGCCTATTTTCCGGCCAATGCCTCCGGGCCTTCGATGCTGGCCGAACTGCTCAGCGCCGCGCTGGGCGTGCAGGGCATGCTGTGGCAGACGAGTCCGGCTTGTACCGAAGTGGAAACCCGCATGCTCGACTGGCTGGCCGAGGCCAGCGCTGTGCCCGAGCGGTTTCGTGCGGGCGGCAAAGGCGGTGGCGTGCTGCAGGATTCGGCGTCCAGCGCCGCGCTGGTTGCGCTCATCGCGGCCCGTGAGCAGGCTACAGAAGGCGCAAGCAATCACACCGGCTATACCGGCGGGCTGGTGGCCTATACCTCCTCGCAGGCGCATTCCTCACTGGATAAAGCCGCAATGCTGGCCGGGATCGGGCGCGCGAACTTGCGCAAGGTCGACGTCGACGCACGCTTCGCCATGGCGCCGGACGCCCTGCGTGCCGCCATTGCAGCAGACCGGGCCGCGGGTCTTAAACCCTTCTATGTGTGCGCCACCCTTGGCACCACCTCTTCACTCGCCTGTGACCCGCTGCGCGAGCTGGGCGAGATTTGCCGTGAGGAGGGCCTATGGTTGCACGTGGATGCCGCGATGGCGGGCAGCGTGGCCCTGTTGCCCGAGCAGCGGGCCCGCTTTGATGGCCTTGAACTGGCCGACAGCTATTGCTTCAACCCGCATAAATGGTTGCTGACCAATTTCGATTGCAGCTGTTTTTACGTGGCCGACCGGCGTGCACTGACTAACGCGCTGAGCATTACCCCGGAATACTTGCGCAACGAGGCCAGCGACAGCGGGGAAGTGTTCGACTACCGCGACTGGCAGGTGCCGCTGGGCCGGCGGTTTCGGGCGCTCAAGCTCTGGTTTGTGCTGCGCGGCTTTGGCCTGGCCGGCCTGCGGGCGCTGCTGCGCGAACACCTCGAACTCGCCAGCCTGTTCGGTACCTGGGTGGCGGCCGATCCCGACTTTGAACTTGTCACGCCGGTCTCGCTCAACCTTGTATGTTTCCGCTATCGCGGCAGCGATGCCTTTAACCGCCAGCTGCAGGCCTGTTTGAACGAGGAAGGCAGCCTGTTCATCTCGCATACGGCTTTGCGCGGACAGCATGTCTTGAGACTCTGCGTGGGACAGGCCGCAACCGCTGCTCACCACGTGGAAAACGCCTGGCACACCATCCGCGAGACCGCGCGCCGGCTCGCTTAAGCAAAAGGACAACTTAACCATGCGCCAAATAGTTTGTGGATTAGCTGTGGGGGCGTGTTTGTTTTCTGCCATGTCAGCCGCCGAGCCGGTGCGGCTGGATCAGGTGCAGCTGGCCGCCTCGGCGGAGCGCGAAGTGATTAACGACATCATCGTGGCGACGCTGTTTATCGAGCGTGAAGGGGCCGATCAGGCGAAGCTTGGCGCGCTTGTGAACGAGGCGATGAGCTGGGCGCTGGCGGAAGCCGGCAAAGCAAAAGAAGTTAAAGTGACCACCGGCCAGTACACCACCTTCCCGGTGTACACGGAGAAGTCTAACGGGGTCAGCGCCTGGCGCGTACGCCAAAGCCTGCGTCTGGAAGGCCGCAACGGGCAGCAAGTCGGCCAACTCATCGCTCGCCTGCAGGAAAAACTGGCGGTTGAAGCGGTGGACTACGCGGTGTCGGCCGAAGGCCGCGCCGGCGCCGAAGAAGCCTTGACGAGCGAGGCGCTGCGCCGCTTCCAGCAGCGTGCCCAGCAGGTGGCCGCTGCGCTGGGGCGCAAGGGCTACAAACTGGTGACGCTGGAGGTCGGCGCGCTCGGGGCGCGGGGGATGCCCGTTCATCCCATGATGTATCGCGCTCAGGCCATGGTCGCGGCAGACGCCCCCGCGCAGCTCTCACCGGGCACCCAGAATCTGTCGCTCACGGTGACCGGCACCGTGCAACTGGATAACCTGCCTTGACGCCGTCCAGCGGGTGGGTCGCGCGGTGCCTGCAATTCTCGCTCGCACTCGCGATGAGCTTGGCGACAGGCAGCGCTGCCGCCAGCGAGGACTACGCCGCGCTAAAGCAGCGACTGCTGGGCGGCGACACTGGAATCGACTTCCTTGCCTTACGCCTGAGCTATGCCGCGTCGCCCGAATACTCCCCCAATCGGGCGTCGTCACTGGAGCAGCGGCGCAAGCTCGAGCAAGCGCTGAAGCAGGATCAGTTCGAAGCCGCCGTGCCGCTGGCAGAAGCCTGGCTGAAGGACGATTACCTCAACCCCTTCGCCCACCTGGGCGCGGCTCGCGCGTATGAGAAAACCGGCAAGGCGGCGCAGGCCAAGTTTCACAACGCGGTGGTCGATGGGCTGTTCAAATCGATTTGCGCCGAAGGTGAAGGGCAGTCGGATAACACCCCGTGCCGCGTGCTCTCAATCGACGAGGAACATTTTTTTCTGGTGATGAACGGCTTCAAGCTTGAGGGCCAACACGGGCTCATGTGCGCCGGCGAGCGGCCTTGTGAGGTCTTCGACGTGACCGATCGGAAAACGGGCACCGGCTATTCGGTCTTCATGGATATTTCGATTCCGCTCAAATTCCTGGAGGCGCAGCGGGGCAATGCAGAAGCGCCTCTGCCGCCGCCCGGTCAATAAGGGCATGACATTTAGCGCTGCCCCTTCAGGCTTGCCTGCCCGCCTGGCGGGGCGCTTTGAACGCGTTCAGGCCGGCAATCGATAGAGGTGCAGTCATGGCTGATCCGGTGTTGAGCAAAGAGCCTGTGTTCGTGTTTGGTGCCAGAGTGTCTGGTTCCCATCGCGAGAGCAGCGCAGCCGTGGCTCAACGCTTTCATGGCGCCGAGTCAACGGTTGCCGAGGGCCGTACCGGCAATGCTTACGCCATTCCCCACCGCGGCGCCGACGGCAAAATGCTCACGCCATCGATGCTTTCCAATCACGTGCAGGCCTTCCGTCGCTATGCCGCCGGCAACGGGGGCACCGCCTTCCAGATCGTGCGCTTTGGCTGTGAGCCGGATGGTTTGGGCGACGACCGGATGTCGGAGATGTTCCGGGCTTTGCCGCGTAACTGCTTCCTGCCGGGGGTGTGGCAACGCTTGCTGGCGCCGGAAACCCCGGCCCGCGTGCTGGTGTTTGATCCTGAAGGTTTGCTGCGTGCTGTCGCGGGGCAAGTCTCGCTGTACCAGTATCTGACTGCGCGGCGCGCGGAATGGCGCACGGAGGAGTTTGAGCTGGTGAGCGTAGGAGGAGGATTCGGCGTGGCCGCAACGGCCGCCGTGGCCCGCAAACTGAAGGCCCGGCATCGGATTCTGGGGGAGAACGCCGCTTACTACGGGGCGCAGTCGGCGGTGGCGGCAGAGATGAAAGCGGTGTGGTTTAGCACCCATCTTCTCAGCGTGGCCAATCCCGATCGGACTGCCGACAACAGCCACGTTCGGATGCTGTCTTTTGCCGCCCGCGACGGCTTGAAGTGCGAGGATCTGCGCTTAACCGACAACACCGAGAGCACCTGAGGCAGCGCTACTCTGGCGGCTTCAGCCGCTTTTCTGAGCGGCGTTCAACAGCAGCGCCGCACCCCGTTCCAGCGCCGTTGTTGCTCCTGCCGGTAAAAATCTGCCCGCGATAGCGGTGGGGTATCGCCATGATGCATCCGCAGATGCCGGCAGTAGTGCGCATAGGCGGCCCCGCCGTTCAGATAACTCAGGCTGGCGCAAAGCGCGCGCCAGACGCGTTGAATGCGGTGCTTCATGGCCGCTCCATCGCGGTGGCAACATAGGGCGATTCGGCCAGCGGGCGCGTCGGTGCGCCGCGCAAGACCCGCGCACAGGTGCGAGCTGTTTCAAACACCACCACCCAGGCAATCACCAGAAACAACAGGGTGAGACCGGCGTTGAGATGGTCGTTAAAGATTAGGCGCGGGGCCTGGGCCGCGAGGGCCGCCGGCAGTTGGCCGGCGTCAAGCTTGGTCTGCAGGTCGGCGGCGTGCGCCAGAAACCCAAGGCGCGGTGAGGGGCTGAAAATTTTCAGCCAGGCGGCAGTGGAGGTCACCACCACCAACCACAGCAGCGGCAGGCCGGTGATGAGCGCGTGTCGGGGTCGGCGTGACTTGACCAGAATGGTGGTCGCCACGCAGAGCGCAATCGCGGCCAACATCTGGTTGGCGATCCCGAACAGCGGCCACATGCTGTTGATTCCGCCTAGCGGATCCCGTGTGCCCTGATACAGAAAATAGCCCCACGCGGCGACCACGAGGGTGCTGGTGAGGATCACGCCCGGGTACCAGCTGGTTTTGCCGAGACGCGGAAAGAAATTCCCCAGCATGTCTTGCAGCATGAACCGCGCGACGCGGGTGCCGGCATCCAGCGTCGTCAGGATGAACAGGGCTTCGAACATGATCGCGAAGTGGTACCACAGGGCGAGCAGGCCGCCGCCGGAGAGTTTGGAGAAAATATTGGCCATCCCGAGCGCCAGTGACGGTGCGCCGCCGGTGCGGGCAAACAGGCTGGTCTCGCCCATCTCGCGGGCCAGCACGTCCATCTGCTCGACGGTGACCGGAAAACCCCAGCCGCTGATGGTGGCAACCGCCGCCGCCGGCGTCGCGCCGACCACGCCGGCCGGACTATTCACGGCGAAATAAACGCCCGGCTCCAGCACGCAGGCCGCAATCATCGCCATGATGGCGACGAAGCTTTCCATCAGCATGCCGCCGTAGCCAATCATCCGGGCGTCGGCTTCGTTGGCGATGAGCTTGGGCGTGGTGCCGGATGAAATCAGCGAGTGAAAGCCGGAAATGGCGCCGCAGGCGATGGTGATGAACACGAAGGGAAAGAGGGGGCCGGCAAAAATGGGCCCGCTGCCGTCGATGAACGGCGTCAGCGCCGGCATGTGCATGGTGGGGCGCATGATGAGAATCGCCACCGCCAGCGCGCCGATGGTGCCGATCTTCATGAAGGTAGAGAGGTAATCGCGCGGCGCGAGGAGTAACCACACCGGCAGCACCGCCGCGCAGAACCCATAGGCGATGATCATCAGCGCCAGCGGCGATGCCTCGTGGTCGAACCAGCCGCGCAGCACCGGGTGGTGATCGATAAAGCCACCGCCGACCACCGCCGCCATCAACAGCACCACACCCAGTACCGATCCTTCCAGCACCCGCCCCGGCCGCAGATAGCGCAAATAAACGCCTACCAGTACGGCAATGGGAATGGTCGCGGCCACGGTAGAGGTAGCCCAGGGGCTGTGCTTCATGGCGTTGACCACCACCAGTCCCAGCACCGCGATGAGGATGATCATGATGGTCATCACGCCCAGGGTGGCCGCCGCGCCGCCGATGGGACCGAGTTCCTCGCGCGCCATCTGTCCGAGCGAGCGGCCGTTGCGGCGGATGGAAAAAAAGAGAATCACGAAGTCCTGCACGCAGCCGCCTAGCACGCCGCCGATCAGAATCCACAACGTGCCAGGCAGATAGCCGAACTGGGCGGCGAGCGTGGGGCCAATCAGCGGTCCGGGCCCGGCAATCGCCGCAAAATGGTGACCAAACACAATCCAGCGATTGGTGGGCACGAAGTCGCGTCCGTCGCTGAAGCGTTCCGCCGGTGTGGCTCGCGTAGGGTCGAGTAACAGCACCTTGCTGGCGATGAACAGGCTGTAGAAGCGGTAGGCGATCGCGTACACGCAGAGGGCGGCGACAATGAACCACAGGCTGTTAATGCTTTCACCACGCGAGAGCGCGATGCCGCCCACCGCGGCGGCGCCGACGATGGCCACCGTGAGCCAGAGCAGGGTGCTGAGTTGAGCGCCTCCGGTGTGCGCGCGCTTGAAGTCCATCGTTCCTCCCGGCTGGATGATGTATGGCGCGCCAGATTGGGCGCGCGGGCTAGGTGGGACCTTAGAACAGCCCGCTGATATTGCCGTGGGCGTCGACGTCGATGTGCTCGGCCGCCGGCACTTTGGGCAGGCCCGGCATGGTCATCAGGTCGCCCGCAATCACCACCACAAAGCCGGCGCCGGCCGCCAGTCGCACTTCGCGCAGATTAACGGTGTGACCGCTCGGCGCGCCGAGCGCAGTGGGGTCGGTCGAAAACGACATCTGGGTTTTGGCCATGCACACCGGCAGGTGCCCCCACTGGGCGTTCAGTTCGTTGATTTGCGCCCGGACTTTGGCGTCGGCGGTGATGTCTGCCGCCCCGTAAATGTGGGTGGCGACCGCCTTGATTTTGTCCCATAGCGGTAGGTCATCGGCATACACGTAGCGATGCTCGCCCTGGTTGTCCGCGACCGCTGCCACCACGGCTTCGGCCAGCGCCTCAGCGCCGGCGCCACCTTCCGCCCAGTGTCGGGCCACTACCGCCCGGCCGCCGAGGCTCGCGACCTTGGCTTCGATCAGCGCGAGTTCGGCCGGGGTATCGGCCGTGAAGTGATTGATACAGACCACGCAGGGCAGGCCGTACTGGGTGGTGATGTTCTGGTAGTGCCGCTCAAGGTTGACCAGGCCGCGTTCGAGCGCGCCAAGATCTTCGCGGCCGAGCGCATCCCGCGCCGCGCCGCCGTGATATTTGAGCGCCCGGGCGGTGGCAACCAGCACCGCCGCACGCGGCTTCAGCCCTGCTTTTCGGCATTTGATATCGATAAATTTCTCGGCGCCGAGGTCCGCGCCAAAGCCCGCTTCGGTCACCACAAAATCGGCGAGCTTCAGCGCCGCGCGCGTGGCCGAAACGCTATTGCAACCATGCGCGATGTTGGCGAACGGACCGCCGTGAACGAAAGCCAGATTGTTTTCAAGCGTCTGTACGAGGTTCGGTTTGATGGCGTCTTTCAGCAGCGCCGCCATCGCGCCGTGGGCTTTCAGATCGCGCGCCCGCACCGCTTCGCGTTTGCTGGTGTAGCCAATGACGATCTCGCCCAGACGGGTTTTGAGATCGGTCAGCGAAGTCGCCAGACAGAAAATCGCCATCACCTCGGAGGCGACCGTGATGTCGAATCCGTCTTCCCGCACGTAGCCGTTGGCGGTGCCGCCAAGGCCCACCACAATCCGGCGCAGCGCGCGGTCGTTCATATCGACGACGCGTTTCCAGCTGATAAGCCGCGGGTCGAGGTCGAGCGCGTTACCGTGATTGATGTGGTTGTCGATCATCGCGGCCAGCAGGTTGTGGGCCGCGCCGATGGCGTGAAAATCCCCGGTGAAGTGCAGATTGATGTCTTCCATGGGAACGACTTGCGCATAGCCGCCGCCCGCCGCGCCGCCCTTCACCCCGAAGCAGGGGCCTAGCGAGGGCTCGCGGAGACAGATGATGGTGCGCTTGCCCAATCGATTGAGCGCGTCGCCCAGACCTACGGTGGTGGTGGTTTTGCCTTCGCCGGCGGGCGTTGGACTGATCGCAGTGACCAGAATGAGCTGGCCGTCGGGGCGGCCCTGCAGGCTTTCGATGTACTCGAGAGACAGCTTGGCCTTGAAGTGGCCGTAGGGTTCGAGGTGTTCCGGAGCGATGCCGTACTGGCTTTCGGCCAGACCAAGAATGGGCCGTTTCTGCGCGGCCTGCGCAATTTCGATGTCGGACATCACTCGCTACTCCTGATGGCTGACCCTGTAGGGCGGCGGGCATCGGTGCCCGTCCGCAGGGGAGGGCATTCTAGCACTGGCATTGCCCGCTTTTTCCCGGTCTGGCACAGCGTTCGGCAGTCATCATTTTTTAACCGCCCGGTGGCATGCGGCGATTGAGAAAGGGCGGCGCATCTGATAGCTTCCAGCCCTGTCACAAGAGCGGCAGCGAGTCGCCAGACGCGCCCTTTAAAGCATCGCTCTAACCGCTGACAACTACGGATTTATCCAACCTTGAATTGCCAATGACGCGCTTCATCTTCATCACGGGTGGCGTCGTTTCTTCGCTGGGCAAGGGCATTGCCGCTGCGTCCCTCGGAACTATTCTCGAGACGCGCGGCTTGTCTATTTCGCTCACCAAGCTCGACCCCTACATCAACGTCGATCCGGGCACCATGAGTCCGTTCCAGCACGGCGAAGTCTTCGTGACCGAAGACGGTGCTGAAACCGATCTCGACCTGGGTCATTACGAACGCTTCGTGCGCTTCCGCAGCAGCTCCCGCAGTAACTACACCGCCGGACGCATCTACGAGAGCGTGATCCGCAAAGAGCGGCGCGGCGAGTATCTCGGCGCCACGGTGCAGGTCATTCCGCACATCACCGACGAAATAAAAGCCTGCATCAAGCAGGGCGCGGGCGATGTGGACATCGCCATGGTGGAAATTGGCGGCACGGTGGGCGATATCGAATCCCTGCCGTTCATCGAGGCGATTCGCCAACTGCGGGTAGAACTCGGCGCCCGCAATACGCTCTTCATCCACCTCACGCTGGTGCCGTATATCGCGTCGGCGGGCGAGGTTAAAACCAAGCCCACGCAGCACTCCGTGAAGGAACTGCGCTCCATCGGGATTCAACCCGACATTCTCATCTGCCGCAGCGACCGCGCGGTGCCGCCGGCGGAACGGCGCAAGATCGCGCTCTTCACCAACGTTGAAGAGAACGCTGTGATTTCGGCGATGGACGCGGACACCATCTATCGCATTCCGGCGCTGCTGCATGAGCAAGGACTGGACGACATCGTGCTCGAGAAACTGGGGATGGACGCGCCGGCAGCCAATCTCGCCGAGTGGGACAAAGTGGTCGAAGCCCTTACCGGCGCCCGCACCGAGATCACCATCGGCATGGTGGGCAAGTACGTCCATCTCACCGAATCCTACAAGTCCCTGTCGGAAGCGCTGATCCACGCCGGCATTCACACCCGCACCAAGGTCAATATCCGCTATGTCGACTCCGAACTAATCGACAGCGAAAACCTCGCCGGGCTGGAAAATCTCGACGCCATTCTGGTGCCCGGCGGCTTTGGCGAGCGCGGCATCGAAGGCAAAATCATGGCGGCGCGCTATGCCCGCGAGCACAAAATTCCCTACTTGGGGATTTGCTTGGGCATGCAGGTGGCGGTGATCGAATTCGCGCGCCATTGCGCCGGACTTGCCGACGCGCACAGCACCGAATTCAATCCCAACACGACCCATCCGGTGATTGCGCTGATCACCGAATGGAAAGCGGCCGATGGCGCCGTGCACCGGCGCGATGAGGCTAGCGAGAAAGGCGGCACCATGCGCCTCGGTGGCCAGCAGTGCCGGCTCGCGCCCGACAGCATTGTGGCGCGCGCTTACGGCTCGGATACCGTGGTCGAACGCCACCGCCACCGCTACGAATTCAACAACACCTATCAGATGGAACTCGAAGCCGCCGGCATGCGCATGGCCGGTCGCTCGATGGACGGCAATCTGGTGGAGATCATCGAAATCCCGGCGCATCCATGGTTTGTGGGGTGCCAGTTCCATCCGGAATTCACCTCTACACCGCGCGATGGGCATCCGCTCTTTACTGCCTTTGTCCGGGCTGCCCTCGCCGCGCGCGAGCAGGCAGAGGTGCCGCATGCGGCTGGCTGATTTCGAGGTAGGGGGCGATCAGCCGTTCTTTCTTATCGCCGGCCCCTGCGTCATCGAATCCGAAGGCATGGTGTTAGACATCGCGGGCCAGATGAAGGAAATCACCGAGGCGCTCGGCATTCCCTACGTCTTTAAAGCCTCGTTCGACAAGGCCAATCGCACCTCGATTGACAGCTTTCGGGGGCCCGGCATCGAGCAGGGCCTCGCCATACTCGAGCAGGTGAAACGCCAGTTCGGCTTGCCGGTGCTGACCGACGTGCATGAAGACACCCCGCTGAACGAAGTGGCGGCGGTCGTCGACGTGCTGCAAACGCCGGCGTTTCTGTGCCGCCAAACCAACTTCATTCGCGCCGTTGCCAGTCAGGGCAAGCCGGTCAACATCAAGAAGGGCCAGTTCCTCGCGCCCTGGGATATGCGCCACGTGGTGGCCAAGGCGCGGGCCAGTGGCAACGAGGCCATTATGGTCTGCGAGCGCGGGGCGAGTTTTGGTTACAACTACCTGGTCTCCGACATGCGCTCACTGGTGGTGATGCGCGACACCGGCGCGCCGGTGGTCTTCGACGCCACGCATTCGGTGCAGATGCCGGGCGGCGAGGGCGGCAAATCTGGCGGGCAGCGCGAGTTTGTGCCGGCCCTGGCCCGTGCGGCGGCCGCCGTGGGGGTGGCCGGTATCTTCATGGAAACCCATCCCAATCCCGAGCAGGCGCTGTCCGATGGTCCAAACGCCTGGCCGCTGGGTCGTATGCGCGACCTGCTCACCACCTTGCGTGAGCTGGACAGTGCGGCCAAACGCGGCGGCGCCATGAGGGCCTGAAGGCCTCTATTTTTCACTTCACAGGCCGGTGATACGTCCGGCACGCCGAGGAGCAGCAATGTCCGAAATCAGTCACATCATCGCGCAGGAAGTTATCGATTCGCGCGGTAATCCCACGGTGTGGGCCGAAGTCACCACCGCCAGCGGCGCCCGCGGTTCAGCCGCCGTGCCGTCCGGCGCTTCCACCGGTGAGCGCGAAGCGCTGGAGCTGCGCGACAAAGACCCCAAGCGCTATCTGGGCAAGGGTGTGTTGAAAGCAGTGGGTCACATCAACAACGAAATTGCCGGGGCGATGCGCGGCCGTGACGTGGCCGATCAGGCAGGCCTCGACCGCGCGATGATTGCGCTCGATGGCACCCCCAACAAGGCGCGCCTTGGCGCCAATGCCACGCTGGCGGTCTCCATGGCGGCGGCCCACGCCGCAGCGAACGAACAAGGACTGCCGCTCTATGCCACGCTCGCCCGTGGCGAACGCGATCGGCTGCTCATGCCGGTGCCCATGATGAATATCATCAACGGCGGCGCGCATGCGAGTAACAACGTGGACTTTCAGGAGTTCATGATTCTGCCGGTTGGCGCCCCCAGCTTTGCCGAAGCGATGCGCTACGGCGCCGAGATTTTCCACGCGCTGAAATCGGTGCTGGCCGCCCGTGGTGCCGGCACCACCGTCGGTGACGAGGGCGGTTTCGCCCCGGATTTGCCGTCCAACCAGGCGGCGCTGGACCTGATTGCCGAAGCGGTCAGCAAGGCGGGCTTCACGCTCGGCGGCGACATCATGCTAGGCCTCGACGTCGCCAGTTCCGAGTTCTACAAAGACGGCCACTACCACCTCGAATCCGAAGGTCGCCGCCTGAGCAGTGCGCAAATGAGCGATCTGCTGGCGAGCTGGGCGCGCGACTACCCCATCCTGTCGATTGAAGACGGCATGGATCAAAACGATTGGGAAGGCTGGAGCCTGCTGACCAAGGCCGTGGGCGACCGCGTGCAGCTGGTGGGCGACGATTTGTTCGTCACCAACTCAGCCATTCTGGAACAGGGGATCGCGCAGAACGTGGCGAATTCGATCCTCATCAAGGTGAACCAGATTGGCACCCTGACCGAAACTTTCGAAGCCATCGAAATGGCGCGCGCCGCGAAGTACACCGCCGTGGTGTCGCATCGCTCTGGCGAAACCGAAGACACCACCATCGCGGATATCGCGGTGGGCAAGAGCACCGGCCAAATCAAAACCGGTTCGCTGTCTCGCTCCGATCGCATCGCCAAGTACAACCGGCTGCTCGTGATTGAGCGCGAGCTCGGGGACCGCGCGAGCTATCCCGGGCGCGCCGCTTTCTACAACCTCGGCTAAGTCTTAAGCCGCCCGTGCGCCCGCTCATCCTCTCCCTGTTGGTGGTGCTGGCGGGTTTGCAGTGGGCGCTATGGTTTGGGCGCGGTGGCCGCGGCGATGTGCGGGAAATCCGCGAGCAGATTGAACAGCAGCGCGCCTTCAATACCGAGTTTGAGGCGCGTAACCGGGGCCTTGCGGCGGAAGTCATGGATTTAAAGCAGGGGCTCGACGCGGTGGAAGAACTTGCCCGGAGTGAGATGGGCATGATTCGTCAGGATGAAATCTTCTTCGAAATGCTGGAACCCCCGGGCGTCATGCGTGCCGCGCCGGTAGCGCAATGACTTCAGCGAACAAGATTTGGGCCGTGGTGCCGGCCGGCGGACGCGGTGCGCGCATGGGCAGCGAGCTGCCCAAGCAATACCTGCAACTCGCCGGTAAAACGATCCTCGAACACACGCTGGCGCGCCTGCTGGGCGAGCCGCGTATCGCGGGCGTGGTGGTGGCGATGGCGGCTGGGGATGACTTAGGGCAGGCGATCGTTGCCGCACATGCGCCGCGGGTTCGTACGGCCGCCGGCGGCGCGGAGCGCTGTCATTCGGTGTTGAATGGCATTGAGGCGCTCGCGGCTGCCGACAACGACTGGGTGCTGGTGCACGATGCGGCCCGGCCCTGTCTGCGTCAGACCGATCTGGCCGCGCTGCTGGAGACGCTGATGGACGATGCGGTCGGCGGCATTCTGGGCGTGCCGGTACGTGACACCCTTAAACGCTGCGGCAGCACCGGCGATATCGAACAAACCATCGACCGCGCCAGCCTGTGGCATGCGCTCACCCCGCAAATGTTCCGGGTGGGGCTGCTTCGTGGGGCGCTGCGCGAGGCCTTGGCGGCGGGTCGGATCGTGACCGACGAAGCTCAGGCTATCGAACTGGCCGGGCGGGTGCCGCGCATGGTGGAAGGGCACGGCGACAACATCAAAATTACGCGTCCGGAAGATTTGCCGCTTGCAGAGCTGTATCTGCGAACCCTGCCGACGCCCAGCGGAGCTTGAATATGCGCATTGGTCAGGGCTTTGACGCCCATTGTTTTCGGGACGGCGATTTCGTGATGTTGGGCGGGGTGAAAGTCCCGCACCACCGGGGGCTAGCCGCCCACTCCGACGGTGATGTCTTGTTACATGCCCTGTGCGATGCGCTGCTGGGCGCGGCGGCGCTGGGCGATATCGGCAAGCATTTCCCCGATACCAGCGGCGAGTTCAAGGGTATCGACAGCCGCATTCTCCTGCGTCGCACGGCGGCGCTGATCGCCGAAGTGGGTTTCCGCATCGTGAACGTGGACTGCACCATCATCGCGGAGCGGCCAAAAATCGCCCCGCATGTGCTGTTGATGCGAGAACGCATTGCCGAGGATTTGGGTTTGCCGGTGGCGACGGTGAGCGTGAAGGCCACCACCACCGAGAAAATGGGCTTTGCGGGGCGCGAAGAAGGTATCGCCGCCGCTGCAATTGTCTTGCTCGATAGCTAAGCGGGGCCGTCGGGCAGGGCGCGCAGCGTTTGGCGTCCTCGCCATTGGGCGCCAGGCGCGAGGGTGACGGGTTCGCCAATCACGGCCGCTTCCACACACACCATTCGTAGATAGTCGTCGGGCGGCATATCGCTGAGTTCGCGCACCTTGTCCGGGCCCGGATTCCACACCACCACATCGCAAAAACCCTGCTGACTGACCAAGGTCCGCCGATGTGCGTCGACGACTTCCACGGGCGTAGACGCGTTGAGATACACCCGGTCGATCTCACCGCGTATCTGCACCGCCTCGGCCGTTTCCGTGCAAGACATGAGCGCCTGCGTGGCGTCGAGATACTGCAATCCCTGCAGCCCCTTAATGCTGAGTGTGGCCAGATCCGCCACCGCCAGATAGGTATGCAAGCCGACGGTGAATGAAAAGGCTTCGTTGCCGGTGTTGTCGATCGCGAGCGAGGTGGTGAGCGTCTGGCTTTCGAGTTCCACTTCAAGCGCGGCCCGAAACGCGTGCGGCCAGTGGCGGTGGGACTCAGGCGTATCTTCCAGCGTCAAACGGGCGTGACGGGGAGAATCTGTTGCCTGCTGCATCCAGTCGGCGTCGCGCACCAAGCCATGCTTGGGTAAGTCGCCAAACAGCCCGAACTGTGGAAACAGCACCGGAATCCCGCCGCGAATGGCCCGCGAGGGGGTGAAGATCGCCGCCGTGCTGAGATACAAACGCTCCTCACTGCCCCCCGGACACCAGTGCAAAAGCTGGGCGCCGTGCCGACACAAGCTCGCGCGGTCGCCATCTTCGGTGCGCAGGCTAATCGGCGCGAAACGCTCGTCACTCATCAACGGCGCTCAGCGTTGCCCTTTAAGCAGGACGTAAATCGCGCCCGTGCCGCCATCAGTCGCCGGCGTGGAGATAAAGGCCAGCACCTCGTCCCGCTGCGACAGCCAGTGGCTGACCTTGGGTTTGAGCACCGGGATCTGGCCGGGCGAACGCAAGCCCTTGCCGTGCACGATGCGCACGCAACGATGGCCGCGCTGAAAGCAGTCCATCAGGAAGCTGGCGAGGGATGTTTTCGCCTCCGGTGTGGTGAGGCCGTGGAGGTCGATATGGCCTTGAATGGCAAATTGGCCGCGACGAAGTTTGCGCATCACGCTGTTTTGCACGCCCTCGCGCTTGAAGATGAGTTCATCGCCCGTCTCCATCTCACCTTCGCCGGGATCCTGCATCATCATTTCTTCCAATACCGAGCGCTGGTCGCGGCGGGACTGGGTGGGGACCGGCGGTGGTGCCGGTGGTCGCAGATCGACGGTGTCGTGATGCAGCCGTCGCACGCCCGCCAATGCCGCGCGCAGGGCGGCATCGTCCTCCGGCGGCAGGACGCCCCTCGCGGCGGTAGGAAGGCCCTTGACGGGCGGGCGATTTCGATCGGTCATGTGGGCGAACTCCGGCCTGACCAGGTCTGGTAACCGCGTCAATCGACGGGCGCCCTTAGCGCGAAGAGCCCCGCAATCTGCGCTGGCTCGATTCTAACTGATGCCTGCGCCCGTCACAGCGGGAATCAAGCCAACCACAGACGCGCGTTGCGGAACATCTCGAACCAAGGACCCTCGGCGCCAGCCGCCGAGGCGGGCAACCACGAATATTGCTTGCGTAGATACACGCGTTCCGGGTGCGGCATAAGGATAGTGACCCGGCCGTCGTCGGTGGTGAAGCCCGCGCTGCCGCCGGGCGAGCCGTTGGGATTTTCCGGATAGCGACTGGCCGCCTCGCCGCGATAGTCCACGTAGCGCAGGCACAGCCGTGACCCATCGGCCAGCGCATCCACCCGCCCTTCCCCGTGTGAGACCACCAGCGGCGCCATCATGCCGGTGAGGCCGTCAAAGAAGAGCGACTTGGAATCCAGCACTTCGGCCATCACCAGACGGGCTTCAAATTGTTCGGAGCGATTGCGCAGAAAGCGCGGCCATGCGGCGGCGCCGGGGATCAGGTCTTTCAGTTGAGAGAGCATCTGGCAGCCGTTACACACGCCCAGCGCGAAGCTGTCGCTGCGGGCAAAAAACGCGCTGAACTGATCGAACGTGCGGGCGTTGTAGAGAATGGAGCGCGCCCAGCCGCTGCCGGCGCCCAGCACGTCGCCGTAGGAGAAACCGCCGCAGGCCACCGCGCCCTGAAAGCTCTCCAGCGTGGCCGAGCCGTTCAGCAGTTCCGACATATGCACGTCCACAGCGCTAAAGCCGGCGCGCCGGAACGCGGCAGCCATTTCCCGCTGACCGTTCACCCCCTGCTCGCGCAGGATGGCAACGCGGGGCTTGGCACCGCGCGGCAAGGGGCGCGTGGCGCGAGCGACGCTGGGCTGGCGCAGGAATAGACCGGTGGATTCGCGATCGAGAATGCCAACGAGTTCCTCGCTCGCGCAGTCCGGATTATCCCGCAGGCGTTGTAGGTGATGCGAAGGCGCCGACCATTCGGCCAACAGCTCAAACAGATCGGCCTCAAACACGGGCTGCCGGGCATCAAGGATTCGAATCAGGGGCTGTTCGGTCACCACGCCCAGCAGATGCACGCACTCGGCAAGACTGGGGTAATGGCTTAGCTGCTTGAGGACCGTTGAAACATCGCTGGCGTCGACTTGTACCACCAGACCCAGTTCTTCGTTGAACAAGGCCGCCAGGGAATCGGCACCCAGGCTTGAGATGTCCAGCGACAGGCCGGCGCGGGCGGCAAAGGCCATTTCGCAGAGCGTAACGAACAGGCCGCCGTCGGCGCGGTCGTGACAGGCTTTCAGGTAACCGGATTCGTTCAGCAGCTGCAGCGCCTCGAAGGCGTCACGAAGTCGGGCTGGAGTATCGAGGTCGGGGGGTTCGTGCCCAAGTTCGCCGTACACCTGCGCCAGCACCGAACCGCCGAGGCGCTGCGCGCCGCCGGCCAGATCGATGAGCATCAGCACGCCCGGCGAGTCGCCCACTTGCAGCTGCGGGGTGAGTGATAGCCGGACATCTACCACCGGCGCGAAGGCCGTGCAGATGAGCGAGACCGGCGAGCTAACCGCTTGCTGACCCTCCGCATTGCGCCAGACGGTCTTCATCGACATCGAATCTTTCCCCACCGGGATACAAATGCCGAGTTCGAGGCAGAGCGCGCTCGCGGCCTGCACGGCGGCGTAGAGCCGCGCGTCTTCGCCGGGATGTCCGGCCGCCGCCATCCAGTTGGCCGAGAGCACCACATCGCGCAGGTGTTTGATGCGGGCTGAGAGCAGATTCGTGAGGGATTCGCCGATCGCCATGCGCGCTGACGCAGCAGCATTGATGAGCGCGAGCGGCGTGCGCTCGCCGAGCGCGAAGGCCTCACCTGCATAGCCTTCGTAGTCCAGCGCGGTCACCGCGCAGTCGGCGACCGGCACCTGCCAGGGGCCTACCATCTGATCGCGCACCGTGAGGCCACCGACGGTGCGGTCGCCGATAGTGATGAGAAAACGTTTGTCGGCGACCGCCGGGAAGCGCAGCACGCGGCGTGCGGCTTCGTGCAAATCCGGTCGCTGGGCCGCCATGCGCGGCGGGTTGGGCAGGGTTTGCACGTCGCGGAACATCCGCGGCGGCTTGCCGAAGATGACATCCATGGGCAGGTCGATCACCGCTTCCTTGCGCAGGCTGTCCCACAGGCGCAGATGCCGTGCCTCGGTCGCCGTGCCGACCACGGCCATGGGGCAGCGTTCGCGGGCGCAAATCGATTGCAGGAAGGGAACAGATTCCGGTGCCACGCCCAGCACGTAGCGCTCCTGCGCCTCGTTGCACCAGATCTCCAGCGGCGACATGCCAGGCTCGGCGGAATGAATCGCGCGGAGTTGAAGGTCGCCGCCG
Source organism: Klebsiella pneumoniae (assembly GCA_945876945.1). Classification (GTDB taxonomy): domain Bacteria; phylum Pseudomonadota; class Gammaproteobacteria. The sequence continues at coordinate 24,003 of CAMCQE010000033.1, forward strand.
CGCTCGCTGTCGTTGAGCAATTCCGGAATGGCGTTTGAGAGCCCGCCGGCGCCGACGTCGTGTATCGACACCACCGGGTTCTGCTCGCCCAGCGCCCAGCAGGCGTCGATCACTTCCTGCACCCGCCGCTCCATTTCGGCGTTGTCGCGCTGGACCGAGGCGAAGTCGAGATCGGCATCGCTGGTACCCGCGCGCTGCGAGGAGGCCGCGCCGCCGCCCAGACCAATCAACATCGCAGGACCGCCCAGCACGATGATGTTGTCGCCCGGCGCCAGCACGCCCTTCTGTACATGGTCGGCGCGGATATTCCCGATGCCGCCGGCCAACATCAGCGGCTTGTCGTAGCCGTAGCGGGCGACGCCGCTGTCCAGCAGGTCGGTGTGCTCGAAGCTTCGGAAATAGCCCGCCAGCGCCGGGCGGCCAAATTCGTTATTGAACGCGGCCGCGCCGATCGGGCCGTCCAGCATGATTTGCAGCGCCGGCGCGAGCGCCGGATTGAGCGGGCGCGCGGCTTCCCAGGGTTCGGGTAAGGCCGGCAGGCGCAGGTGCGAGACGGAAAACCCGGTGAGGCCCGCTTTGGGTCGCGCCCCGCGTCCCGTGGCGCCCTCATCGCGGATTTCCCCGCCCGCGCCGGTCGCGGCGCCGGCATAGGGCGAAATCCCGGTGGGGTGGTTGTGGGTCTCTACTTTCATCAGCATGTGGATGTCTTCTTCCGCATCCACGTACTCCCGAGTCTCTGCGTCTACCCGCAAGCGGCGTCCGCGATAACCGCGCGTCACGGCCGCGTTATCGCTGTAGGCCGACAGCACATCGTTGGGATGGGCCGCATGGGTGGCGCGGATGTGGGCGAAGAGGCTGGACGGCTGCCGCTGGCCGTCGATGGCCCAGTCGGCGTTGAAAATTTTGTGGCGGCAGTGCTCGGAATTGGCCTGGGCGAACATCATGAGTTCGGCGTCGGCCGGGTCGCGGCCCAGCGCGGTGTAGCGCTCGGCGAGGTAATCGATTTCGTCTTCGGCGAGCGCGAGCCCCAAAGCGCTGTTGGCCGCGCTGAGCGCCGCCCGGCCTTCGGCGTGGAGCGGAATATGGCGCAGCGCGCGAGGCTCGTGGCTGGCCAACAATGCCGCGTTATCCAGCGCGAGACGCACGCTTTCTGTCATGCGGTCGTGAAGCAGGGCGCCGACCGGGCTGCGTAATGCCTCGGTCAATCCGCCCAACTCCCAGCGCACCCCACGCTCCACGCGCACCACCTGCGGCAAGCCGCAGCTCTGCGCGATATCGGTGGCTTTGCTGGACCAGGGCGAGAGCGTTCCCACGCGCGGCGTGACGTAAAGCAGTTCGGGCCCTGCCGGCAGGAGATCGATGGGTTGCGCTTCCAGTAGCACCGATAGTCTGGCAATCGCTGCGGCGTCGAGTGCGCTATCCGCCGACACCAGATAAACCCAGTGACTGTCGAGCGCGGATAGCGTTGGCAAGACGGCGGCAAGTTCGCTGCGCTTGCGGGCCAGGCGGAACGCCGAGTGGGCGGCGCTCCCCAGAAATAAATAACAGGTCGCAGTGGAAGGCGTAGTCATAAGGCTTCGTCGGCTAGTGGCGTCGGCGGGAGGGAGGGTGGAAGTTTACACGCTCGGGCTCGCGGCCATCAGTTAGGAATTGTCGAGAGCGACCGCATCGGCGTCTCGCGCTTGAACCAAAGGCGAAGCGAAGGCTAATGCAATAGCGCAGCTTGAATGACCCCGCAGGAGCACCGCTGGTTCGCCCGACGAGCGGAGGCCGTTCGTCCTGTCGAAGGATGAACGGGCCTCGCGTCGCCCGGGTGTAACTGCCAGCACTCGCCCTTCGACAGGCTCAGGGCGAACGGTGGTGCCGGTATTGGCGCGAGCGGTGTGGCCGGTGTTGGCGCAAACGGTGGTGCACGCTGTCGCCGGGCGGATGTGGCGGCGGGGTTGATGCCCGTTCGTCCTGAGCTTTTCGAAGGAAGAACGGGCCGGCACGGCCTCATCGACCGCGCCCTCGTTTGACCACAAACCGGGTGAATTAGCGCGAAAGCTTGAAGGGATGCGCCCAACGCCGTGCGTGCCGCCATTACGGCACGCGTTCGACCCGTACCCACAGCGCGTAATCCACGCCTTGCTGCTGATAGTCGCTGGTGTGGCCTTGCGACATCGTGCCGCCAACGGGGATCCATTCGCCCAATTGGCCGCTCAGATTGACCGTGGTGCTGTGTGTGGCGATTGGCGATCCGTCGTTGCCGGCGGGGGATTGCAAACGCGCATTGAGCGCGAGGTCCACGGTGTTGCCATGCACCTGGGGCGTGACATAAAACCCGGAGGAGCTTGTTTGATAGCTCATGCCTACCTGCGCCGAGGGACCGTCAGCCGTTGAGGTGTAGCCGAGCACGACGGGCGTGGGGCTGATTTGCCCGATGTCGATAAATGCGGATTGGCCATCGAGCGTGAGCAGGCTTTGCACGACTTTGCGGCCTTGGTCGCTGCGGGTGCCGATCACTTCGGCTTCCAGCGCCAGCGATGAGGCTTCCGCCGCATTGCCCTCTACGCGATAGCTCACCCTGCCGCCGCTTGACGCCTCGCTGCGCGATTGACTGACTGAAATCCGCAGGCGACTGGCGGGCTGGTCGAGGGCCTCCAGCGCGGCCCGGATCTCGGCCAGATTGTCGGCCGTGGTGCGGACAATAAGTTGATTACGGTCTCCGGTGAGCGTGCCCTCCGGCGCGAGCAGCGGCTGCAACTGGGGCAGGACGTCGCGCACCATGCGGTGCTGCAGGGAAATAATTTCAAGCTTGCGCTCGGTCGCTGGTACCGCTGCGCTGACACAAGCCAGCAGGATTCCTGCCACAAGCGTCCAGCGTTTCATAGCTGCAAGCGCCGGAGGTTGGGGTCGGTCACCGCGCGGCTCCAGAGCTCGTCAAAGCGGTGCACGAGTTGGCTGGCTTCGCGGACATCGTGAAAATTGACCGTGGATTCGTAGCGATCGCTGAATTCCCGATACAGATAACCCCTTCCATCCGCCACCAGCCAGGCCGCGTTAAACCGGCGGTGGGGCAAGCCCTGAACCCGCATCTCGATAAAGCCCGAGAAGGTTTGGGCGAGTTCGATCAAGCGGTGACTGCGGGCCACCGCCGGGGCGGCGTCCAGCACCAGAATCCGCACCCGGGCATGGGGACTCCCGAGCACCAGACGGCGCACCGCGCCAAGAAACGCCGCCTGATCGAACAAGAGCGCGTCGAGATGTCGGCTAACGATGTCCAGCGTTCGCGTGGCCTGGGCCGCGAGCAGCTGAACGGCGTCGCGAACCTCCTCGCTGCGGTCCAGTTCGAAGGCGCCCGCGCTGACGCCCAGTTGCAGAGTTGTCGGCAACGCCACGCGCGAGCCTCAAATCCCCCGCGCCAGACCGGCGGCGGCGCCGATGTAGCTGGCGGGCGTCATCGCGGCTAAGCGCGCGCGTTCGGCTTCGGGAATGGCTAGCGTGCTGATGAACTGCTGCAGCGACTCGCGATCGATCCGCCGACCGCGGGTGAGTGCTTTGAGCGCCTCGTAGGAATCCGCAATGCCGTAGCGGCGCATGACCGTTTGAATGGGCTCGGCCAGCACTTCCCACGCGTCATCCAAATCGGCGGCGAGGCGGGTGGCGTCGAGTTCCAGCTTGCCAATGCCCCGGCTACAGGAATTCAGCGCGAGCAGGCAGTGGCCAATGCCTACGCCCAGATTACGCAGCACGGTAGAGTCGGTGAGGTCACGCTGCCAGCGAGAAATAGGCAGCTTGCTGGCGAGATGGTCCAGCACGGCGTTGGCCATCCCGAAATTGCCTTCGGCATTTTCGAAGTCGATGGGATTGACCTTGTGCGGCATGGTCGACGAACCGACTTCGTTCTCAACCCGACGCTGCCGGAAATAGCCGAGCGAGACATAGCCCCAGGTATCGCGGCAGTAATCGATGAGGATGGTGTTGAGTCTGGCGATGGCGTTGAAGAGTTCTGCCAGCCAGTCGTGCGGCTCGATCTGGGTGGTGTAGGGGTTCCACTTCAGGCTCAGTCGCTGCACAAATCGCGCGTTGAGCGCGACCCAGTCGTGCTCGGGGTAGGCGGCCAGATGGGCGTTGAAATTGCCCACCGCGCCGTTGAATTTGCCCAGAATTTCGCACGCCGCGATTTGCTCTCGCTGGCGCTTGATGCGGTAGACGACGTTGGCGATTTCCTTGCCCATGGTGGTGGGCGTTGCCGCCTGACCATGGGTGCGCGCCAACATCGGCACCGCGGCGTGTTCGCGGGCCAGCGCGCTGAGGGCGTCTTCTACTCCTTGCACCGCGGGCAACAGCAGATTGCGCCGGACATCGTGCAGCATCAGGCCGTAGGCCAGATTGTTGATGTCCTCCGAGGTGCAGGCGAAATGGAGGAAGGGAATGGCGCGACTTAAGCCCGGGCTCGTCTCGCAGCGTTCGCGGAGCAGATATTCCACCGCTTTGACATCGTGATTGGTGGTGCGCTCGATTTCCTTGACGCGTTCAGCGCTGGCCAGATCGAAATCGTCCACGATGCTGTTGAGCACCGCGTGCTCGGCGGGGGTGAGGCCGGTCAGTTCAGGCAGGCGGGCTTCATCCGCCAGAAACTGTAGCCAACGCACCTCGATGAGGACGCGATAGCGGATGAGGCCAAACTCACTGCAATAGGGGCGGAGTGCGGCGCTACTGCGCGCATAGCGCCCGTCGAGCGGCGTGACTGCGGTGAGTTCGGATAAGGGCATGGGTTCGGTAGCGCGCATGGGATTCATCATTCAGTTAGGAAGCAGGGAAGGCGGTGCCTACCTTAAGGGCCCGGTTTGCAAGGCGCAAATGCGCGCGGCCGAGATTTGATCCAACGGGGTCGCGATCGCCTGTTAGAATGCGCGCCCTTACGATTTTCAGGGTTCTTCGGCATCGTGCAGAAATCTCCTCTTGCGCAACGCTTTCGCGGTTTTCTCCCGGTAGTGATCGATATCGAAACCGGTGGTTTCAACTGCGAAACCGATGCCCTGCTCGAAATTGCCGCCGTGCTGGTGGATGTCGATCCGGCCGAGGGCTGGAAGCGCGTGGCCACCATCGGTCACCACGTCAAACCGTTTGAAGGGGCGCGACTCGAAGAGGCCGCGCTACGCTTCAATAAAATTGACCCCTGGCACCCGTTCCGACTGGCGGTGAGCGAAGCGCATGCGCTCGACAATATTTTTGAACGGGTGCGCAAGATGGTGCAGGACCATGGCTGCTCGCGTGCCATTCTGGTGGGCCACAATCCCGCGTTTGATTTGTCGTTTCTGAAAGCTGCCGTCGAGCGGTGCAAGACCAAACGCAATCCGTTTCACGCCTTCAGCACTTTTGACACCGCCTCGCTGGCCGGGCTGGCCTACGGCCAAACCGTGCTGGCCCGTGCGGTCGCCGCTGCCGGGATTCCCTGGCAGGCAGAGGAAGCCCACTCGGCGGTATACGACGCCGAGAAAACCGCTGACCTGTTCTGCGCGATCGTCAACCGCTGGGATAGCGTCAAAGCGGGTTCTGATTCGGCCCCCGACCTCGAGGCCTAGCCCCCGGCGATCTTGTCCCGCCAGCGCTGGGCGGTTTCGCCCAGTTCATATTCGTTGATGGTCTGCAAAACGCCTTCGCGGACCACGCGGCGTCCCGCCACCCACACATCCGTCACCTGATCCCGATGCCCCGCGTACACGATTTGCGAGATCGGGTCGTACACGGGTTGGGCGCGCAGGTCGCCCAAGTTGAAGGCCACGATGTCGGCGCTCTTGCCAGCCGTGAGCGAACCAATTTCGGCGTCGAGTCCGAGCGCGCGCGCGCCGTTAAGCGTGGCCATTTTTATCACCTCGTGCGCAGGTGCCGCGCAAGGATCGCTGGCCACCGCTTTGGCCAGCAGTGCCGCGGTGCGCATCTCGCCCAGCATATCCAGATCGTTGTTGCTCGCCGCCCCGTCGGTGCCCAGCGCGCAGTTGATGCCGGCCGCGAGCAGGCGTCCCAGCGGACAGAAGCCGCTGGCCAATTTGAGATTCGATTCCGGGCAATGCACAACGCTCAGCCCGGTCTCGGCGATGCGGGCAATTTCGGCGTCGTTAAGTTGTGTCATATGGACGGCCGCCATGCGATGGGACAACAGCCCCAGCCGATCCAGGCGCGCCAGCGGTCGTTCGCCGTGGGCGGCCAGCGCCTCGGCCACTTCGTGGGCGGTTTCGTGGATGTGCATGTGAATGGGCACATCGAGTTCTTCAGCCAAGGTCGCAATTTCCGCCAGCGCGGCGTCGTCTACCGTGTAGGGCGCATGGGGCGCGAAGGTGGTCTTGATCAGCGGATGGCTGCGATAGCGGTCATGTACCGCCTGACCGTTGGCAAAGTACTCACGCGTGCTACGCGCCCAGGCGGTGGGGAAGCCAATCACAATCATGCCGACCACCGCGCGAATGCCGGCTTCGGCGGCGGCGGCGGCGGTTTCATCCGGAAAGAAATACATATCGTTGAAGCAGGTCGTGCCGCCTCTCAACATTTCTGCGGCGGCGAGCCGGCTGCCGTCGCGCACGAACTCGCGGTCGGCCCAGCGCGCCTCGGCGGGCCAGATGTGTTCTTCCAGCCAGGTTTTAAGCGGCAGGTCATCCGCAATGCCGCGCAGTAGCGACATTGCGGCGTGGCAGTGCGCGTTCACCAGGCCGGGCATCAAGGCGTGCTGCGCCAGCGTGACTTCGGCCGGCGCAGTGAAATCGCGCTTGGCCATCAGGGTCGGGAGGATGGCGACGATGCGACCTTCCCGAATGACCAGACTGTGGTCGGTCAGGACTTCGCGGGCGGGTTCGACAGGAATAATCCAGCGGGCATGGATAAGTTGGTCGGCTTGCGGCACGGCTCGATTCCGGACAGTTGGAGAGTAGTGGGGGCAGCGCTGGTCGCTGCGCGAGCAGCCGGGGCGCCGGATTATCTGGGGTCGTAAGGTAACATACGGTTTTTATCCCGCAGCAGAGCCAAGCACCGTGAATCCCAGCGACATCAATCCCCTCAAATGGCAGGACGACGCCCTCGTTCTCATTGACCAACGCGTGCTGCCTGGCGAAGAAATCTGGACTCAAAACCGAACGGTCGCCGAGGTCGTCAGCGCGATTCGGGACATGGTCGTGCGCGGCGCGCCTGCCATCGGCATCGCGGGCGCCTACGGCATGGTGTTCGCCGCCGACGCCGCCTGGCAGCAGGCCGGCACTGATTGGCGTCAAGCCTGGTTGGCCGATGTAAACGCCTTGCGTCATGCCCGGCCCACGGCAGTCAATCTGGCATGGGCGATAGACGTCATGCTTGAGCGTGCGGCCGGCATTGAAGGCGCTCCCCGTGACGCCATGCTGGCCGAAGCCATCCGCATTCACACCGAAGACCTCGCTGCCAATCACCGTATGGGGGAACTTGGGGCCGCCTTGATTGAGCCTGGCGTGCGGGTGATGACCCACTGCAACGCGGGCGCTTTGGCCACTGCGGGGCACGGCACCGCGCTCGGCGTGATTCGCGATGCCTATGCTGCGGGGCGCATCGTGGAAGTGTTTGCGACTGAAACCCGGCCTTGGCTGCAGGGCGCACGACTCACCTCGTGGGAACTGTCCCGTTCCGGGATTCCGGTGCGACTGATTACCGACGGCAGTGCCGCGCACGTGATGCGCACGCAGGGCGTGCGCTGGGTGATCGTCGGCGCGGACCGCGTGGCCGCGAACGGGGACGTGGCCAATAAAATCGGCACGTATTCGCTGGCTATCGCGGCTAAAGCGCATGGCGCCAAAGTGATGGTGGTAGCGCCGCGATCCACTATCGATCTCGCCACGGCGACCGGCGACGACATCGAGATTGAAGAGCGCACGGGCAGCGAAATTACGACCATCGGCGGGCGCCGTTACGCGCCAGAGGAAGTCACGGCATTTAATCCCGTTTTTGATGTGACCCCGGCGCATTTGATCGATGCGCTGGTGACCGAGGTAGGCGTGGTGCACAAGCCCGATCGCGAAGGCCTGGCCCGCTTGCTTGCCCCATGAATTGAGCAGGTCTGACGGGTTTAGCCATCAGTCTTGCCGTGTTACACTCCGGCTCTGTTCGGGGAGTGTTCTTTGTCTTCAAATTTAATAACTTATGAAGTGATTGATGGTTGACTTCGCGCGCCAGCTATTTCCGGTAAACATCGAAGACGAAATGCGTCAGTCCTATATGGACTACGCGATGAGTGTAATCGTGGGCCGCGCCCTGCCGGACGCGCGTGACGGTCTCAAACCTGTGCATCGCCGCGTGCTCTACGCCATGCACGAGGCGAACATCGCCTGGAACCGCCCCTATGTGAAGTGCGCCCGCGTCGTCGGTGAGGTGATGGGTAAATTTCACCCGCACGGCGACAACGCCATTTACGACACTCTGGTCCGCATGGCGCAGGATTTCTCGCTGCGCTACACGCTCGTCGATGGTCAGGGCAACTTTGGCTCCATCGACGGCGATGCCGCCGCCGCGATGCGTTACACCGAATGCCGTCTCGACCGCATCGCCTCCGAGCTCCTCTCCGACATCGACCGTGAAACCGTCGATTTCGTCCCGAACTACGACGGCAAAGAACTCGAACCCACTGTTCTTCCCGCGCGGATACCCAATCTGCTGATCAATGGCTCCGACGGTATCGCCGTCGGCATGGCCACCAAGATTCCGCCGCACAATATTGGCGAAGTGGTCGATGCCTGTATCGCACTCATCGATGACCCCGAGCTCGATCTTGATGCGCTGATCAAAATTATTCCCGGACCAGACTTTCCCACCGCTGGCATCATCAATGGTGCGGCTGGCATT
>CAMCQE010000034.1 GCA_945876945.1 Klebsiella pneumoniae
CTCGCGCGCCTCGGGCCCCACGCCGGGCATCCGGCGATCGGCGCGGCGGACTACAAACTGGTGCATCACGCGAGCAACGGGCGCGCGGTCTACAGCTTCTGCATGTGCCCCGGCGGCACCGTGGTGGCCGCAACCTCGGAGCCCAATCGCGTAGTGACCAACGGCATGAGCCAGTATTCGCGCAAGGAGCGCAACGCCAACGCCGGCATCGTGGTCGGCATATCGCCGGCGGAGGATTTTCCGGGCAGCCCGCTGGCGGGGATTGCGCTACAGGAAGGTCTGGAATCGATCGCCTTTGAGCTCGGCGGCCGCGATTACTGCGCGCCGGGCCAGCTGGTGGGCGATTTCGTTCGCGGTGAAGCCTCGACGAGCTTCGGCGCGGTGCTGCCGTCGTATAAGCCGGGCGTCACGCTGGGCGATTTGGCGCCCTCGCTGCCGGACTACGCCATCACCGCGATCCGCGAAGCCCTGCCCGCGTTTGGCAAACAAATCCGCGGCTTTGACCGCGAAGACGCCGTGCTCACCGGCGTTGAAACGCGCACCTCCTCCCCCATCCGCATCACCCGCGATGCGCAGAGTCTGCAGAGCCTGAACACGCGCGGGCTGTATCCGGCCGGCGAAGGCGCGGGCTATGCGGGCGGGATTCTTTCCGCCGGCGTGGATGGGATCAAGGTGGCAGAAGCCATCGCGCGCTCGATGCTGGGTATCGAGCCCCCACGCTTGGCGAGCGATGCGCGCGCATGACGCTCGACGAGGTCCGCCAGCTCCAGCAGAAAAAATTTCGCGACGCCGCCGGCTGCTTTGTGGTGGAAGGCGAGCATCTCATCCTCGAACTGCAAAAGGCGCTAACGCGGCAGCCGGCGCTGGCCGGCGCGCGCTTGTTTGTGACGCCTGCGCACGCCGACTGGCAGAGCCCGTTCCCCACCCAGGTCATAAGCGAACGGCAGATGGCCAAAATTGCCGACACCCAAAACCCGCAGGGCATGCTGGCGGTGGTCCCACACTGGCCAGCGCCCGCGCCGCAGCCCGGCGAGCGTGCGATTTACCTGCATGAGATTCAGGACCCCGGCAACCTCGGCACGATTCTGCGCAGCCTCGGCTGGTTTGGCGGCTATCGGTGTTTGTTAAGTCCGAACAGCGTCGATCCCTACAACCCGAAAGTGGTGCGCGCCAGCATGGGCGCTATCTTTCATGTGCCGATTGAACTCGACGTCGAGGCCGCCACGCTCGCCAGCCGCTTCCCGCGCATTGCCTGCCTCGACCTGCGGGGCGCGCCGCTGTCCTCGTCCGGCTTTGCGGACTTCGACTGCTATCTGTTTGGTAACGAAGCGCGCGGCCTGCCGCGAGAGGTGCTGGCGGCGCTGCAAGCGCAGGCCTTTACGGTAGCGGGCGGCGGCGCGATCGAATCCCTCAATCTGGCCGCCGTGGTGAACATGAGCGTCTACGAACTCAATCGCGAGCGCGCTTAGTAAGACTTCGGCAAGCCCAGCTGTTTCTCGGCGATGTGGTTCAGGATCATCTGCGGGCTAATCGGCGCGATGCGATGAATCATCACTTCGCGGAGATAACGCTCCACGTGATATTCCTTCGCGTAGCCCATTCCACCGTGGGTTAACACCGCGTTGGTGCAGGCCGAGAACGCGGCTTCGGCGGCTAGATATTTGGCCGCGTTGGCGGCCACCCCGCAGTCTTCTCCCGCCTCGTGCTGGGCGGCGGCCTTGAACACCAGCAGGTTGGCGGCCTCGAGCTCCGCCCAGTTTTGGGCCAAGGGATGTTGAATCGCCTGATTCATGCCGATGGGGCGCCCGAAGACCACGCGCGACTGCGCGTACTCGGTGGCCCGCCGCAGCGCCACGCGACCGAGCCCGACCAAGCCAGCGGCGATCAGCACGCGCTCGGCGTTGAGCCCGGTGAGCAGATAGCGAAAGCCTTTGCCTTCCTCACCTATGCGGTGCTCGAGGGGCACCGGCATGTCTTCGAAGAAAATCTCGTTCGAGTCCACGCAGTGACGGCCCATTTTGTCGATCACGCGCACGTCGGCGTAGCGGCGGTCGAGGTCGGTGTAGAACAGCGAGAGGCCGTCCACCGGCCGCGCGCACTCCTCAATCGGCGTGGTGCGTGCGATGAGCATGATTTTGTTCGCGACCTGCGCGGTCGAAATCCACACTTTCTCGCCGCTTACGTAGTAGCAATCGCCCCGGCGCTCGGCGCGGGTTTTAAGCCGCGTGGTGTCGTGGCCGGTGTTGGGTTCGGTCACGCCGAAGCAGGCGATGTCTTCGCGCGCCACGATGCGCGGCAACCAGGCCAAACGCTGCGCTTCGGAGGCGTATTTCAAAATCGGCGAGAGCCCGAACAAACCGATGGCAATCGCCGACACGCCGCTGTTGGCGGCGCCGGATTCGGAAATCGCCTGCACCACCAGCGCGGATTCCACCGTGCCTAAACCGCTGCCGCCGTAGATTTCGGGCACCGCCGTGCCCACCCAGCCGCCGTCGGCAATCGCGCGGCAGAATTCTTCGGGAAAACGGCCGTCCTTGTCGCGCGCCAGCCAGTAGTGGTCGTCGAACTGCGCGCAAAGCTTTAACACGGTCTCGCGGATTTGCTGTTGGTCAGGCGTGAGGTCGAAATTCATGGGGGTTCCTTGGGTCGTCAGGCGGTGGCGAGACGGGGTGGGAGGCGAGCCTCGACAATGGGTAAGTGACACACCGCGGCCAGCAAGGCCAGCACGATGTCGGCGTACCACATCCAGGTGTAATCACCGAAGCGGCTCACCGTGATGCCGCCGAGCCAGGCGCCAAAGAAGGCGCCGGTTTGATGGCTGACCAGCGTGAGCCCGAATAAGGTGGCGAGATGGCGTGGGCCAAACAGCTTGCCGACGAGGCCGGCGGTCGGCGGCACGGTGGCGAGAAACGTGAGGCCCAGCGCGGCGGCAAAGAGATAAAACGTCCAGGGCACTTTTGGCGCCAGCAGGAAGGCGATGATGATAAGCGCGCGGGCGGCATACATCGCCATCAACACCGACTTCATGCGGTAGCGCTGACACAGCGCCCCGGCGCCGAGGCTACCGGCGATATTGAACAGGCCGATCAGCGCCAGCACCGCCGCCGACACCGCCGGCGCCAGCCCACACACGGCCACCTGCCCCGGCATGTGGGTCACCAGAAACGCCACGTGGAAGCCGCAGGTAAAAAACGCGAGGTGCAGCAGCAGATAGCTGCGATCGCGCGCGGCATAGCGGAGTTGATCGGCCAGCGATTCATCGGTGCCCGAAGTTGCCGGCGGCGCGGCGTCCAGATGCGCGGTCAGGCGAAAGGCGAGCGGGATCACGAGTAAGGCCGAGGCGGCGAGTAGCAACAAGGTATTCACCCAGCCCCAGTGCGTAATGCCCCACTGCAGCACCGGCGCAAACACAAACTGTCCAAACGACGCGCCGGCGTTGATGAAACCGGCAGCAAACGCGCGGCGATTCTCCGGCAGATAACGCGCGATGCCGCCAATCAGAATCGCAAAGCTACCGGCAGCGGCCCCCACCGAAGTCAGCAGCCCGATGGTCAGACTGAGCGCAGCGGAACTGTGCGCCAGCGGGGTGAGCGCCGTGCCCAAAGACATCAGCACCGCGCCCAGCACCAGCACCCACCGGGTGCCCCAGCGCCCCGCCATCGCGCCAAAGAACGGCTGCGCTAAACCCCAGGTAAATTGACCAATGGCGAACGCCAGCGAGATCTTCGCCACGCCCAGCCCCGTGTCCTGATCGATCGGCGCCACGAACAAGCCCAACGACTGCCGCGAGCCCTGCGTGAGCAGCAGAATGGCCGCGGCGGTCAGCACCAGCGGCCACACGCGCGCCGCTTGCACGGGGTGAACCGCAGTCATCAATACAGTTCGTTGCGATAGTTGTCTTCGATGTAGTCGTCGACCATGCGAATCGTCTCGTCGGTGGGCGCTTCGTTCGCGGCCGCCGTCTGCTCCAGCACCATCTGACCCAGCGAAGGGAGTTCCTTGCGATCGCGATGCGCCTCAGCCGACCACAGCTGCGAGCGCTTGAGCGCTTTCGCGCAGTGCAGATAGGCCTCTTCCACCGTCACCCGAATGCCGATTTTGGGCGCCTTGCCGTTCACCACGCAGCGCGCGGCCAGCGCTTCGTCGTGCACCAGCTGGGCGCGTCCGTTCACGCGCAGCATGTCTTCATAACCCGGCACAAAAAACAGCAGGCCCACGTGCGGATTCTCGATGATGTTCACCAGCGAGTCGTAGCGCGCATTGCCCGGACGCTCCGGCAGATAGAGCGTGTTGGCGTCGAGCACCAGCGCAAAACCCGGCTGGTCGCCGCGCGGCGACACGTCCACCTTGCCGGCGGCGTTGGCGGTGGCGAGCGTTAAAAATGGCGCGCGTTCAATGAAGGCCTTGCAGTACTTGTCGAGAAACGGAATGGCCTTGCGGGCGGCCAGTTCCATCGGGTGACCCAGCAGCTCACGGAGTTGGGCTTCGGTGCTGAAAACGGTGGGCGTTGTGCTCATGGTGTGGATTCCTTGTGGTGCGGGCGGGAAGACTCGGCAATCGGGGCGGGCCCCGCTCACTTCACCTTGAACACTTCATCCACCGGCACCTGCATGCTGGTGACCAGGCCGTTGGTGGAGTGCGCCATGCCAATGACGGCCAGCAGTTCGCCGTATTGTTCGTCGGTCATGCCCTTGGCGCGGGCGGCGGCCGTGTGCGAGTGAATGCAGTATTCGCATTTATTGGCCACCGAGACCGCGATGTAGATGAGCTCTTTGGTGAGCGGATCGAGCGCGCCGGGCGCCATCACTTCCTTCGCCGCAAACCAGGTGCGGGCCAGCTGCGCGGCATTGACCGCCAGCGCCTTCCAGAAGTTGTTAATGAACGTCGTTTTGCGGGTGGCGCGTATATCATCGTAGACCTCGCGCACGGCGGGGCTGGCGTCTTCGTATTCGATGAGCGAAACGGTGGGCATGGGGCAGTCTCCGGCTGGGGTGCGGCGAGCCTACAAGACCGCCGGGGGGCTGTCATGGCCCCTTGATTGATGTTGTGCAACGAAGCGATTGAGCGCCGCGCCGTTTACAGGCCCAATAGCCGCACCCCCAAGCACTGCAGGACCTCATGAACGCATCTGACCTTTTTATTCAGGCACTCGAAAACGAAGGCGTGGAGTACATTTTCGGGATCCCCGGCGAAGAAAATCTCGCCTTTCTGGAGTCCCTTTCCCACTCCACCCAGATCAAGCTCATTCTGACCCGCCACGAACAGGCCGCCGGCTTCATGGCCGCCACCTACGGGCGCCTCACCGGCCGCACCGGCGTGTGCCTGTCTACGCTGGGGCCGGGCGCGACCAACTTCGTCACCGCCGCCGCTTACGCACAATTGGGCGGCATGCCGATGATGATGATCACCGGCCAGAAGCCCATCAAATCCTCCAAGCAGGGGCGCTTTCAAATCATCGACGTGGTGGACCTCATGGGGCCCATCACCAAGTACACGCACCAGATTGCGTCCGCCGACAACATCGCCTCCCGCGTGCGCGAGGCCTTCCGGCAGGCGGAAGAAGAGAAACCTGGCGCGGTGCACCTTGAACTGCCCGAAGACATTGCCGAAGAAAAGGCCACCGGCGCGCCCATTCCGCGCAGCCAGAGTCGTCGCCCGGTGCCGGAAGAAAAATCCATTCGGTCGGCGGTAAGCGCGCTGGAAGCGGCCAAAGCGCCCGTTCTCATCATTGGCGCGGGCGCCAATCGCAAAACCACCTCGCGCATGCTGCTCGCCTTCGTGGAGAAGACCGGCATTCCGTTCATCACCACCCAGCTGGGCAAAGGCGTGATTGACGAACGCCATCCGCTGTTCCTCGGCAACACCGCGTTGTCCTCGGGGGATTTCGTGCATCGCGCGATTGAGGCCTCCGATCTCATCATCAACATCGGCCACGACGTGATCGAAAAGCCGCCGTTCTTCATGCGCCCAGGGGGCACGCCGGTGGTGCATGTGAGCTTCCGCACGGCGGAAGTGGACCCGGTGTATTTCCCGCAAATCGAAGTGGTGGGCGATATCGCGAACGCGGTGTGGCAGATGAAAGAAATGATTACGCCGGCCAAGCACTGGGATTTTTCGCGCATCAACGTCATTCGTGCCGCCGGCGAAGCGCAGGTCGCGGAAGGCGCCAACGACGATCGCTTTCCCGTTTACCCGCAGCGACTGGTGGCCGAGATTCGGCAGGCGATGCCATCCGACGGCATCATCGCGCTGGACAACGGCGTGTACAAAATCTGGTTTGCCCGCAACTACAAGGCCCACGTGCCCAACTCGGTGTTACTCGACAACGCACTGGCGACCATGGGTGCCGGCCTGCCCTCGGCGATGGCCGCGCGCCTGGTGTACCCGGAGAAGAAAATCCTCGCCATCTGCGGCGACGGCGGCTTCATGATGAACAGTCAGGAAATCGAAACCGCGGTGCGGCTTGGCATGCAGCTGGTGGTGGTGATCCTGCGCGACGACGCCTACGGCATGATTCGCTGGAAGCAGGCCAATATGGGCCTCACCGACTGGGGCCTCACCTACGGCAATCCGGACTTCGTGCGCTATGCGGAATCCTACGGCGCCCACGGTCACCGCGTGGGGTCGGCGGCCGAGCTTGGGCCCATGCTCACGCATTGCCTGAATGCGCCGGGCTTCCACCTCATCGACTGCCCGGTCGACTACACGGAGAACGATCGCATTCTCAATAACGAGCTCAAAACCCGCAGCGCGGCGCTTTGAGCCTTTGAGACGATTGAACGCGGCAAGCGGGCGGATGGTCGCTTGCCGCGGCCCGGCGGGCACCGGACAATGCCCGCCCTTCTTCGGGCTTTGCGCATGACGCTTCTCACTTTCGACCATCTCTCGCTGGACTTCGGCGAGCAAATCATTCTGAAAGACGCGAGCTTCTCGCTGGTTGAGGGCGAGCGGGTGTGTTTGATCGGTCGCAACGGCGCGGGCAAGTCCACCCTGCTGCGGATTGTGGCGGGCGAGCAGGCTTTCGATCGCGGCGAGATGAAAATCCGCAACGACCTGCGCATCAGCAAGCTGGCGCAGGCGCTGCCCGAAGCGCTGGATCAAACGGTGAACACGTTTGTGGCCGACGGCTTGGCTGAAGTGGCCGCGCAAATCGTGGCCTGGCGCGAAATTGCGGAATCGAACCCCGACGAGGCCGGCCTGCGGCGGATGGAAGTCCTGCAGCGACACATCGACGCGCAGGGCGGCTGGGGTTTGGAACAGCGCGTGGCGACGGTGCTCTCGGAACTCGACCTGCCGGGCGAGCGCAAGCTAAGCGAGCTCTCCGGCGGCTGGCAGCGCCGCGCGGCGCTGGCCCGGGCCTTGGTGAGCGGCCCGGATCTGCTGCTGCTCGATGAGCCCACCAACCATCTCGATTTAAGCACCATCACCTGGCTCGAACAGAAGGTGCTGAACTTTCAGGGCAGCGTGCTGTTCATCACCCACGACCGCGCCTTCCTGCAGCGAATCGCCACCCGCATTCTCGAAATCGATCGCGGCCGCCTCACCGACTGGCCCGGCAACTATCAGACCTATCTCGCCAACAAGGCCAAGGCGCTGGAAGACGAAGCGCGGCACAACGACTTGTTCGATAAAAAACTCGAGCAGGAAGAGGCCTGGATCCGGCAGGGCGTGAAGGCCCGCCGCACCCGCAACGAAGGCCGGGTGCGGGCGCTCCACGCGCTGCGCGAAGAATCCGAAGCCCGCATCAAGCCGGTGGCGGCGCCGCGCATTCACGTGGAAGAAGCCGATCCTTCGAGCCGCAAGGTGGTGGAAGTGCGCAACGTGGTGCACGGCTTTGGCGGCAAGCCGGTGATCAAGGGCGTGTCGGTGAAGATCATGCGCGGCGAGCGCATCGGGCTGGTGGGGAATAACGGCGTCGGCAAAAGCACCCTGCTCAAAATCCTGCTGGGCGAGATTGAACCTGAGAGCGGCTCGGTGAAGCTCGGGCTCAATCTCGAGATTGGCTACTTCGACCAGATGCGGCGCGATCTGGATCCGGAAAAAACCGTGGCCGAAGTGGTGGGTGACGGCAGCGACACCGTGCTGGTGGACGGCCGCGAGCGCCACATCATTGGCTATCTGCGCGGATTTTTGTTTAGCGCCGAGCGCGCGAAAACGCCCATCAAGGCGCTGTCTGGCGGCGAATGTAACCGGGTGATTCTGGCGCGCCTCTTTACCCGTCCCAGCAATTTGCTGGTGCTGGACGAACCCACCAACGATCTGGATGTGGAAACCCTGGACGTGCTCGAAGCCCGGCTGTCTGAATACAGCGGCACGCTGATTGTGGTGAGTCACGACCGCGCCTTCATGGACAACGTGGTCACCAGCGTGCTGGTGTTTGAAGACAGCGGGAAAATTGAGCATTACCCCGGCGGCTACAGCGACTGGCTTGCCCGCGGTAAGAAACTGGCCGAGACCGACAACCCCAATCGCGGCAAGCCGCGCGTTGAGACGCCCGCAGCGGCGCCAGCCGTGGCGCCGAAAGCGCCCAGCCCGCCGCCCGCCACGCCCGGCAAGCTGAGCTACAAATTCAAACTCGAACTCGAACAACTGCCGGCGAAAATTGAAGCGCTGGAAGCCGCCGTCAGCGCGCTCAGCGACGAGACCAACGCGCCGGGGTTTTATCAGCGCCCGCTGGCAGACACCCAGCGCACGCTCGCCGCCCTCGCCGCCCAGCAGGCGCAACTCGACGGCCTGTACACGCGTTGGGCCGAACTCGAAGCCCTGCAGAGCGGCGCAAGCTAGGCGCCACCCGCGCGCCGGCGACCTAGTGCCACACGGCGGCCAGCACCGGCTCCAGGGCCAGCGCTTGCGCCGTACTCAAGGGGCGCGCCGCTCCGGACGCCGGCTCAAAGCGCGCCATCGCCTGCACCAGCACCGCCACGTCGGCCGCGCGCAGGTCGTGCCCGTCGTCGAGCCGGATGTGGTCAACCCGCGCCGCCGGGCTGTCAAACCACTGCGGCAGCTGCACCCGATCGCCGCTGCCCCGACGCGTAATCTCCAGCGCCGTGCCTTGCCGATGAAAACTCAGGTCGCGCGGCCGGCAGTGCATGAAAACAATCTCGTCGTTTCCAGCGATATCGTCGTTGACGATGTGGTCGCTGCCAGACCCGCGGGCAAACACATAGCGATCGTTGCCCGCACCGCCGGCGAGACGATCGGCACCGGGCCCACCGTCGAGCAGGTCATTGCCGGCGGCGCCAAAGAGTGCATCCGATCCCGCCCCGCCGAACAGGCGATCGTTGCCGGCCAGACCCCACAGGCGATCGTGACCTGCCAAACCGTACAAAACGTCCGGCCCCGCCGAGCCTTGTAGCTCGTCGTCGCGATCAGACCCTTGCGGCACCGGTCGCGACTGGATGGACAGCGCGCAAGCCAGGGTCGCCGTCGCGCCAAAATCGTCGGTGGCGGACAGCAGTAACGGGTAGCTACCGGGGGCGCTTGGCGTGCCGCTCAAACGCAGGGTCTGGGGATCAAAACCAAGACCTGCGGGCCACTGGCCGGACTCCGCGCTGAGTTGCCACTGCAGCGTATCGAGTGCGTCCGGATCCCGGATGGCATCACGGGGGAGCTGGAGATCGAGGCGATCACCGGCCATCGCTGAGACGGTCACTGAGGTCTGAACCGTCACGGGCGCGCGATTGACCAGCGCCGGCAAATCAAGCGGCGCCTGATCGGCGCAGATCAACAGCTCGATGCGAGCGGAAAGCTCAGCGTTCCAGTCGAGAATCCGCAACGCCTCCCCGCTGGCCTGCGAGATGAGGAGATCCCGCCCCTCGTGACTGAAGCTCAAGGCTTCCGCTCCTGAGAGCGCCGGATAGCGCAGGACATCGCGTCCGCTGGCATCGCGCAGGCTGTCCACGCCGCTACCGGGGTTAAACGTGTAGGTGTCGTCGCCAGCGCCGCCGTCCAGCACGTCTTCGCCGGCCAGACCTTCCAGCACATCGTTGCCCGCGCCGGCCACGATGCGGTCGACCACGTTACTGCCACGCAAGGTGTCGGCCTGCGCGCTGCCCTCGAGATCGAAACCGCGCGCGATCAAGTCTTCGTAGCGCCACACCGTGCCGTCGGCAAAGGTGATGAGATCCAGCGTGCGCGGCCCGCCCAGCACGTCGTTGAAATCCACGTCTTCCAGATGAATGTTGAGCCCCGTGCCGGTGTCGATTAACACCGAGCCCTGCCCCAGCCGCACGCTGCTGGCCGAGACGCCGGGCGGCAGGGCAAGGCGACCGCCAAGATCACCGTTGTTGCTGATGTAGATCGTGGCGTCGGCGCTGTTCTGCAACTGATAGAGATCGCCGCCCGACTCACTCACCAGATTGATGCGCCCGCCCGCCGCCGGCGCGATCTCAACGGTGTTGTGCCCACTCCCCGGATACACCGCAAACTGCCCGTCGCCGCTGACCTTGATGTGGTCGTCGCCGCTGCCGCCCTGCACCGTGCAGGACTGCGCGACGGCGATGAAGTCATCCGCCGCCGTGCCGATTTCCAGCGCGCCGCCAAACGCACTGCGGCCGTATACGAGAAAGCTCGCGCCGGTGGCGTCGTCGCTGCCCAGCAGGTCGGCGTAGCCGTCGCCGTTCACATCACCCGCGGCGCTGATGACATGCCGCTGGGCGTAGCCCGAACCGGGCGCAGGGAAAGCCAGCAGAAACCCGTTGCTGCCGTTGAGTTCGGTGAGGTGCGGCAAGAGGCCATCACGGCGACCGAAGATCACCGCGCCGTAGGCATTGCCGTGCTCGAAGAGGTAGGGCGCAGAGCCCACACCCAGGTCGCCCAGACCGTCGCCGTTCACATCCCCCAGCGCGCGCAACTCGCCCCACGCGCTCCGCGCCAGCGCGTCGCTCAGCGGAGTGCCGGCGGTAAAGCCGTAAGGCGCGCCGTCGAGCGTGAGGCGCGCAGGGCGTGGGCCGCCAAGGTTTATCGCGAGTTCGGTGAGCCCACGGTCGTTGACCGACTCAAGCGGTGCATCCGCCCAGCCGTCGCCGTTGAAATCCCAGCGCGGCATGGACGCATCAAACGGCGCGATGAGATCGCTGATCGCGCTGCCTACCGTCGGCAGCGCGTTCACGGCCAGCGCAGCGGGCCAGACGCCGGCCTGTGCGATCAGCACGTGCGCTTCGCCGTCCGCGCCGGATAGCAGCAAATCTTGCCGCCCATCGCCGTTGAGATCGGCGAACGCGGGAGCAAGATCGAAATCCGGCCCGTCGGGCGAGGCCAGAAGGCGCGTGCTCGCACCAACCGGCAAGGCGTTTAGCGCGAGGGTCTCGCCCAGACCACGCCGGTTGCCCCACACGATGCGGTCATCGATCAGCAGATCGTCCTGACCGTCGACGTTCAAATCACCAAGGGCGGTAACGCGTGGTGGTGGCGCGGCGCCAAAAGGCATGCCCGGCACCTGCAGCCAGCTGCCGCTTTGGGCATTCAGCGCGTAACACGACAGCACCGCCGACGCGCCCTGTTTGAAGGGCGGCATGACGTCCAGCCCGAAGGTTTGCGCACCGCGCAGGCCGGTCGGATCTTCGGCGGAAACCAATACATTCAGGGACAGCTGCAAATCGGCCGGTGCGAGCCCGGAAAACGCGCCGGAATAGGCCGAAAACTGCAGCCAGGACGGCAAGGGATCCCCATTCGCCAGACTCGCCCCATACTGCAGAAAGCTGTGCGGATTCGGATCGACAAACGCGTTGACGGGCAAGTCGAACTGAAAGCGCGCCCCGGCCAGGAGACCACGATTGGGGATCTGCTCCACCACCGCGGGCGCGAGCGGGATTTGAGCCAGCGCCAGCGCCTTGAGATCTGCCGCCGTGAGGGCAATCCCACCGCTGAACACATAGCGCTGAAAGGTGTCCGGCGCGGTGGTGACGACGGTCGAATCGAGCGCAATCTGCCAGCGTTCTGCAGTGCCGCTCAAACGCAGGCCGGCAGGGCTGGCGCCGTCCGGAAACACCAGCGTGTTGGCAGTATCCGGATCGGTAATCTCCACCCGCGTGCCGGCGGTGAGTAGATAGCGATCGTTACCAGCGCCGGCCGACACCTGCCCCGATGCGAGCGTGAGCGTGAGGGCGTCGTCACCGGCGCTGCCCGCCGCGCCGGCGGCGCTTACCTGAGCCGCGACGCCCGCGAATTCAGGTTGCAAGAGATGCGCGCCGTCGAGCACGCCGTTGAGACCAAAGCGCAGGCACTCGATCGCCCCGTCGCGCCAGTGCGCGATGCGCAGTTCATCCTGCTCGCCCAGGCGCAGGCGCAGGGTGCCCTGTTCTTCCTGCGGCGTGAGCGCGGCGAGTGAATGCACAAACGGGAGGTGGAGCTCGTCGTCGCCGCCGGACTCCACGATGAGGTCGTGGCCGGACTTCGCACCAATCACATAGACGTCGTGGCCGGTGCCGCCGAACAGGCGGTCGTCGCCCTCGCCACCATCGAGCACGTCAGCCCCGGACTCGCCGAGCAAGACGTCACTGTCCGCGCCGCCGTGGAGGGTGTCGGCGCCGGTGCCGCCGAGCAGTTGGTCGGCACCTTCATCGCCCGCCAGCCCATCGTCGCCGTCGCCCCCGCTGACGAAGTCCGCACCAGCGCCGCCGGAGAGCGTGTCGTTCTCGGCCTCACCATAGAGGCGGTCGTCCCCCGCCTGGCCCTGAAGTTCATCCAGGCCCGCATCGCCATACAAGGCGTCGTCGCCGTCACCGCCGGCGAGCCAGTCATCGCCATCACCGCCGTAGAGGAGATCGGCGTCGGCGTCACCGAATAGCCGATCGTGACCGGCCAATCCCTGCAGTTCGTCGCTGCCATCGCCGCCAACAAGCCAGTCGTTGCCCGGCGCCTCAAAGCCGTCGTCGCCCGTGCCGTCGCCGACCAGAAAGTCTTTCCCCGACCCACCTTCAAGCACGTCGGCGCCGCCGCTACCGCGCAGATGGTCGGCCCCTTCGCCCCCGACCAGCCGGTCGTTGCCGTCACCGCCTAGCGCCACATCGTCGCCGTCGCCCCCCTCCAGCAAATCGGCGCCGGCGCTGCCGATGAGATAGTCCGCGCCGTCATCGCCGTAGAGCGCGTCACCCGCCGGATCACTCGGCGCGTTGGCTTCCCAGCTATTAATTACCGGAAAGGACAGCAGCTGCACGTTGCGGGGATCGCGCTGGACCTGACCCATCGGGGTCGGCCCGCGCCGCGCTTCCCAGTCTGGCAACGGGGCATCAAACCAGAGGCCGGCCACCAGCAGATCGTTTCCAGCGCCGCCCCGGAGCAGATCGCTGCCGCCACCACCACCGAGTACATCGTCGCCAGCGCCGCCCTCCAGCCAATCGGCACCGTCGTCGCCGGACAAGGCGTCGGCCTCATCACCCCCCATCAGATGGTCGTTGCCGACGCCGCCCAGCAGGGCATCGCGCCCGCTCTCGCCGGCCAGCCAGTCGTCGCCTTCGCCCGCTTCGAGGATATCGGCGCCGCTGCCGCCGAAGAGGCTGTCGTCGCCGCTTAGGCCCGATAGCCAGTCCGCGCCGGCAGCGCCGAGGAGAGAGTCGGCGCCGGCGGTGCCCGTGAGGCGATCGGCCTCCGGCGTGCCCGGGATAACGCTGAGCGTGAGCGGCAAACTTGGCGTTGCGGGCAGCACAATGCCGAGGTGGCCAGACGCGAAGTCCTTCACCGTCACGCCGCCCACGCGGAGTTCTCCGGCGACGGTATTCCACAGCAGGGACACCGGCTCGGCGTCAGTGGTTTCAAAGCGTTTGATGCCCTCGCCGCTGGCCAGCGGCCGCCACGCGGCGGCAGCGACGTCCAGCCAGCGTTCCGGGAGGCGCACGTGCAAACTGCCGGTGTCGTCAATAACGATATCGCCACTGCCCGCCCACAGCGTGTCCATGCCCTCGCCGCCGGTCAGCACATCGCATTCACCGTCCTCGGGCGCATCCTCAGCGCTGCCCCACAGCGTGTCGTCACCGTCGCCGCCGAAGAGTGTGTCGGCGCCCGGCCCACCGCTGAGCACATCGTGGTCTGCCCCGCCTTCGAGACGGTCGGCGCCTTCCGCACCGAACAGCTGGTCCGCGCCGCCGGCGCCGTAGAGGCGATCGTTTTGCGCCGTGCCGCTCAGCAGGCTTAGGTCATCCGCCATGTCGCTCCCGAACACCACGCGCGGGCGCAGTGCGGTGGGGAGTGTGCGGCCCGGCGCCGACGACCCACCCACGAAGTCGAGCCCATGCGCGAGATCGGTCCAGTGCAGCGCCGGCGCGCCGCTCGCAACCGAAGACACGTCGTCGAGTCGGCGCCGGTTCATTTCCCAGAAAAACAGGGTGGCGCGATCCTGCCACTCGAATAAAGAACATCGTCCCGGCTGGAGCTCGCGATCGACTGCCGGATACAGGCCATCGTTACCGGTCAACAGGAAAGGCACCAGCGAGCGCAGCGCGTAGCGCGCGCCAACGCTGGTTTGCGCGAGCGAGAACAGCGCCGACGGCGCGCGTTCGACCAAGGACGTGAGGCTTAGCTCAGGATGCTGCTGCAGCGCCTCACGGATTCGCCACAGGCTGTCGAGCTGCACGCTACGCGCGCCAAAAGTGTCGTCCGCATAGCCGGTCAGTCCTGGCGCGACAATGGGGATCTCGGCGGGGCCTGATAACAGCGCGCCGAGGTCGCGCGTGAGCGTTTCGACCGTCGCTTCGGGTCGCGCGGAGGCGGCATCAAACAGCGCGTAGCGCTCGGCTACCGACGCAGCGGGCGCGAATTCTTCCAGCAGCGCCAGCAGGCACAGGCTGTCGACGATCGGGTCCAGACTGTGACTATTGAGTTCGGTGCGCACGGGCGTGGCTTGCGGATAGCGCCAGGCGCCGGTCAGAAACGAGGGCACCAGCGAAAGATCAAAGTCGAGCGCCGAGCTTTCGCTCACCACATTAACCAAGCGCGGCGTCAGGCTTTCAAAATTCGAGGCAGGCCGCACGCCGAGCGAATCGACCAGCGCATCAAACACCGCGTCCACCATGTTCAACGGCCCCAGCGGCGCGACACCGGCGGCGTTAAACACCGTGGCCTGCGTAAACACCTCGGGAAACAGGCGCAGCCCAATCGCGGCCAGGTGCCCGCCCAGCGAATGCCCGACGATTTCGAGTTGTTCTCCGGGCGCCAGTACGCCGAGCCCAGTGGCGGTGGTGGTGCTGAACGACACCGCGAAGAGGTGCGGACGATCAAGCAGCAGCAGTGGCCAGGCCGCCCAATCGGGGGCCAGAAAAAAACGCTGCAGTTCAGGCCGCAACACCACGCACTGCGAGACTTCAGCCCCGAGCGGGGCCTGCAATCGCCGCACGAAATTGGCAAGACTCACCGCTTGTTCAACGGCGATTCCGAGCGCCGCGATATCCCAATCTGCGCCCAGCAGATCCTTGCGGGTTTGCTCTTCGAGGGTAACGCCCGGCAGCAGCGAGGCGATGACATTCCCCAAGCTGGCGTTGAACTCAGTGCCGCGCACGCAGAGGATTTTGCCGGCTTCGGTCTGGAGGATGTGGGCGGCAAAACCACTGCTGTCGTTGAGCGCGATGCCTGCCTCCGGGATGCTCCAGCGCCGCCCGTCGGCGGCCGACAAAAACGCTTCGGCCCAGCGCGGCGACAGTTGCCGCGCGGCCACGGCCTGCGCCCACATTGCCGCCCCGCTGGACGCATTCGCGGGCATCCAGTGGATGTAGGCCAGATTGGCCGCTACCGCGCGATCGAATAAATCCTTGAAGTTCATCACGGCCTCCTTGCCGTTGTGGCTTAGCGCAAAATCAGCGCGCAAGATGATTGGGCAGGGCCGGCGGCGGATGCCCCGGGGCGCGCAGGGTCGCGGCGATCAAGGGGTCTTCGATGAACGGAAAATCACTCATCCTGCCGATTTGCCGCCCTACGCACAGCGGCGGTAGACCACCGCCCAGTTTTTTGGAAAACCAGCGGTCAACTTTGCCCGGATACAGCTCGTAGGTGTTCAATTCCCCCAACAGTTCTTTGGTTTCACGGTGACGCATGCGCAGGCTGATTTTGGTGAATGGCCCCGCCAGCCGTTCGGTTTTTTTCACCATTTCATAGGTGGACATCAGCGGATCAACCCGCGTTAACACCTCCTTGCCATTCACCATTTCGCTCCGCGTCTGGCCTGAATACACGTGCTCGATATAGCGAAATCCGGCGGGCGCCCAGGGCTTGAGGTCGACCTCCGCCAGAAAGCCCTCAACCTCGGCGGTACCGTAAACCTTGAGCCCGCCCTCCTGTTCGCACAGGCGCTTCGCCACCATCGCATTGCTCAGCACATCGCCATAGCTGAAGGCGTAAGCGGTGAACCACGCGACCAGCAGAATCGCGATCCGCTGCCACCACGGCCTGACCAGCCGCCGCACCACCAGCAGGTACAGCGCCGGCATGCCCAGCACCATCACAGCCGTCATCACCAGCGATGGACCGCCGTAGGTCACGGCGTAGTCGGCGAAAGACCAAAAGCCCTCAGTCGCAGTACGAATCGCCATCCGTTCCTCCGGATTAGTTAGGGATTGATGTAGAAACCTGGCGCCGCTGGCGTGAGACACCGACGGCCCGCGAGACGGTCGCCGCGTGCACGCCAAACTGGTCGGCGATTTCGCGCTGGGTGTAGCCGCCGGAGGCGTAGGCCGCGAGCATCGCCTCGCGCCGGCCCGCCGGGTCGGCGGCCGCGAAGTTCATGACGGATGGCGGTCTCGCGGTAACGGCGGCGGCCTGCCCACGCGTGCGGCGCGCACTTGCCCGCAAACGCCTGAGAAAATCCAGACTCCCCAGACAGCGACGCGGCGGCAGGGGCAGTTCGCCACGGGTCTGTGTGTGCTCCGCCAGCGCCGCGTGAATGAGCGCTCTCGCTTCCGCCGGGCGGTCGTGCAGGAGTTCAAGCAGAGAGGACACCGCCAAACACTCGGCGGCCGGCCGCAGGGCCATGGTTTCGGGGAAACTGGACCAGTGCCAATCGGCCGCATCGCTCGCCACCCCGGCCCGCCACGGTGCGAGCCACACGCGCTGTAGCGCGTCCATCAGCCCGACGGCAGGTTCCACGGCAATCGCCTCGTAGCGCCCCTTGAACAAGGGCCCGCGCCGCCGGTGGCGCTGATGATGGGCAAGCGTGTAGGCGCTGTTCAGATAGCGCATGCCGGTGGCGAGATTGCGCTCGCCAATCCGCAACAGCAGGTGATAGCTGCCCGGGCTCAGGCACCAGGCCAGCAGCTGCCAGTCGTAACGGCAAACGCTGCGTTCAAGCAATTCGATAAACACCCGGTAGTCGGTGGCATTACCGAACAGGGCATCGAGCGCAAGGCTGCGCGCAGAGACGAGATAGGTGGTATCCGCCACCTCAACGCGTAAGGGTCTGGCCATGTTTCCTCCTTGAAACCTGGGGTGATGACGTGCCCCTGTATTTCAGGCAGAGCGCCCACGCCGATCAAGCCGGTGGCGCGCGCTCGGGAAAATCTCCCAACCCAATTCGGCGACATGGCGCGAGCCCGCCTGCGTGGCGGGCGCCAGAATTTTTGCGGCTATACTTCGGCCGCAGTTTGATACCTTGCTTGCAGGAGAAACCTACCGTGCCCACTTACCAATACCACTGCGCCGCCAACGGCCGCTCGCTTGAAGTGAAACACCGCATGAGCGAAACCCTGAGCACCTGGGGTGAGCTCTGCACTGCCGCCGGCCTCGCCAGCGACGGCACCCCGGCCGATAGCCCGATTGCCAAAGTGCTCGCGCCCACCTTTGTCGCCGGTGGCGGCAAGAGCGAGGTGAGCCCACCCGCCAGCGGTGGTGGTGGCCACTGCCACAGCGGCATGTGCCGCCACTAAACCCCGCCCTCCCGCGCCCGGCGTCGTCGACGTCGGGCGCCTCTCACAGCCAGTTCCCAAACCCCACGATCGGGAGTCCATAGTCATGAGCAATCACCGTCCTGTGTGTCTGATTACCGGCGGCGCGAGCGGCATTGGCGCGGCCTGCGCACAACTGTTTGTGCAAGCCGGGTATCACGTGACCATCGCCGACATCCAGCAGGAAAAAGGCGAGGCGCTGGCTGCCGAACTGGGGCCGGATGCGGACTATGCCTCGCTCAACGTGCGCGAAGAAGCAGATTTCGAGCGGGTGATTGGCCAACTGCTCGCCACCCACGGGCGGCTCGACTGCTTGGTCAACAACGCCGCGATCGTGGGCACCTTGGGGCCCATTAGCGAAATCCCGCTGGAAGAATTCGAATACACGCAATCCATCATCTTGCGGAGCGTGTTTCTGGGGCTGAAACACGCGGCCCGCGCGATGGGCCCTCAGGGCCGTGGCAGCATCGTCAATATCGCGAGCGTGGCGGGCCTGACCGCCGGCTATGGGCCGCATCTCTACAACACCTGCAAGGCGGGCGTGGTGCAAATCACCAAGTCGGTGGCGCTGGAACTCATCGAGCAGGGCATTCGCGTGAACGCGGTGTGTCCGGGCAACGTCGAGACCCCCATTCACACGGGAGTGACCGATGAGCGCTGGTTGCGGCGGATGGAGAAGATCAGGATTGAGCGAGCCGACGACCAGCCACAGGGACGCATGGCCGTGCCGTCTGAAATTGCCGAAGCCGTGCTATGGCTGGCGAGCGAGCGGGCGTCTTATGTCACCGGGCACGCGATGGTGGTGGACGGCGGCCTCATGGCCGGCATGAGTTGGCGTGATCAACCGGCCTATCTCCGCGAGTTCCACCCGGCCAAGCGCTAGACGCGCTTAAGGTAGCCAGAGTTCGAAACATCCCCCGGGCCGGTTGGTGAGTACCACCCGGCCAATCCGCTCGCGATGCTGATGCAGTTCCGCCACGCGGCGCGCGAAGAACAACCCCAGCCCCGTTGAACGATGGCTGTGCTCGCCCGGCTCTTGCGGCTGGTTGCTGAGCATCTTGGGCCCATAGCCTTCGCCGTCGTCGAGCACCCGAAACACCGTAAAGCCATCTTCGAGATGGCAACTCAAGCTCACGCGGGAATGCGCAAAGCGGAACGTATTGTTGATAACGGCGTTCAGAACACCTGCCACCAGCCCGCGGTCGAAGTAGCCTTCAGCGGCCTGAATTTCGCCCGCCTCCAGGGTGATGCCCCGACTTGCCAGCAGGCCGCTGTTGTACGCCAGCAGCTCCGCAATCAGGTCTTCGCACTCCACCACCGCCGGGCGCACCAGTGAACTGCCGCGCTCAATCTTGAACAGCCCCAGCAAGCCCATCAGATCTGCATTCGCGCGGCGTGCCTCGTGTTGTAGCAACAGGAGTGATTCCTGAGCAGCCGCCGGCACCGCCTCCATGTCGGTGATGTGCTCTGCCGAGTTCAACACCAGCGCTAAAGAATTCTTCACGTCGTGAACCGCGCTGGCCACCAGATCGGTAAAGATTTCTTCGTCGCGCACGTCGTCCATCATGCGGAGGCCTGCTTGGGCGCTGCCGCAATCAGCGGTTTCAAGCGATTTTTAAGCTGCTGCACTTTCTCTGACTTGGGCGCCAGTCGCTCGGCCCGCGCCAGATGCTCCCGCGCCTGATAGCGTGTTTGGTTGGTCACGCCTTCCGACTGCATCTGCATCAGCAGCGCCTGCAGCACGTTGAGCGTGACGGTGAGATTGTTCGGTAATTCTTCCGCGGCCTGCTGGAGCTGCGCCACGGCTTCCTTGAAGCGCCCGGCTTTGGCCAATAGCACGCCTTCGTTATTGACCTTCACGATGACCTGTTGGGCTTTCTCGATGAGGCTAGCGCCTTCCGACGCCAGTCCCATCGTGGAGAACATGCCTTGCACCTGTTCAATCACATCGGTGCGGTCGTGATTTTCCCGAACGAGTTTGTCGACCAACAGACAGGCCTGTTCCGTCATGCCGGTGGCAAAGCAGGCTTTCGCCAGTTCCAGCGCGCCGCTGGTGGTGGATTGCGTGGTGTCGTCACGAAACGCTTCGAGCGCACGCTCGGCGGAGGCCGCGGCTTCCGTCTTGCGCCCGGCTTCGGCCAGCATCTGGGCTTCCATTGCACTCAAACGCCAATGCGGGCCCTTGCTGTTGCGCTTGCGTGCCGCGCGTTTGACCAGATCGCCCATGGTCTTGAGCGCGGCGTCGTTGCCTTTGGTGATCCGCACGGCGCTGACCAGTCCTAGCTGGTCGTCTGGTCGGGCGAACACGGAATCCTCACCCATCTGCACCGCCCGGTCGTACGCGCGCTCGGCGGTGGCGTAGTCCTCATTTTCGGTCGCGACATCGGCCAACGACTGCTGCCGACGAATCGAGCGCGACGACACGGCCAGCGCGTTGCCGATAATGCGCTGGGCGTCTTTGCCATTGCCTTGGTCACGCTCAATCCGCGCGAGCCAGTCGTAGGCCTCCATCACGGTCGGATTCTGATCGATGATTTTTTGGAACGTGATCCGTGCCTGGCGCAAATCGCCCAAATCGTAGCGGGCGCGGCCTAGCGCAAGCAGCATCCAGGGCAGGTCGGGTTCGCCGGGAGCGGTCTGGCGTTCGGCCAGCAGGCCGGCACAGAGTTCGGCGGTTTCATCGCTGTCGCCATTGCGGAGCAGCGCTTCGGTTTTCAGGCGTAGCAGTTCGCCTTTGACGTTGGGATAGCGCTGAAGCTGCATATCGGCCAGCGCAATGGCATCGGTGTATTTGCCGTTACGAAGCGCCGCCTCAACGTCCTTGACGATCATCTTGCGGGCCACCGCCCGCTCCAGCCGGACTTGCAGCACGGCCTTGTTGATCGGTTTAACGAGATAGCCATCGGGGTTGTTCTCGATCACCCCCATCACCATACCCATGGACTGCTCGGCAGTAATCATCAGCCAGGCGGCGTGGGGGACCAGAATGCCGCGCCCCCTCGCCTCTTCGAAAATCTGTTGTCCGTCGCGGGTGTCCCCCAGGTTGTAGTCGCACAGGACCACATCGATGGGGTTGGACTTCAGCACATCCAGGGCTTCCTCGGCAGTTTTGGCTTCCCAGAACTGGGACGCCTTCAGCGACTCCAGCATGGCCCGGAGCGTCATGCGCATCTCACGCAGGTCATCAACGATGAGGAAACGGAAGTCTTTGAGGTTGAGTGCCATAAATTATCTGTAACCGGGTCGGGAGGGTCTGTCTTAGGCCGTATCGGCGAGACTGAAGTCGCCTTGAGGTTTAATTGCCGTTGCGAAGTGACGGGTCGTCGTCGGTCGGCATGAACAACAGCTGGAGGTCGTTGAGAAAGGCAAAGCCGGTTGGGGTTGGCCCAAGCTTCCCCGCGCGCTCCCACAGCCAGCCCCGCGCGCAAGCTTCCTCGAGCTGAGGCGCCAGCGCCGCCCAGGGCAGGCCCGTACGCTGGGAAAAGATCTCGCGCTCAAAACCGCCCTGCAGGCGGAAGGCGTTGATCACAAACTCCATCACCAGCTCGCTCGCCGGCACCGGGCGCCGCTCGTCCAGCGGCGCTTTCATATAGGCCTGCGGGTGCCGCCGCTTCAGGCTGCGCTCGATGTGACCTGCCCGCGTGCGCTTGCCGTGGGCGCCGGCGCCAATCGCGAGATAGTCGCCGAAGGTCCAGTAGTTGAGGTTGTGGCGGGATTCCCGGCCGGGCTGGCTCCAGGCCGAGACCTCATAGCGCTGAAAGCCGGCCGCCGCGAGCAGTGCGCACCCGGCCTCGAAATCAACGGCTGTGAGGTCTTCGTCCGGCAAGACTGGCGGGCGCCGCGCGAAGGCCGTGCCTTCCTCCAGCGTCAGCTGATACCAGGACAAATGCGTCGGCCCGAACTCGAGCGCGGCCGCGAGATCGTTCAGCGCATCGCCGGCCACGTCGCCCGGCAGCCCGTGCATCAGGTCAAGATTAAAATTCTCGAAGCCGGCGGCGCGGGCGGCCGCCACCGCACGCGTCACGTCACCCGGCGTGTGGATACGGCCCAGCGCCTGCAACTGCGCCGCGCGCAGGCTTTGCACGCCGATGGAAAGCCGATTGACGCCGGCCCGTCGATACTGGGCGAAGTGCGCCTCATCGACCGCGCCGGGATTGGCCTCCAAGGTAATTTCGGCGTCAGGCACGAGCGCAATACGCGCCCGCACGCCGTTCAGCAATTGAGTGATCGCCGCACCGGAGAAGAGACTTGGCGTGCCGCCACCGATAAAAATGGCCTGCAGCGGGCGGCTTTCTCCCGGCGCGAGTTCCTCATCCAAATCGCGGAGCAAGGCCTCGACGTACGCGGCCTCTGGCAAGGCGCCGTTGGTCTCATGCGAATTGAAATCGCAGTACGGACATTTGCGCACACACCAGGGCAGGTGGATGTAAAGCGTTAGCGGGACTTGCGTCGGATCGAGCCCGCTCACGACGGAGTGGTCAAGCGCGCCGCCAGACTTCGCAGCGCCTGCCCGCGATGACTGAGGGCATGTTTGCGGGCTGGCGCAAGCTCAGCGGCCGTGCAGGCATCTTCCGGCACCCAGAACACCGGGTCGTAGCCAAAGCCCCCGTCGCCGCGCGGTGCCCGCGCCACCACGCCTTCCCAAGCGCCGTCGGCGATCAGCGGACAAGGGTCGGCGGCATGCCGCAGATAGACCAACACGCAGACGTAGCGACAAGTGCGCAAAGCGTCCGGCACGTCCACCATCGCGTGGAGCAGATGCGCGAGGTTTTGCGCATCAGTCGCGCCCTCGCCGCTGTAGCGCGCGGAGTAAATGCCGGGCGCGCCGGCAAGCGCATCGCACACAATCCCCGAATCATCGGCCACCGTGGGCAGGCCCGTGAGGTGCGCCGCGTGGCGCGCTTTGATGAGCGCGTTCTCAACAAACGTGAGGCCGGTTTCGGCCGCCTCCGTCACGCCAAATTCTGACTGCAGGCGGAGCTGCCAGGGCGATCCGGCCAGCAACTCGGCGAACTCGCGCTGCTTGCCGCGATTGCCCGAAGCCAGAATCAGGGTGCTCATGGGCCGACTAATCCGCCGCGAGACAGGCTTCCTGCGCGAGAAAAAGCTCGCGGATGCCTTTGTCCGCCAGATCCAGCAGCGCGTTCAGTTCATCGCGACGGAACGCATGACCTTCGGCGGTGCCCTGCACTTCCACGAAATGACCGGCGGCGTTCATCACCACGTTCATATCCGTTTCGGCGGTGGAATCCTCGGCGTAGTCCAAATCCAGCACCGGAATGCCGCGAGCGATACCCACCGACACCGAGGCAATCGCGCCGTGAATAGGATTTTTGGTGATGATTTTGTTTTTCATGAGGTGCCGCACGGCATCGACCAGCGCCACATAGCCACCGGTGATGGCCGCGGTGCGCGTGCCGCCATCGGCTTGCAGCACATCGCAGTCGATGAGGATGGAGCGCTCGCCCAGCGCCGCGCGGTCTACCACCGCTCGCAACGAGCGCCCAATCAGACGCTGAATTTCCTGCGTGCGGCCGCCCTGTTTGCCGTCGGCGGCTTCACGTCTGGCGCGGGTATGCGTGGCGCGCGGCAGCATGCCGTATTCGGCGGTCACCCAGCCCAAGCCCTTACCTTTCATCCAGCCAGGCGGTTTTTCATCGATGGATGCCGTGCACAGCACGCGGGTATTGCCGAACTCCACCAGCACCGAGCCTTCGGCATGCATGGTGAAACGACGCGTAAAACGCACGGTCCGCATTTCGTCGGGCGCGCGGCCGCTGGGGCGATTGCTCATGGGGCAAAGTCCGGGTGTGGATGAGCGCGGAGTATAGCGGTCTCGCGTAGCGCCTGCCTTGCACCGCGGCTAAGATGCCGGCTCTTTTCAAACTCAAGCCGGAGACTTTATGGCTCGCAGCATGACCGCGTTTGCCCGCCTCGAAGCCAGCACTGCGGGCGGCCGGGCCGTGTGGGAACTGCGATCCGTCAATCACCGGTTTCTGGAAGTCAGCCTGCGGCTGCCGGAAGAATTTCGCGGGCTGGACCATGAAATCCGCAATCGGCTGTCCGCCCGCCTTAATCGCGGCAAGCTGGATTGCACGCTGCGCTTCGAAGCCGCTGCGCGCGACCAGTCGGAGTTGAAGGTCAACACTGAACTCGCGCGGCAAATCGTCAATGCCGCCGCCACCGTCGCCGCTTTGCTGCCGCAACCGGCGCCGATCAATCCGCTGGACGTCCTGCGCTGGCCGCAGGTGCTGGAAACCCCACAGGCCGATTTCAATCTGGTCTCCAAAGCCGTGCTGGAGGCGCTCGACAAGGCGCTGGGGCAGTTGCTGGAAAACCGCGACCGCGAGGGCGAGAAGCTGAAAGCGCTGGTGCTGGACCGCTGCACGGACATGAGCGCGATTACCAAAACCATGCGCACCCGGGTGCCCGAGATCCTCGCCGCGCTTCGCGCGCGGCAGGTGGCCCGCATCACCGAACTGGCAGGCACGCTGGACCCCGCGCGGGTGGAACAGGAATGCGCGCTGCTGATTCAACGGCTGGATGTGGCCGAGGAACTCGACCGGCTGGAAACCCATTTGCAGGAAGTGGTGCGGGTGATGGGGCAAGACCAGCCCATCGGGCGCCGTCTGGACTTCCTCATGCAGGAGCTCAACCGCGAGGCCAACACGCTGGGCTCCAAATCCGCGCATATCGATACCTCGAGCGCGTCGGTGGAACTGAAAGTGCTGATCGAACAGATCCGCGAGCAAATCCAGAATCTCGAATGACCGGTCAGCTCTACATCGTCTCCGCCCCCTCCGGCGCGGGTAAGACCAGCCTCATTAACGCGCTGCTGGCCGACACGGCGCGCCTCAAAGTCTCCGTCTCGCACACCACCCGCCCGATGCGCCCCGGCGAGCAGGAGGGCGTGAACTATTACTTCGTTAGCACAGACACCTTCGGGGCGATGGTCGCCCAAGGCGATTTTCTGGAACACGCTACCGTCTTCGGCAATCTCTATGGCACTTCGCGGCGCGGCATCGAGGCCCTGCTGGCCGCCGGCGACGACGTGGTGCTGGAAATCGACTGGCAGGGCGCGCGGCGCATTCGGGAGATTTTTCCGGGCGCGCTCAGCATTTTCATTCTGCCGCCTTCGATCGACACCCTGCGTCAGCGGCTGGTCCAGCGCGCGCAGGACAACGCAGAGACCATCGAGCGCCGCATGCGCGCGGCCACCGAGGAGATCTCGCATCAGGGCGAATACGACCACGTGGTGCTGAACGACGACTTTGAGGGCGCCCTTGGCGAGCTGCGCGCCATCGTGCAGAAGCGCCGGCTGGGCACCAGCCCCTGATCCGCCGCCGATGACACCGGCGAGGGGCGTCTGTTACCATCGCTGGCCCGCAGCTAAGCCGTTAATAGCGAGATCCCAATGGCCCGCATCACCATCGAAGACTGCCTTGATCACGTCGACAACCGGTTCGACCTCGTTATCGTTGCCAGCCGCCGCGCCCGTCAGGTCGCCCGCGGTGCCCAACCGCTGGTGCCGGAAGAAGGCGACAAACCGACCGTCGTCGCGCTCCGTGAAATTGCTTCCGGCCTGATTACCCGCGATGTGCTGGACGAACTCGACGCCAAGCAGCGCGCCGCGGAAGAATACGAACTGGCCGAGCGCGCCTACCTCGAGCAGGAAGCCGCGCCGCCGCTCGAATATCCCTGATCCCGTCCCGCTGCCGTGACGCCCGCCAAGGGCGTACTGCCCTCAGTCCGCAGCGCTGACGCCCGGCCCGCCATGCGGGTCGGTGCGTGTGGTAGCCGGTCATGAACGCTCAACCGGAAATCCTTGAGGTCGAAGACCTCTGCACCCGCATCAGCACCTATCTGCAGCCCGATCAGGTTGAGCAGGTGCGCCACGCCTATCACTTCAGCGATGCGGCCCATGCGGGCCAGCACCGCAAATCCGGCGAGCCCTACATCCAGCATCCGCTCGCCGTCGCGCTGATCCTCGCCGACATGCACATGGATCACGAAACCCTGATCGCGGCGATCCTGCACGACGTGATCGAAGACACCGCGATAGACCGCAACAGCGTGTCCAGCGAGTTCGGCAGCGAAGTCGCGGCGATCGTGGACGGCCTGTCCAAACTCACCCAGCTCGAATTCGAATCGCAGGCCGAAACGCAGGCCCGCAACTTCCAGCGCATGCTGATGGCGATGGCGGACGACATCCGCGTCATTCTGGTCAAGCTTGCCGATCGCCTGCACAACATGCGCACCCTGAGCGCGCTCAAACATGAAAAGCGGCGGCGTATTGCCCGCGAAACGCTGGAAATCTACGCGCCGATTGCCCAGCGTCTGGGCATCAACAGCATTCGCATGGAGCTGGAAGACTTGGGCTTCGCGGCGCTGTATCCCCTGCGCTACCGCACTATCCGCCAGGAAATGTTGCGCGTTCGGGGTAACCGCAAGGAAGTGGTCGACAAGATTAAAGACCGCATCAAACGG
The DNA here is from genome assembly GCA_945876945.1 of Klebsiella pneumoniae. Lineage (GTDB taxonomy): Bacteria > Pseudomonadota > Gammaproteobacteria. The sequence goes on from CAMCQE010000034.1 coordinate 26,352, forward strand.
CATCTGCGACAAGAACGCCTCGTCGCCCACGTGCTGGGCCGCGAGAAGCACATCTTCAGCATTTACGAAAAAATGCGCGAGAAACATCTGGGTTTCTCAGGGGTGCACGACGTCTACGCCTTCCGCGTGATCGTCGATTCGGTCGACACCTGCTATCGCGCGCTCGGCATCCTGCACAGCCTCTACAAACCGGTGCCGGGCAAGTTCAAGGATTACATCGCGATCCCCAAGGCCAACGGCTACCAGTCGCTGCACACCGTGCTGTTTGGCCCGTTTGGCGTGCCGATTGAAGTGCAGATCCGCACCGGTGAAATGGATCAGGTCGCCGAGGCCGGGATTGCCGCGCACTGGCTTTACAAGACCGGCGATGGCGCCGCCAAGAGCGCCAACAAGCGCGCCCGCGAGTGGCTGCGCGGCATTCTCGAAATGCAGCAGCAGGCCGGGAATTCGCAGGAGTTTCTGGAGAACGTCAAAATCGACCTCTTCCCCGATGAGGTCTACGTGTTCACGCCCAAGGGCTCGATCATGGCCTTGCCGCGCGGGGCGACGGCAGTGGATTTTGCTTACGCCATTCATACAGATCTGGGCAACGGCTGTGTGGCGTGCCGCATCAACCGCCAGCTCGCGCCGCTGCGCACGCCACTGGTGACCGGACAGACGGTGGAGATCGTGACCGCGCCCGGCGCGCGCCCCAATCCTTCCTGGCTCACCTTTGTGGTGACCGGCAAGGCCCGCGCCACCATCCGCCATTACCTCAAAAACTTGCAGACCGACGAAGCGCGGGCGCTGGGCAAACGCATGCTGGAGCGCGAACTCGAAACCGCGGGTTTGGGGCGTGACGTGCTGGACAGCGAGGCCTTTGCCGCCGTGCTCACCAGTCTCAAGCTCGAAAACGTCGACCGTCTCTATACCGAAATTGGCCTGGGCAATCGCCCGGCACCGCTCGTCGTGCGGCTGCTGCTACCGGAAACGCCGGCCGAAGAAGACGCCGCCACCAAGGCCCGCAAACGCCGGCGCGGCGCGAGCGAAGGCTCTCCGGTGCCGCTGGCGATTCGCGGCACCGAAGGCATGGTGGTGAGCTTTCCCAAATGCTGTTACCCGCTACCGGGTGATTCCATCATTGGTTTTCTCACCGCTGGCCGCGGCATTGTGGTCCATCAGCAGCATTGCGCGAACGTCGCCGACTATCGCAGCGCGCCCGAGAAGTGGGTGGATGTGCAATGGGCGCCGGTGGTGGACCGCGAATTCAGCGTGGAGCTCTCGCTGGACGTCATCAACCAGCGCGGCACCCTGGCCACGATCGCAGCTGCGGTCGCCGACGCCAACGCCAACATTGAAGACGTATCGATTTCCGAACGTAACGAGCGCAACAGCAATATGCGCATCGTGGTCACCGTGCGCGACCGTAAACATCTGGCAGATGTCATTCGCATCGTGCGCCGGGTGAATTCTGTTGTGCGGGTGAACCGCAAGCGGGCCTAATCCCCGCATGCCATCGCGCCCACTCTCATCGCCAGCCACCAGGAGTTCTGCATGACGCGCACTGCCATTTCCACCGACACCGCCCCACAGGCTATCGGCGCCTACTCGCAGGCCATCCGCGCGGGTAACACGGTGTATCTGTCGGGTCAGATTCCGCTCGACCCGGTCAGCATGACGCTGGTGTCTACCGACATCGAGCCGCAGATCGAGCAGGTGTTTCGCAATCTGGCCGCCGTCGCCGCGGCCGCCGGGAGCAGTCTGGACGATGCGGTCAAACTCACGGTGTATCTGGTGGACCTCGGCCATTTCCCGCAAGTGAACGAGGCCATGACGCGCCTCTTCAAATCACCGTATCCGGCGCGCGCCACGGTGCAGATTTCAGCCCTGCCGAAGGGCGCTTTGGTTGAGGTGGATGCGGTGCTGGTGCTGCCCGGCTAAAACGGCGCGAGCGGCAAGCCATGGCATCCGCCGCGCCGGCGCAACTCAAAGACCCGGTATTGCGCCTGTCCGGGGTGGGGCCAAGCGTGGCCGAGGCGCTGGCCAAACTCGGGCTGTTGACGATTCGCGATCTGGTGTTCCATCTGCCGGCGCGCTATCAGGACCGCACGCGCATCACCCCCATTGCCGCCGCGCGCCCGCAGACCGAAGTGGTGGTTGAGGGACAGATCGAAACCAGCCACGTGCAGTTTGGGAAACGGCGCTCGCTCGTGTGCCGCATTGGCGACGATACCGGGGACTTAGGCCTCCGCTTTTTCTACTTCAACCGCGCTCAGCAACTGCGGCTGGAAGTCGGCCGCCGAGTGCGCTGCTTCGGTGAAGTCCGTCGCGGCCCGCAGCTGCTGGAGATGGTGCACCCGGAAATCCAGGTGCTGGACGACGCGCAGACGCTGCCCGCAGAGGCCGCGCTAACACCCATCTATCCGGCCACGGAAGGCCTGCATCAGGCGCGCTTGCGCAAGCTCACCGGACAGGCGCTGGAAGTGCTGATTCGCGAGGCGCACCAGAGCGACGAGATCGACGACTTCATCACCCGCCACAACATCTTCGCGCAGCCCCTGCCGCGTCTGGCGGAGGCGCTGGTGTATGTGCATCGGCCGCCGCCGGAAGCTTCGGTAGATACGCTGTGGGAGGGGCATCATCCGGCGCAGCAGCGCCTCGCGCTGGAAGAACTGCTCACCCATCAACTCACGCTGCGCCAACTGCGTCAGCAGGCGCAGGACTTTCAGGCGCCGGTTCTCGCGCGACCCGAGCCGCTGCGCCAGCAGCTGTTGGCAGCGCTCGGCTTCACCTTAACCGGCGCACAGGCGCGAGTGGTGTCGGAAATTGATGAGGATCTGAGCCGTGCCCGCCCGATGCTTCGTCTGCTCCAGGGCGACGTTGGCGCCGGCAAAACGGCGGTGGCGGCGCTGGTCGCCACCAACGCGCTCGCCGCGGGGCTGCAAGTGGCCCTGATGGCACCCACCGAACTCCTCGCCGAACAGCACGGCCGCACGCTGGGGCGCTGGTTCGGCGCCTTGGGGATCGAAGTGGTGATGGTGACCGGCAAGCAAACCGGCCGCACCCGACGCAGCTCCCGGGCCTTGGTCAGCGAGCCCGGGCCCCGACTTTTTGTGGGCACGCATGCGCTCTTTCAGAACGACATCCGCTTCGCCGATCTGGGACTCGTGATCGTTGACGAGCAGCATCGCTTTGGCGTCGATCAGCGTCTCGCGTTGCTGGAGAAAGGCGCCAGCGCCAGCCGCCGACCGCATCAGCTCATCATGACCGCCACCCCGATTCCCCGCACGCTGGCGATGACCGCCTATGCGGATCTGGATGTCTCGGTACTGGACGAGCTCCCACCCTCCCGGCAACCGGTGCGCACCACCGTGTTGGCCGACAATCGGCGTGAGGCGGTCGTTGCGCGCGTGGCAGACCGGTGCCGTGCGGGCGGACAGGCCTACTGGGTGTGCCCGCTGATCGAAGAGTCGGAGCACCTCGATTCGCAAGCGGCTACCGATACCGCCAACCTCCTGGCCGAACAGTTGGCGCCGCTGCGGGTCGCGCTGATTCACGGCCGCATGCAGGAGAAAGACAAACAGGCGGTGATGCTGGCATTTGTCGCCGGCGAGATCGATTTGCTGGTCGCCACCACCGTGATCGAAGTGGGTGTGGACGTGCCCAATGCCAGCCTGATGGTGATTGAAAACGCCGAGCGGCTGGGGCTCTCGCAGCTGCACCAGCTGCGCGGCCGCGTGGGTCGGGGCAAGGCCCAGTCGGACTGCGTGCTGCTTTATCAGGGGCCGCTGTCGGAAACCGCGCGACATCGCCTGCAGGTGATGCGCGAGACCAACGACGGCTTCGTTATTGCCGAGCAAGATCTCGCGCTACGCGGACCGGGTGAGGTGCTGGGGACGCGCCAGACCGGCGTCGCCGAATTCCGGATTGCCGATCTGGCCCGCGACCGCGCCCTGTTGCCGCTCGTCCAGCAGATGGCGGATGCTTTGCTCGAGGAAGCCCCGGCGCTGGCCACGCGCCTGATCGAACGCTGGACCTTACAACGGATGGACTATGCCAAAGTCTAAGACGACTCCTCGTGCGCCGCTGTCGGCATGGTTGCGCCTGATGCGGCTGCATCGACCCATCGGTATTTTGCTGTTGTTGTGGCCGGCGCTTTGGGCCCTGTGGATCGCCGCCAAAGGGGTGCCCGATCTTGGCGTGCTCAGCGTCATCCTGCTGGGCACCGCGCTGATGCGCTCGGCTGGTTGCGTGATCAACGACTATGCCGACCGCAAGCTCGACGGCCACGTGAAGCGCACCCGCGACCGGCCGCTGGCCACCGGTGAAATCATGCCCGGTGCGGCCTTGCTGCTGTTTGTCGCGCTGGTGCTGTGTGCGGGTCTGCTGGTGCTGACGCAGAATCGTCTGACGATCGGACTCGCCTTTATCGCCGTGCCGCTGGCCGCGATTTATCCCTTTATGAAGCGCCACACCTACCTGCCGCAGGTGTTTCTGGGCGCGGCTTTTGGGTGGGCCGTGCCGATGGCCTTTGCCGCCCAAAGCAACGCCGTGCCGCCCTTGGCCTGGCTCATCCTGAGTGCGGTGGTGCTGTGGGTGCTCGTCTATGACACCGAATACGCGATGGTCGATCGCGAAGACGATCTGCAAGTGGGGATCAAATCCACCGCCATTCTGTTCGCCGATGCGGACCGCCTGATCATCGGCATCCTGCAAGTCTTGATGCTGATTAACCTGTGGCTGGTCGGCGCTCAGGCAGATCTGGGACTGTGGTTTCATGTGAGCCTGGTGGTGGCGGCCGCGCTGTTTGGTCATCAGCAAGCGTTGATTGCGCGCCGCGAGCCGGCGGGCTGTTTCGCCGCTTTCATGCAGAACAACTGGGTGGGTTGCGCGATCTTTGCGGGGATCGCTGCGGATTACGCCTTGCCCTAAGGCGTGGCGGCAGTCGGGTCGCCGTCTGCCACTTGGTCCACCGCCAAACTGCGCGAGCGGCTTAAGTAACTTTGGCCACGGGCTTGCGCCTTGGCGAGATTGGTGTCGCTGAGCTGTTTGGCCATCAGGGCCAGATTAGGTCCCGCCAAAGCATGGCCCAAGCGCTCGGCGGCATAGGTGCGGGCATAGCCCTCCACCGGATCTGCCGGCAGACCGTCGCCCTCCGCATAGAGATAACCGAGGTTGAGCTGGGCGTCTGCGCTGCCGTTGCTGGCCGCCAAGCGATACCAGGTGGCCGCCAGCGCGGGATTGCGCGGCCAGTCCTGACCGAGGTCGTAGAGCATCGCCAGACTTAACTGGGCGGGCACAAAACCAGCGCCGGCAGCCTTCTTCAGCAGTTGCTCCGCACGCTCGTGATCCGCCGGCTGCCCTTGCCCCAGTCGTACCAGCCGCGCAAGGTTATAGGTCGCCTTGATGTGTCCCTGATTGGCGGCCGGCACATACCAGTTCACCGCGCCGCTGTAAGAGCGATCCACGCCTTCGCCCTGCTCGGTCAGGAGCCCCATGCCAAACATGGCCTCGAGATGCCCGCGGGCCGCCGCCCGCTGCATCCAGCGCGCGGCGATCGCAGGATTGCGATTGACCGATCCGCCCTTGAGATACATCACGGCCAGCCGGTATTGGGCTTCCACATCGCCGCCTTCCGCGAGTTGCACGATGCGGGCAACGGCATCTGGATTTCCCTGCGCTGCGGCCCGTTCAAACCACTGGCGGGCCCGACGGTCGTCGCGCGCAACGCCCCGTCCATCAAGCGTCATCATGCCGAGATTGTATTGGGCCTTGGCGTAGCCCTGCGCCGCACTTTTCTCATACCACAGGAGCGCCTGTGCATCGTCGCGCGGCACGCCTTCGCCATTGTCGTAAAGCAAGCCCAGCGCAAACTGGGCCCGCGGATCGCCGGCGGCGGCCATCGCCGTGAAGCCTTGCAGCGCAGTGGCGTAATCCTGCGCGCGGTAAGCGTCGACCGCCGTCGTGAATTCATCCGCCCGTAGCGCGGCCGCCGGCCATAGACAGGCCATGAGCAAGAGGGCAGAAATGAAAGTTTGACGACGCATGAGTGCGGTAGCGGCCAAGGCGGAGATAATTGCAGCGGGAGATTCAGCAGGCGTTCTGACTCGACCCTCAACAAGCGGCTGCGAGCTGCAAACCGGGTGCGAACGGTGCACCGAACCGAACACCTGAACCCCGTTCGGGCTGAGCCTGTCCAAATCTGAACCCCGTTCGGGCCTGTCGAAGCCTGAACGGGCCGGCACTGCCTCAACGACCGCGCCTTCGATCTTGCCCTTCGACGGGCTCAGGGCGAACGGTAAACTGAACTTCAAAGCCGAAAACCCAATCGCCCGGAGCATCACCAAGCCATGACTGATACCCGCCGATTGATGCCCCGCGCCTGGTGGCTGGGACTGGGCGGCTGCCAGTGCGCGATTGTTCTGGTGCTGTGCCTGTTACCGCTCCCCGTCTTGCCTGGCAACGAATGGTCGTGGAGCGACAAGGCTCATCA
>CAMCQE010000035.1 GCA_945876945.1 Klebsiella pneumoniae
TGAAAGGATCGGCCAGTCTGGGTTCGCCAAACGCGACGATGGGACTGGAAAAACGGGCGCTGATGCTGTGAACGGCCTTGGCGCTACCGCTTGGGGTGAAGTGCTCAACGCGAACCGGGGTGGCGGCGCTTGCCGTCGTCAGGAGGGCGCCAAGGACAAGCATCAGCGGCAGGCGTAGATCCGTCATGGGTGACCCCGGCAAACGTGGAGATGCCGGCATTCTACGGAAAGGCCGCGAAGGGCGAAGCCTGCGAAATCAGGCGGCTGCGGCGTCCTGTGCAGCGGAGGCTGCCAGCACGGGCTGGGTAAACCAGGCGAGCTCCGCGCCCAGCGCGGCGACTTCGCCGACAATCACCAGCGACGGGGCGATGACAGCCTGATCAGCGCCCAGGGCCGCGAGTGCGCTGAGCCGGCCCAGAATCACGCGCTGCTGGGCGGTGCTGCCCCGCTCGATGAGCGCGATCGGCGTTTCGCCGCGTCGTCCGGCAGCCAGCAGTCGCTGTTCAATCACCGGCAGCTGGGCCACCCCCATGTAGAACACCACGGTGTGATTGGACTGGCCCAGCGCCGCCCAGTCCACGCGATCGATCGAACGTTGACAGTGGGCGGTGACGAAAGTGACCTGCTGGGCGAAATCTCGATGGGTCAGGGGAATGCCGGCGTAGGCCGCACAACCGAGCGCCGCTGTGACGCCGGGAAGCACCGCAAAGGGAATGTCATGCGCCGCGAGCACCGCAAGTTCCTCGCCGCCACGGCCAAAAATAAACGGGTCGCCGCCTTTGAGCCGCACCACGCGTTGACCAGCACGCGCCAGCGTCAGCAGACGCTCGCCAATGCGAAGCTGGGTTTGCTGGTGGTCTTGTCCGGTGAGTTTGCCGACGTCTTCCAACTGCACGTGGTCGGGGATGAGCGCCAGCACGTCGGCACCGACCAAGCGGTCGTAGAGCACGACATCGGCTTCCTGCAGGGCTTTCAGGCCACCGAGGGTGAGCAGATCGGCGGCTCCCGGCCCCGCGCCCACCAACGTCACAAAGCCGCCCTCGGCGCGGGCGTGGCGTAGCCCGCCGTCGGTCACCGACCGCAGGCGGGCGAACAAATCCCGCAGGCTCGCGATCATGCGCTCGTCAGGCGCCTCACTTCGGCCGAGAACTCTTGCCCGGACTGAATCGAGGCCACGATGCCCGCGCGCCGCACGTAGTCGCCAAAGGCTTCGCCCGCGGTGCGTTCGGCCGCATAGCGCGCAAAGATGGTGTCGAGTTCGGCGAGGATTTCGGCTTCGGTGATGTTGTCGCGGTAGGGCACGGTGAGGCGCGAGCCGTCACGGGCCCCGCCCAGATAAAAGTTGTAGCGCCCGGGCGCTTTGCCAACGAGCGCGATTTCAGCGAGAAAAGGCCGCGCGCAGCCATTGGGGCAGCCAGTGATGCGCAGATTGATCGGCGTGCCGGTCAGTTGGTGCTTATCAAGCAAGCCTTCGACGAGTGTGAGGAAGTCCGGCGCATAGCGCTCGCTTTCCGCCATCGCCAGCGCGCAGGTCGGCAGACCTACGCAGGCTAGCGCCAGATGGCGCACCGGTGAGACGGTGGTGATAAGCCCGTGCGCTTTGAGCAAAGCGTCCACGGTGGGTTGGTCCTGCGCGGTGATATCGGACAGCAACAAATTTTGGTTCGCGGTGAGGCGGAACTGGGCGAGGCCGGTAGCGGCGATGGCTCTGGTGCCGGTCAAGGCGCGCCAGTCGCCGTCGTCCTTGATGCGGCCAGAGGGCACGTAAAGCATGTAATGCCACAGGCCTTCGTCGTCTTCATGCCAGCCCTGCGGGCGGTCGCCGTTGTCGTGGAATTCAATCGCCGGCGGCGCGGTAAAGGTGATGCCGGCGCGGCGCGCGACCTCGGCGCGGAACGCCTCCAGACCCATGTCCTCGATCGTGTATTTGAGGCGCGCGTGCTTGCGGTTGGTGCGGTCACCGTGGTCACGCTGGGTGGTGACCACCGCTTCGGCCACCGCCACGGCCATCGCCGGCGAACACACGCCAAGGCTGTCGGCCACGCGCGGCCAGGTCGCCAAATCGCCATGCGTGACGCCCATGCCACCGCCCGCTACCACGTTGTAGCCCGTGATCTGACCGCCTTCGACAATCGCGATGAAGCCCAGATCCTGCGAGTAAACGTCGACGTCATTATCCGGCGGGATCGCCACGCCGATTTTGAATTTGCGCGGCAGATAGGTGCGACCGTAGACGGGCTCGTCCACTTCGGCGGTATCGACAACTTTTTCGCCGTCGAGCCAAATTTCGTGATACGCGCCGCTTTTCGGCAGCAGATGCTCGCTGATGCGGCGGGCCACATCGAGCGCTTCGGCATGCAGCGCGCGCGCCGCCGGCAGCGTGGTACTCATCACGTTGCGATTGACGTCGCCGCAGGCGGCGAGGGTGTCGAGCAGCGCGCGGTTAATAGCCGCGATCGTGGGCTTCAAGGCGCGTTTGACGATGCCGTGCAGCTGAAAGGTCTGGCGCGTGGTGAGGCGCAGCGTGCCGTTGGCGTAGTCGTGAGCGATGGTGTCGAACGCCAACCACTGCGCCGGCGTGCAGATGCCGCCCGGAATCCGTGCGCGGACCATGAACTGCCACGCGGGCTCCAACTTCTGTTCGCGACGTTCGGCGCGGAGGTCGCGGTCGTCCTGCTGATAGCTGCCGTGGAATTTGATGAGTTGGGTGTCGTCGTCGCTGATCGCGCCGGTGATTTGGTCGGTCAGGCCCTCGGCAATCGTGCCGCGCAACTGACGGCTGCGGGTTTTGATGCCTTCAACGGCGGACAGATCGTTGGACTTGCTCATTAGTAAACGTCTCGCTGGTAGCGCCCCTGCTGGCGCAAACCGAATAAATACTCTTCCGCGCCGTCTTCGTCATGGCCGCCGTGCGCCATCACGAGATTGACCAGCGCCCGGTGCACGTCTTTCGCCATGCGCTGCGCGTCACCGCAGACATAGAAATACGCGCCGTTCTGCAGCCACTGAAAGACCTCCGCGCCGCAGGCGGTAAGGCGGTCCTGCACGTAGACCTTCTGCGCGCCATCCCGCGAAAAGGCCAGCTCAAGCTTCGCCAATGCGCCCTGCCGCAGATGCCGCTGCCACTCGATCTGGTAGAGAAAATCTTCGCGCTGGGTGCGCTCGCCAAAGAACAACCAGTTGGCGCCGCTGGCGCCCCGCGCCACGCGCTCCTCGACAAAACTCCGGAAGGGCGCGATGCCGGTGCCGGGGCCCACCATGATGATTGGCGCGTCGTCGGCCGCCGGTAGGCGGAAGGCCTGATTGCGGTCCAGATGCAGTTCGATTTCAGCGCCGGCTTCAAGCTGGGCAAGAAAGCTCGACGCGCAGCCCGGACGCGGTACGCCGTCGCGCTCGTCGTTCACCACCGCGACCGTGATGTGAACTTCGTCCGGCGTGGCCGCTGCGCTGGAGGCGATGGAGTAGGCGCGACTCGCGAGCGGGCGCGCAAGGTCGACCAAAGTCTGTGCGCTGAACTGGGCGCCGCTCTCGCGGAGCACGTCGACCAGTTGGCGCGCCTGCAGCCACTCGGCAATGGCCGCCGCATCGGCGGTGGCGAGCCATTCGCGCAAACCTTCGTGGGTGCCACGTTCAATGACCGCATTGACCACCGGCCGGGACAGCTGGGTGATTTCAAGTTCGCCGCTGAGCGCGGCCTCAATCGACAGGCTGCGCTCGCCCAGCGTGACGGGAGTTTCTGGCGCCCACTCCATGAGGGCAAGAATTTCGCTGACGACGGCCTGCGGATTACGCGCCTTCAGCGACACGCTGTCGCCCGGGAGGTAGTCGAAGCGGCTGGTGTCGAGCGCGAATTCCAGATGCCGGACTTCCTTACTGGAAGCGCGGCCGGTAATGCGCTGGTTCACCAGCACGCTGGCCAAGGCCTGGACGGCCTCCTGACTGGCGGGCGCGGTTTCGACCAGCGCGAGCCGTGCGGGCGCAGCGCTTTCCGGGGTGATGGCGGCAAAGGCGTTCACCACGCTGGCGAGCCATTCGTCATTGGCCGCTGCCAGATCGACGTCGCATTCCACGCGGGGCAGCACGGCGGTGGCGCCGAGCGCGCTCAGACGTTCATCGAAATCTCGCCCGGTTTTGCAGAAATGTGGATAGCTGGAGTCCCCGAGCGCGAGGACGCTGTAGGAGAGCTTTTCCAGGCGCGCCGCCTGCGCCCCGTTCAACTGGCGATGCAAGGCGAGGGCGTCATCCGGCGGGTCGCCGTCACCGTGGGTGCTGACGATCAGCAGTAGCGCGGTTTCCTGACGCAGCTGGCGTGGGTTGAAGTCGGCGAGACTCAGGAGCCGTGCCGCCACTCCGCGTTGCTGACAGGCCTTGAGAACTTTTTCGCCCAATCGCTTGCCGTTGCCGGTTTGTGAGCCGACCAGAATGGACAGGCGAGCGGCGACCGCAGGCGCCTCGGCGCGGGCCGGCAGCGCTGTTTTGCCTTGACCGACGAGACCGGCAAGGTAGCCGCTTGCCCAGATGAGCGCAGACGGCGAAAAGCCGGCCACCGCGGATTCGAGTTGAGCGAGTTGTTGCGCGGACAGGGGCTGAAGCCGGATGTCCGGCGAGGAAGCGGTCGACAAGGCGGTTACTCCGGCCGGGAATTCGGGAGCAGGGAGTCTAGGGAGAGACAGCCGCGTGGGGAATTAACGTCTCGGCATATGATTCTGCGAATGTGGTCTAAGTCGTGAGCGTAGATCCGGACAGAAACCATAACAGCAGTGCGCCAAAGCCGATCCGGTACCACGCGAACGGCACGAAGCTGTTGCCGGCCACAAAGCGCAGCAGGAAACGGATGGTCAGCAAAGCGCTCAGAAAGGCGAAGACGAAGCCCACCGCGAACATGGGCAGCGCCCCAAGCGAGAGCTCGTGCCAGCTTTTGTAAACGTCGAAAACCGTGGCTGCAAACATCACCGGAATGGCGAGAAAGAATGAGAATTCAGTGGCGCAGGACCGGCTAACCCCCAGCAGCATGGCACCCATGATGGTCGCCCCGGAGCGTGAGACCCCTGGAATCAGCGCCAGCGACTGGGCGAAGCCAATTTTCAGCGCGTCGCCGAAGGAAATTTCATCAATGGTCTGAACGCGCGGCGGTGGGGCCCAACGCTCAATCATTAAAATGACCACGCCCCCGATCAACAAGGCCCACGCGACGATGAGTGGGCTGAACAGCACCTGCTTGATGAACCCGTGCAGCAGCAGACCAAGCACCGCCGCGGGCAGGAAGGCCACCAACAGCCGTACCGCAAAGCGGCGGGAGGACGCTTCGCGGATGAGCGTCAGAGCGACCGTCGAGAGCCGTTCGCGGAAGTGCCAGCACACCGAAAGAATGGCGCCTAACTGGATGACGACCTCAAAGGTTTTCGCCTCCGGTCTGTTAAACTCCAGCCACGCACTGGCAAGGATTAAATGTCCCGTGCTGGAAATGGGCAGAAACTCGGTCAAGCCTTCAATTACCCCCAGCAGCAAGGCTTTAAGCAGCAGTATGACGTCCACAATGATCCCTGAATTTTCATCAACAAATGATGCGCTGGCCGTTTTCTCGGGCCCGGTGCGAAGCGGCGCGAGGTTAGCATGGTCCTGAGTCTGCAACTGCTAGGTACGTTGCTCGGCATTTTGGTCGCGGCGGAGATCTTCACCAATGCGCTGGAACATCTGGGCGAGCGCATCGGGATTTCGGAAGGCGTTACCGGCTCGCTGTTCGCCGCGGTGGGCACGGCAATGCCGGAAAGTATTGTGCCGCTGGTCGCCGTGATGGCCGGTGGTGGCAGCACGGCAGTTAACGCCGAGATTGGGGTTGGCGCCATTTTGGGGGCGCCGCTGATGTTGTCCACGCTGAGTCTTGGCGTGATGGCCTTATCGGTGTTGAAGCGGCGCGGTTGGCTGGGGCATCTCCGTCCGGAAAAAACGGGCTTGCAACGCGACCTGCTGTTTTTCCTGATTGCTTACGCCATCGGCATCGGCGCGCTGTTCGTGCCCGCGGAATTGGCGAGCGTGCGCACCGGATTCATCGTTGCGCTGGTGCTGACGTATTTCATCTACGTGATGTTGACGCTGCGGGTATCTGCAGCGCTGGTTGACGATGGGCACGGCACCGAAGCCGACGGCCAGTTGTTTCTGTGCCGGCTGGGTATGCCGAAGCACCTCGTGGTGATCGTGGTGCAGATGCTGCTGGGTCTGGTGCTCCTGATCGCTGGCGCGAAGGGCTTTGTGCACAGTGTGGAGCAGGCGTCGGGGCTGATCGGCCTGTCGCCCCTGTTGCTGTCGCTCCTGATCGTGCCGATTGCGACCGAGCTGCCTGAAAAAGTGAACAGCGTGCTGTGGATTCGCAAAGGCAAAGACACGCTCGCCTTCGGCAATATCACCGGTGCGATGGTGTTTCAGGGCAGTTTGTTGCCCGCTTTGGGCATTGCGATCACGCCTTGGCAACCTACGCAGGAAATCCTGATCGGCATTGGCGTGACCTACGCGGCAGGTATCTGGATGTACCTGCTCGCGCGGCGCGGAGATTTGCGCCTATGGCATCTCGCCGTGAACGGCGCGATTTACGTGGGCTATGTCAGCGTCATGTTGACGTGATCAGGGTTTTGTTTGCGCTGAACCTTCAAGCTGAAGATTCAATCGCTGGCTGGTGCCGAGAAGAGGACTCGAACCTCCACGGATCTCTCCACTGGTACCTGAAACCAGCGCGTCTACCAATTCCGCCACCTCGGCAAAGCGAGCGGCAATCTACAGAAGGGGCTGGGGTGAGTCAATGAGCCGACGTAACGATCGAAGCCCGCGCGAGCCGCGCGAATACAACGTTGTCATTCCGTCGCGTGAGGACATCGCCAAAGCACTAGAGGCGGCCGATGCGCCGCTGCCTTTGCCAGCGCTCGCCAATATGCTCGGCCTGCTGGGAGATGAAGAGGCCGTTGAAGGCTTGAGCCGGCGCCTGCGCGCGATGGTTCGTGACGGGCAGTTGGTCGAAAATCGCGCAGGCCGTTTCGGCGTGGCGCGGCGCATGGAATTGATCGCGGGGCGCATTATTGGCCACCCCGACGGTTTCGCCTTTGTGCGACCGGATACCGGTGAGGCAGATATCTATCTCGAACCCCGACAGGCACGCCGTGTGCTGCATGGCGACCGCGTGCTGGTGCGGATCGCCGGTGTTGACCAGCGTGACCGACCGTTTGGCGCGATCACCGAAGTGATCTCGCGCGCCAATACCGAAGTGGTTGGGCGCTATTTCAAGGATGGCGGTGTGGGCTATGTGGTGCCGGACAATCGCCTGATCAATCAGGACCTCCTGGTGCCCGCCGGCGACGAGGGCGACGCGAGCCACGGCCAGATCGTGGTGGCGCTGATTACCCAGCAACCGGATGTGCATACCCAACCCATTGCCCGCGTGGCGTCGGTGTTGGGTAACCACATGGCGCCCGGGATGGAAGTCGAGATTGCCATTCGCGCCCACAGCCTGCCGTGTGTGTGGCCACTGGAAATTGAGCCCGAAGTGGCGCAAGTGCCCTTGGAAGTGAGCGCTGAGGACTGCATCGGACGGCAGGATTTGCGTGAGCTGCCTTTTGTCACTATCGACGGCGCGGACGCTCGCGATTTTGACGACGCGGTGTATTGCCGGGCGACCCGCGACGGCTACAAGCTTTTCGTGGCGATTGCCGACGTCGCGCACTATGTGCGCGAAGGCACGGCGCTGGATGCGGCGGCGCGCGAGCGCGGCACCTCGGTCTATTTTCCCGACCGCGTGATCCCCATGCTGCCGGAGGCGCTGTCCAACGGCATTTGCTCGCTGCGGCCGAATGTGGATCGACTGGTGCTGGTGTGCGAGCTTGCCCTCACCGCTGAGGGTGAACCGAAGAAAGCCCGCTTCTACAACGGCGTGATTCACTCGCACGCTCGCCTGATTTACGAGGAAGTCGCCGGCTGGCTGGGCGCGGCGCGGACCCGCGAAGCCACGGTGCGCAATCAGGTGCTGCTCCTGCATGAGCTCTATCTCAAATTGCGCACCCGGCGCGAAGTACGCGGGGCGCTGGACATTGATTCGGTCGAGCCCAAGTTTGTGTTCAATGCCGCGCGCAAGATCGAGCGCATTGAGAGCCGGGAACGCAACGACGCCCACCGCCTGATCGAGGAATGCATGATTGCCGCCAACGTTGCGGCGGCCGAATACCTCGAACAGCACAAACTGCCGGCGCTATACCGCATTCACGCGCGGCCCGAAGGCGAAAAACTGGTGGCGCTGCGCAAATTTCTGGCCGAGCTCGGCATTGGTCTGCCGGGCGGCGAACGGCCGGAAGCACGCCACTTCGCGCAAGTGCTGGCGCAGGCCAAATTGCGGCCCGATAAACATCTCATCGAAACCGTGCTCATGCGCAGCCTGAAACTTGCGGTTTATCGCGGGGAAAACGCCGGCCACTTCGGGCTTGCGCTGGACGCCTATGTGCATTTCACCTCGCCCATTCGGCGCTATCCGGACCTGGTCGTGCATCGCGCCATCAAACGACGCCTCGCGCGCTCGAAAGCGCCCAAAGCAGCGCTGGAAGAAATCCCCGTGCTGGCAGAACACACCTCCATGACGGAGCGGCGCGCCGACGAAGCAACCCGTGAAGCGGTAGCCTGGCTGAAGTGCGAATTCATGCTGGAGAAAGTTGGCAAGAGCTTTGAGGGCACGATCAGCAACGTCACCTCGTTCGGCATGTTTGTGCAGTTGTCAGACATTTTTGTCGAAGGTCTGGTGCACGTTACGGCCTTGCCCGACGACTACTACCAGTTTGACCCCACCGGCCATCGGCTCCGCGGTCGGCGCACCCACCGCGAGTTCCGGATCGGACAGCAAGTACGGGTCACGGTGATGCGGGTGAGTCTGGACGACCGGCAAATTGATTTTGCGCTGGCGGCCGAGGCGCCGGCCGCGAAGCGTCGACGGCGTTGAGTCGGGGAGCCTCCGTGGAACGAACCCTGTTGGTGTTTGGTCTGCACGCGTGTGCCGCCACGCTCAAGCGGGCCGCGCACGAGGTGCTTGAACTCTGGATCCGCCGTGACGCGGGGGCCGAACTGCAGGCCATGGCCGATCAGGCCAGCGCGCTGGGCGTGGTCGTGCAGCGCGTGCCAGCACCGACGCTCGATCGCCTGAGCGAAGGCGGCGTCCATCAGGGCATTGTGCTTCGCCGACGGCCACCGGCCAGTCTGGACTTGAACCAATTACGCGCGCAGCTGGTCGGGCGCACGGCACCGCCATTGTTGCTCGCGATTGACCATCCGCAGGACCCCCACAATCTGGGCGCTTGTTTGCGAGTCGCCGACGGGGCGGGCGTGGATGCGGTCATCATCCCGCGTGACCGGAGCGTTGGCCTCACGGCCGTCGTCGCCAAGGTCGCGAGCGGGGCGGCTGACTCCGTGCCGTTGGTCCAGGTCGGCAATCTGGTGCGAGCGCTGGAAAGCCTCAAGGAAGACGGGCTTTGGGTAGTGGGGGCCACCGGTGAGACCGAATTGGATATCTATCGCGTTGACCTGAAGGTGCCGCTCGTCATGGTGTTGGGGGCTGAGGGGCCGGGCCTGCGTCGCCTCACGCGGGAGAGCTGCGATTTGCTGGCCCATATCCCAATGCTGGGCACCGTTGAGAGTCTCAATTTGTCGACCGCTGCGGCCGTATGTCTGTTTGAAGCACGTCGCCAGCGCATGTTTGGCTAGTCAAGCGGGTTTACAGTAGGTCGCTTCGCGGCTTACCATCACCGGCTCACAATTTGTTCAATCTCCTTGCTTCACCGTTTTGCCGGGAAGCTTCAATCCGAGAGGAGACCTCGTGCGGCATTATGAAGTCGTGTTTCTGGTCCATCCTGACCAGAGCGAACAGGTCAACGGCATGGTTGACCGCTATCGAACCCTGATCGAGTCCAACGGCGGTGCTATCCACCGTCTTGAAGACTGGGGCCGGCGCCAGCTGGCCTATCCGATCAACAAAGTGCACAAAGCGCACTACGTCCTGATGAACATCGAAGTCAATGCCGCCACGCTGGCGGAACTGACTAGTGCGTTCCGCTTCAACGACGCCGTGTTGCGCAATCTCGTGATTGCTCGGGATAACGCGCTGACCGAACCTTCCCTCATGGCCAAGGCCAAGGAAGATCAGGAAGAACGTGACAGCGAACGTCGGGCACGTCATGCCGAGCGTGAAAGCCGCGCCGAATCATCTGCCACAGGCGCTGATGACGAAGCCGCTGACCAGCCGGCTGCTGAATAAGTCTCAGGGGATATAAAGCCATGATGAAATCCAAACCTCGTGGGGGCGGCTCGCGCCATTTCCGCCGCCGTCGCTACTGCAAGTTCACCGCCGAAAAAGTCGAAGAAATCGACTACAAGGACATCAATACGCTGAAGGCCAACATTGCCGAAAACGGCAAGATTGTCCCGAGCCGGATTTCGGGCACCAAGGCCCGTTACCAGCGGCAGTTGGCGATTGCGGTCAAGCGCGCACGCTTTCTGGCGCTGTTGCCCTACAGCGACTCGCACTAAAAGCCCCAAGCGCACCGTACGCGGTACGACGCTGTCGTGCGAGGCATTGCGGGCTTTGCAATGCGCGGCGAACTGGCGGCAGCCAGTATGGCCGCGCTATTTGCGATTCTGGGATTGAATTTTGCGCCGCTGTTGCTGATTAGCGGCGCGGTGATTGGCTTGGTAACGCTGCGTCATGGTGTGCTAGCGGTCACCAAGGTGGCCTTGCTTGGGGCCATTGGCACAGCGGCATTTATGCTGCTCGCCGTGGGCAAAGTTGGGCTGGCGGGCTTGGTGGTGCTGCTGCCCTGGGTGCCGGTGGCGAGCGCTGCGCAGGTCTTGAGTCGGACCGGACTACCGGGTCGGGCAATAGCGGTCATCGCCATGTTTGTGATGGGCTTCTCCTGGTCGATTCGACAGGCTGCGCCCGACATCGACGGGTTCTGGCGCGAACGCATGACTGCACTGGTCAAGGCCATTTCCGAGCAGGGCGGCCAGGCGATGCTCTCTTCGGAGGAGATTGCGGCACTCGCTGGTCACATGCATCAAGCCTCGCTGGGCGTGATGATGCTGGCGCTGACGGGCATGCTCCTCATGGCGCGCTGGTGGCAGTCCTCGTTGTATCGGCCGGGCGCATTCGGCGAGGAATTCCGGGCGATGACGTTGCCGCTGTGGCCAATGCCTGTCGCTGGCGCGGTGGCCCTGGTGGCGTATATCGCAGGGTCGTCCAGCGAGATTGGGAAACTCTCCGGTGACGTTGTTGCCGTGCTGATGTTATTGTTCGCCGTTCAAGGGCTTGCCATCGCCCACGAGCGCGTCAAATCGACGCACGGACGACGCAGTTGGCTCATCGGAATTTATGTGGCGGCGGCACTCTTACCGCAACTGGCGGCAAGCGTACTCGCGGTCATTGGAATGGCAGACTATCTGGTGGATTTCCGCCAGCTTCGGCGCAAGAGGGCCGGTGGTCTATAGCAATACGGTTGGTTGGGCAATCTTGAGTCCAATCGCTACAAGTTCGGAATGCAAGGCGAAAGACGATGGAAGTAATCCTGCTAGAGAAAATTCACAACCTGGGTGCACTCGGAGACAAAGTCCGGGTAAAGCCGGGCTACGGCCGCAACTACCTTATCCCGCGTAAGAAAGCGGTCCCGGCGACTGCTGACAATATCGCCAAGTTTGAAGCCCGTCGCGCGGAGCTTGAAGCCCAGCAGCAGGCAACGCTGGCCGAAGCGCAGACGCGCGCAAACGCGTTGGCCGAGCTGGAACTCGTGATTGTGGCGAAAGCCGGCGCCGAAGGCCGCCTGTATGGGTCGGTTGGCACCAACGAAATCACCGAGGCGCTGGCCACGCAGGGCCACTCCATCGAGAAGCGCGAAATTCGTCTGCCAGAGGGCGCTTTGCGCAACGTCGGCCGCCACACTGTGGAACTCGCGCTGCACGCGGAAGTTTCCACTTCCATTGTGGTAGTAGTGGCAGCTGCTAACCCGGGCAGCGCCGCCTGAGTGAGCCGAGGTGGCCGCGAAAGCGGCCTCCAAACTTCCAAGCGGCGCGTAGCGTGATATCCCTCGCGCCAAGCCGCTTGGCTAGACCGGTGACTGAACGACCATGAGCACCGACCCTTCTCCCAGTCGCTCGCCCGCCGCCGATCGGTCGGCGGAATCGCTACGCGTACCACCCCATTCGATTGAAGCCGAACAGTCTGTGCTGGGCGGTTTGATGCTCGATAACGACGCCTGGCTTCAGGTGGTCGAGAAACTGAGCTATCAGGATTTCTACCGTCGCGACCATGCGGCGGTTTTCCGTGCTGTCGAGGCGCTCGCTAACGACGGCAAGCCCTACGACATCATCACCCTATCCGAGTGGCTTGAGTCGCAAGACCAACTGCAGATGGTGGGCGGCATCCAGTATCTCGCCCAGTTGGCGGACAACACCCCGACGGCTGCCAATATCGCCGCCTACGCCGACATCGTTCGCGACCGCGCGGTGCTCCGAAATCTCATCCGCGCCGGTACGGATATCGCCGAATCCGGATTCCGCCCGGAAGGTCGAGGTACGCCAGAACTCATCGACCTTGCGGAACGCACCGTGTTTGAAATTGCGGAGCGCGAATCGCGCGGCCGAAAAGGCTTTCGCCAGCTGAAAGACCTGCTGGTGGGGGCGCTTGAGCGTATCGACCAACTGTTCCAGCGAGACAATCCGATTACCGGCGTGGCCACCGGTTATTACGAACTCGACGCCATGACATCGGGCCTGCAGCCGGCAGATTTAGTCATCATCGCCGGCCGCCCGTCGATGGGTAAGACCGCGTTCGCGCTCAACATCGCGCAAAACGCGGCGGTCAAGGAAAAGGTGCCGGTCGCGGTGTTCAGCATGGAAATGCCGAGCGAGCAGCTCGCCATGCGTATGCTGTCGTCGATTGGACGTATCGATCAGCACAAGGTGCGTACCGGCAAGCTGGGTGACGACGACTGGCCGCGGCTGACCCACGCCGTTGGGGTGCTTTCAGACGTCAGCCTGTTCATCGATGACACGCCGGCGCTGACGCCCGGCGATTTGCGTGCCCGTTGCCGTCGGCTTGCCCGGGAACACACGCTCGGCATGATTGTGATCGACTACCTGCAGCTCATGACCGTACCCGGTTCGAACGAGAATCGCGCGACCGAAATCTCGGAAATCTCGCGGTCCTTGAAGGCGCTGGCGAAAGAATTGAACGTGCCGGTGATTGCGCTCTCCCAGCTCAACCGCAGCTTGGAACAGCGGGGCGACAAACGCCCCGTGATGTCGGATTTGCGCGAGTCGGGCGCTATCGAGCAGGACGCCGACCTCATCATGTTTATCTATCGTGACGAGGTTTATAACGAAGACAGCACCGACAAGGGCGTGGCCGAAATCATCATCGGCAAACAACGTAATGGCCCGATCGGCATGCGCAAGCTGCGCTTCTTCGGCGAATACACCACGTTCGAAAATCTGGCCTTTGAGCAATATGGCGGGGGCCCTGCGTGACCCGCCCTGCGCGGGCCATCTTCAACCCGGCGGCGGTCCGATCAAACCTTCAGGTGGTGCGCAGTGCCGCGCCCGGCGCGCGAGTGCTGGCGATCGTCAAGGCAGATGCCTATGGCCACGGTGTGGTGCGGGTGGCGCGGGCCTTGGGGGAGGATGTTGATGCGCTTGGGGTCGCCTGTGTCGAAGAGGCGGTCTGCCTGCGGGATGCGGGCATTGAGCGCCCCATCGTGCTGCTGGAAGGGCCGTTTGAGGCGCGTGAGCTCACCGAGATCGCAATCCATCGATTGGAGTCGGTGGTCCACAACGACGAGCAGCTGGAATGGTTCGCTCGCCATCCCGTTGGCACCGCGCTGTGGCTGAAATTTGATACCGGCATGCATCGTCTCGGCTTCGCGCCGGCCGACGCTGCGCGGGTTGTCGAGCGGCTGCAGCGGCCGGACCGCGAATTACGGCTGATGACGCACTTCGCCAGCGCGCATCGGGTTGGTGATGCCAGCGTTGAGCATCAGTTACAGGCCTTCCTCAGTGCGACCGCAGAACTGCCCGGCGAACGTTGTCTCGGTAATTCAAGCGCCATCCTGGCGTGGCCAGGGACCCATGCGCAGTGGGTGCGGCCCGGGCTCATGCTCTACGGCGTCTCGCCATTCGCCGAGCGCACCGCCGAGTCCTTGGGACTGCGGCCCGCGCTCACAGTTACCTCTGCGCTGATTGCGGTGAAAACCGTGCCGGCCGGCGGGGCTGTCGGTTACGGACAGGCCTACCTCTGCCCGGAAACGATGCCGATCGGCATTGTGGCGTTCGGCTACGCGGACGGTTACCCGCGGCAGGCGGCGACCGGCACGCCGGTGCTGGTTAATGGTGTGCGGACGCAGGTCATCGGCGAGGTCACGATGGACATGATGATGGTTGATCTCCGCCCGGTAGCGGGCGCCAGGGTCGGTGATCCGGTCGTGCTGTGGGGCGAAGGATTACCGGTTTCTGAAATCGCCAGCGCGGCGAACACCATTCCCTATGAACTCCTGTGCCGGATGCGAATGCGCGCGCAGTTTGTGGAGTTGCCGGCATGAAGCAGGGCAAACGCCAATACCAGTGTCAGCAATGCGGCGCGGTCTCGAGTAAATGGGCCGGCCAATGTGCCGATTGCGGCGAATGGAACACGCTGCAGGAAAGCATCGCCCCGGCGGTGACGGCGTCACCAAGATTTACCTCGTATACCGGCGAGGCGCCGCGCATCGTCAATCTGGCGGAGGTGGATGCCGTTGAGGCGCCTCGCCTCGAGACTGGCCTGTCTGAACTCGATCGCGTGCTTGGCGGTGGCCTGGTGATCGGCTCCGTCGTGCTACTGGGGGGCGATCCGGGCATCGGCAAATCAACCTTGCTGCTGCAAAGCCTCGCGCATTATCGCGAGCGCGGCGTGTCCACCTTGTATGTGAGCGGTGAAGAATCCGCAGGCCAGATCGCGATGCGAGCGGATCGGCTCAAGCTCCCGCGCGACGCCATTCGCTTGCTCACTGAAACCGAGATCGAGCGCGTACTGGCCATCGCCGTCCAGGAAAAACCGGCGGTGCTGGTCATCGACTCCATTCAGACCGTGCATACCGGAACGCTGCAATCCGCGCCGGGCAATGTGGCGCAGGTGCGCGAATGTGCGGCCCAGTTGGTCAGGTTTGCCAAAGCGACGCGCACAGCCGTGTATCTGGTGGGGCACGTGACGAAAGAAGGCGCGCTCGCCGGGCCGCGCGTGCTGGAGCACATGGTGGACGCGGTGCTTTATTTCGAAGGCGAACTCAGCGGGCGCTATCGCCTGGTGCGCGCGTTCAAGAATCGTTTCGGCGCGGTGAATGAGCTCGGCGTGTTTGCGATGACCGACCGTGGCCTGCGCGAGGTCACTAATCCCTCGGCCATTTTGCTGTCACGGCACGAGCAGCCGGTGGCGGGCAGCGTGGTGATGGTCACCCGTGAAGGCACCCGGCCGATGCTGGTCGAAGTTCAGGCACTGGTCGATGACAGCGGACTGTCTAATCCGCGACGGGTGACCGTGGGGCTGGAGCACAATCGACTCTCGATGTTGCTGGCGGTGCTTCATCGACATGGTGGCGTGGCGACCGCCGGATGCGATGTATTTGCCAATATTGTCGGCGGCGTACGCGTCACGGAGACCGGCGCCGATCTGGCCGTGGTCATGGCGGTGCTGTCGAGTCTGCGCAATCGCCCGCTGCCGGCCGACCTCGTGGTGTTCGGTGAAATCGGCTTGGCGGGGGAAATTCGCCCGGTCCAGAACGGCCCTGAGCGCTTGCGCGAAGCCGCCAAGCACGGGTTCAAAAAAGCGATAGTGCCGAAGGCGAATGTTTCTCGCGAGAGCGGAATGGAGTTGATCCCGGTGGCGCGGCTCGAAGAGGCGCTGGCGGCGATCTAAGCCCGCTCAATCGCCCAGTTCGGCGTCGCCTTGGGGGGGCGCGTCAGTCTCTCCGGGCGGCGCGAAAATCCGGGCGATCCGGACCGTCTGACCTGCGGCCTGCACGATTTCGATGGTGTATTCGCCCAGTCTGAAGCTGGTGCCTGCTTCAGGAATATCTTCCAGCGCTTCCAGAATCAGTCCGTTCAAGGTCTTTGGACCCTGCTCCGGCAGCGACCAGCCAAAGCTGCGGTTGAGTTCGCGCACATTGGCCGTGCCGTCCACCATGAAACTGCCGTCGGCCTGACGCGACACATCACGCGTTGCGGATTGCGGCACGGTGGTGAATTCGCCCACCACTTGTTCCAGCACGTCGTCCAGCGTCACCAGCCCCTGAATATCGCCGTACTCGTCCACCACCAGACCCATGCGTTGTCGCGTGAGCTGGAAATTGAGGAGCTGCGTGTAGAGGTTCGCCCCAAGCGGCACGAAGTGCGGCGGCACCAGCAGGGCCTCGAGATCTTCCAGACTGAACTCCCGGGATTGCCGGAGCAGGCGACTGAGATTGCGCAGATGCAGGATGCCGGCGATGTCATCCAGATTGCCGTAGTAGCAGGGCACTCGGGTGTGACGGCAGGTGGCGAGTTGTTCAAGGGTATCCGCCCACTCCTGCTCGAGGTCGACGCCGACCACGTCGGGTCGCGGCACCATGACGTCTTCCACCGTCACGTTTTCCAGATCGAGCAGACCGAAGAGCATGTCGCGATGTTTCTGCGGAACCTTGGCGCCATTGCCCTGGAGGGCCGCGCGCAGCTCCTCGCGATTCAAGGGGTCGAGTTCGCGCGCGGGCGGCCCTCCCGCCATGCCCTGCAGCAGTCGCCGAGGCAGATCCGTGAGCAAGGCGGTGAGAGGGCGGCTCAGCCAGACCAACGGCAGGAGCAGCGGTGCGGAGAATGCCGCCCAACGTTCCGGGGCGAGCCCGGCCAGCGTGCGCGGGATCACGGCGCCAAACACCACCAGTACGGCGGCGATGAACAGGCTCAAGGGGAGTGAGGCTTCGTAGGCAAACTCGTTCAGGGCAATGACGGCGCCGATCTGGGTAACGAGCACAAGGACAAGATAGTTGGCGATGAGGCCTAGGCCTGCGATGCGCTCGGGTTGCTTCAGCAGCCGAAGGACGCGTGAGGCATCGGATTGCCCCGCCTCGGCCAGTTGTTTGATGCGATTGAGGTTCAGGGCGGTCAGCGCCGCTTCGGTGGCGCTAAAGAAGGCAGCGACCAGCAGCAGACCGAGTAGTTCTGCAAGCAGCCAGCGGAGAGTGTCAGGGTCGAGGGTGCTCATACTCGGTGTAGCACCAGTTCCAGCACGATTTTGGTGCCGAAATAGGCGAGCGCCAGCAGGACCAGACCGGCGCACACATATTTCACACCGTGTCGCCCGCGCCAGCCGTAACGCCAGCGTCCCACGACCAGCGTGGCAAACACCGCCCAGGCCAGCATGGAGAACACGATTTTGTGGGCCAGATGTTGGGCGCGAATGTTTTCGATAGAGAGCGCTCCCAGCACCAGACTGAGCGTGAGCAGGACAAAGGCAATGAGCGTGAGCTGGAACATGACCGCTTCCATGGTGGGTAAGGGCGGCAGGAAATTCATGATGGGGTGATGCTGGCGCAGTTGGCGTTCGGCCACCGCGAGAAACACCGCTTGCACGGCGGCGATGGCAAACAAGCTATAAGCGATGAGGGCCAGCGCGATATGAATCCGCAAGCCCGGCGCGAGGGTTTCGGTCACGAGATAAGTGCTGGGCACGCTGAGGTCGACCGCCAGCGCGAGCGCCGCGAGCGGGAGGATCACCACGGCGAGACTCGCCAGAGGTTGCCGCCGGAGCAGCAGGCTAAGGAGCAGGGCAATACACCAGGCCACCAGTGAGGCCGCATTGAATACACTTACGTTCCAACCCTGCGGCGTAAAGGTAAGTTGGGCGAGCACAGCGCTATGCGCCAGCAGGGCCATGAACAGCACCGCCGACCAGAGGCGGCGTCGGACGGGAGCGTCGGGGCGGTCTGGCGGCCGCGGTGCAGCCAACAGCGCCGAGGCGCCGAGGTAGCCAATGATTGCAAGGACGCCGGCGGCGTAAATCAGCATCAGGAGCGTACTGCCAGTGAAAACACCGGGTCATTGTATAAGCCTCGCTGCCCGCATGACAGGACGCCGCTGATCGTGGCCACCGTATTGTTCACCTGGGAGCTAGGGGGCGGCATCGGTCATCTGGTGCGTCACCGCGGGTTGATCCAGCAACTGCTGACCGACGGGCACCGGGTGCACTTTCACGCCTGCGATCTGGAGAAGGCTCTTCAGGTGTTTGACGGCCTTGCGCTGGAACTCGCGCGGGCGCCGCGTGGCTACACGCCTCCCGAAGACCAAATTGCCCAGTCCAACAGCTATCCGGAAGTTATCTGGAACAGCGGATTTTCCGATGCGGCCGCCGTTCAGCAGCGGCTCCAGCACTGGCGGTCGGTAGTGGCGCAACTGAAGCCAGACGTGGTCATCGCGGATTACAGCCCGAGCGTGGTGGTGGCCTGCAAGTTGTCGGGGACCCGGGTAGTCGCGATCGGTTCCGGCTTTTACACGCCGCCTCCGATTTCACCTTTACCCGCCTATCACTATTGGCTTGCTAACGACCGCGCGCGACTGGCGGCGAGTGAAGCCAGACTGCTCGAGGTCATCAACAGCGCGGCAACGGCGCTCGCGGACCGGCCGTTTAGCTCGGTCGCTGAAGCACTGGTGGTGGCGGAGACCTTTCTGTTGCTGTTTGCCGAACTTGATCCGGTGTTCGACCGCCCCGATACCGAGTTTATGGGCGTGTGGCCGGTGCCCGGCTTTGGGATTCCCCCGGTGTGGCCGGGAACTGGTCCCCGGGTTTTTGCCTATCTCGAGCCCTCAGTCTTGTTGCCCGACATTCTGGCCGCCAGTGCCGCGCTCGGCCTGAGCCTGTGTCTGTACGCGCCGGGTTTGCGCGCTGATGCGCTGCCGGCGATTCCTGGCTTGAACGTTCATCTGGCGGCGGAGCCCGTTGATTTAGTGCAGGCCGCTGCCGAATGCGAGATGGCGATTACGAACGGCAATCCCAATTCGCTGGCGGGCTTCCTGCTGGCGGGCAAGCCTCAATTGGCGGTGCCTTTTACGATGGAGAAGTATCTCATTGCCCGCCGGCTGGAGTTGCTCGGCGCGGGGCTATCAGCGCCCATGCGTCGCCCGGGAGATCTCGCCGCCAAACTCCGGGCTGTCCTCTTGCAACGAAACTTCCGCCGCGCGGCCGAATCGTTTGCCGCCCGCTACGCGGGTGGGAGCGAAGCCGCACTGGTGCAGCGGATGCGTGAGCGTCTGGCGCTCCGAACATTCTAAAAAAGTCGCTGGGATTATCATGGGGTCGCGATTGCGGCTGTGCGATTTATAGCGCTACACTCATGCAAACCTTGGATGGAACCCACCTGTGACCCTACTAGCCAGACGCGCCTCCTCGCTGTTTTTCGGCACGTTACTGTTGCCTGCCATCGCTTTCGCGCAGGCGATACCCACGCCCGGCGCCATTCAGGATCAACTTCGCAAGCCCATCACAGCGCCTCCCGCTGCCATTTCCAGCCCCTTGCCGCCGGCGGTGGTGCCTGCCCCAGCGGTGCCGGCAGGCGGACGCAAGGTCAAGATCATTCGGTTCGAGTTCAACGGCGCCAGCGCTATCCCGGCGGATGAATTGCATCAGGTCGTGGCGGGAGATGAAGGCAAAGAACTGAGCTTGCTGGAAATCTATGAGGTCTCCGACAAGGTCACCCACTACTACCGCACGCGTGGCTACGCGCTGGCGACTGCCTACGTGCCGGAACAAAAAATCGCTTCCGGGGTTATCCGGCTAGAGATTATCGAAGGCAAACTCGGAAAGACCCTGATTGAGGGTAACAAGCACTACCGACCCGGCTTTCTGGCCTGGCAGTTGGGCGAAATCAAACCTGGCGAGGTAGTGCGAAGCGCGCCGCTGGAACACCAGATGCTGCTGCTCAACGACCTCCCCGGACTAGCGGCGCGGGCGGTGATGCAACCGGGCGATGATTACGGCACCTCCAATCTCGTGGTACAGACTCAGGAAAAAAACTACGAAGGCGGTCTGCAGCTGAATAACCACGGCCGCGAAAGCATCGGCGAGTGGCGGGTTCAGGCCGACGCCGCCCTGAACGGACTGCTGGGCGTAGGCGACCGTTTCGATTTCACCGGCCTCTACGCTGAAGGCAACCTTCTGCACTACGGCCGCATGGCTTACAGCATGCCGGTCACGCCCCGGGGCACCCGCGCGAATGTGTACTACTCCCGCTTCGGGTACCGCGTGGATACCGGCCTGCTGGGGGGCAATCTCTCCACCCTGGACATCGAAGGCGAAGGCGAGAACTACGGTATTAACTTCCTGCACCCGGTGTTGCGCTCGCCGAACAAGAGCTTGTTTATGGGCGCGGGTTTCGACCGCACCTACTCCACGCAGAATGAATTGACCAACGGTGATGTCACGAACGCGCATCTGGGCGTGGCCCAGTTCACCGCGCTGTTCAACTATCAGGCGCCCGACCAGAGCCTGAGCACCGCCGGCGCCTTGCTGTCGACCAACTTTCAGGGATCGCCCCTTGTCAAAAATGCTGCCGGTGGCTTTGTCGCGCAGAACAATACCGAAGCAGCCAAAGTCCAGCTGGATTTCAGCCACTACCGGTATCTGTGGCAGAAGCTTGCGCTCTTCGCGCGGTTTACCGCCGCCATGTCTGCCGACCCTTTGGTCGACCTGGACCAGTTCCGTATCGGCGGCCCCAACAGCGTCCGCGCGTACCCGGCGTCTGAAGTCGGCGGCGACGAAGGCTACTTTATGAGCGCAGAACTCCAGTATCCGGTGATGGCCTTGCCCGGCATCGCCGACCAGAAAGTAAAGGCCTTCATCGATTCTGGCACCGTGTTCCGCACCCAAAGCACCCTGCGCGGGCTGCGTTCCTCGGATGACCTCACCGGTGCCGGTATCGGTTACAGCGCTGTGGTGCTCGGGCACCTCAGCATCGACGTGATGATGGCGCATCCTATCGGACAGTACGAACCGTCCGACCGCGATCAGGGCATGCGCTTCTGGACGTCCTTCAACGCACAGTTCTGAACACTGCAAAAATCAGCCGGGCAAGCGTGAAACACTTCACAGTTGCGAGCACCCGACGGGCGTACCATAAGCTCAATATCCGAATAGCGGCTCCGCGAGGAGCTCGAGGTAAGTCCCCATGAGTACCCCCAATCGCCCCGTTCTCAAACCGCTCATCGCCGCTATCCGCACCTCCGCATGGCCACTGCTGCGCTGGAGCTCACTGGCCTTGCTGCCCGGCGTTGCGGTGGCAGGCCCGCTAGGCGAGCAGGTCGTGAAAGGCAACGTGAACGTCACGCGGCCCGATGCGACCACCACCCGGATCGCTCAGGGCAGCGAGAGGGCTGTCGTTAACTGGAATTCATTTTCCGTCGGCGGCAACGAATACGTGCATTTCGTGCAGCCCGGCACCACTTCCAGCATTCTTAATCGGGTTGTCGGGGGGCAGGAATCGCAAATCCTGGGTCGCATCGATGCCAACGGCCGGGTGTTTCTGGTCAACCCGCAGGGCGTTTATTTCGGTGCCGGGGCCAAGGTGGAAACCGCGGGCTTCGCCGCCAGCACGCTCGATATCAACGACGATGACTTCATGGCCGGCCGTTATGTGTTCAGCCGACAGGCCGGTGCGCCCAACGGCACGGTCAGCAACAGCGGCGAGATCAAAGCAAGCCAGTTCGTGATGCTGCTCGGCGACCGCGTCGCCAACGAAGGATTAATTGATGCCCGGCTGGGTACCGTGGCGCTGGCCGCCGGCAGCAAGATTTCTCTGCAACTCGACGACTCCGGGCTCGTCAACTTTGCGGTCGACCTGAAGACCTTCGAGCAGCAGGCGGGGGTCGAGAATACTGGCGCCATTCTGGCCGATGGCGGGCGGGTGCTGATGACCGCCAAGGTCGCCGAAGGGCTGGTCGCGACTGTCGTGAATAACGCGGGTCTCGTGCAGGCCAAGGGCATCGACGAGCAGGAAGGCAGCATCGTGCTGCGCGGTAACGGCGGCAGCGTCATCAACAGCGGCACGCTGGACGCCAGCGGTCCGCAGGGTGGCGCGGTGCTCGTGACCTCCAATCACGACGTTGTGCTGGAAGCCGGCGCCCAGGCCTTGGCTGAAGGTCAGCAGTCTGGCAAGGGCGGTTCGGTGCGCCTCATCGCCAACGGCAGTCTTCAGGTTGCCGGTGGCAGCACCGTGGCAGCCCGTGGCGGCGCGAGCGGCGGTCAGGGGGGATTCGTTGAAGTCAGCGCGCACCAGGGCGGCATGCAGGTTGCGAGTGACGCGGTGCAGTTGGGGCAGGGCGGGCAGCTCCTCATCGACCCCAGCCGACTGAAAATTTATGCGGCAAGCTACGGCGGGATCAGCTCTTCGGGCAGCGCGGTTCGTGTCGCCAGCGGTTATCTCGAATCCCAACTGAATGCGGGCAATGATGTGCTGCTGGTGGCGGCGGACAGGATTGAAGCAGAAGCCGCGGTGACCGCGATTAACGCGCCGGGATTCTCGCCTGGGTTGCGGGTAGGGGACCTCACCCTTAAAACCGGAACGGTCGCAGCGAGCTATGGCTCATCCCTGGGCGCCGGCGCCTTCATCGGGTCGACCCCGCCAACGGTGACGCGCAGCGCCGACGGCGTGATCGACCTCAGCCACGTGGATATCAATGTCGGCGGCAATTTCATCGGCTCTGCCGGGTCTGTCACCGGCGAGATCAAAATAAAATCCGTTGCCGCAGTGGGTTCGCTTGAACTCCACGCGGGCGGTGATATCGAGATTGATGGCGGCCTTAGCGTGCGTAACACGCTGTCCGGTAGCAGTGCGAACGTCCTCGCAGAGGCGAGTCGGATTCGCATTCTCGGCGGTGTCACCGCGAAAGCCAATTCGGTGTCCTACGGTACGGCGGCGGTAACCCTCAGCGCCGCCGAAGGAATTTCTGTCGCTGGCCCCATCCTCGCGACGGGCGGCTCCGGCGCTGGGGCATCAAGTGAGTCGGCAACAGGCACCGCCTTCGTCGATATCGCGAACGGGACAGATTCCGCGCTCGGCTCCGAGGCGTCCGGCACGATCGATTTCGGCGGCGGCATCGACGCCACAGCGGGCAGCTTGGTCGCGGTCAACGTAGCGAACGCTGCCGGCCGCATCAGCCTGAGGGGTGCCAGCCAACTCAATCAGACAGGGACCGACGCGGGCACGCCGTTCAGCACGACCCAGCAAGGGGCGTTCCTCCAGATGAGTGGACGTGACGGCGTCAGCACCGCTGGCCCGGTGGCTGTTAGAGGGCTGGACGTCGCTGTGCGTTTGGCCGGTAACTACGAAGCGTCCGGAGGCAGTTCGCCGGATGGTTCGGGTGGCGTTGGCGGGCCGATTAGGCCGACCGCTAACCCCACGGGCCCCGTGAACATCAATTCACAACTCAATCTGGTACCCACGGGTGCACCCCGAGCAGACCAAATCAGGGCGCTCTCGCTGTTTGGCACCGACCTCATCGTCGCCGCGCCAATCAACGCCGCGCAAATCGACACCATCCATGGCGGTGGGGCATTAATGACCGAGGGCGAAGGCATTCTCAATGCTGACGAACTGCGGATTGGGGTTTTTGGAAGCTCGAAAGGCGTGAATCTCAGCACCAACACGGCGGCGCTGGTGTTCGGCATCGACACCACGGGCGGAGCCACCGTGGCCCCGGTGAACGTGGCCATTAACAACAGCGCCAGAACCGGTGCGACCCGGGTGTCGACCGACCCGGGGAGCGTCGACTCCGGCACCGAATTTAGCGTTTTGCCGCTGGCAGAGGCCGCGTTCCGTTTCTCCGGTGACGCCACCTTCCTGAATGACTTGACCGCTCAAAGTTTGGCGGTCAACACCTCTGGCGGCAACGTGCTGTTTGCCGCCGGCGTCACCGTTGGCGACCGGCCATTGCCGGATCAGGCCGGCGACGCCAATGCCATCAACAGTCTGGCTGCCGCCGCGAGCGCGGCCGGTGTCACATTGCCGCTGCCCATGTACAAGGGCGCACGAACCAATGCGCCAAACGCGTTTTTTGCCGCGAGTGGCGACATCAAGTTTGCCGAGGGCCTGAGCTTCGACGATCCGGACGTACCCTACGTGGTGTTCACGACCGATGGTTTGCTGGACTTCGGGCCCGGTGTCAAAAGCATCAATCCCGCCCGGAAAGACTTCCTCGCCCAGTTCACGGCCTACACCGCGAGCAAGACGGTGCATATTGAAAATAGCCTGCCGGTGGCGCTTGATGCATCCGGTCCGTATTTCACCAACGACCTGCACTTCAAAAAGCTACCGGGCACCACCTTGTTATTTGGGGGGACTGGCACCACTGGCAGCATTGTCGTAGGGGCCAACGGCCCGTTGGATGTGGGGAATCAAAACGCGTTCTTTGTGTCGACCGGAGCGGTGACGGGCGCGGGCAATCTGGTGTCGGCGGGCTTTGCCCCGCAGTCCACCTTGCCGCCGATTACGCCGCCGATTACGCCGTCCGAGCAGGTGCAGGTTTCCATGGGCACAGTAGGCAGCGCGATCCAGGACGATGTCATCGTGAGCAACAAGTCGATGCTGCCCACCGAGAGGGATGACGAGAAAGACAACGAAAAGGATGACGAAGGGAAGACGCTGGACCTGGCCGAAAACACCAGTGGCCGTAAATCTTCCCTGGTGAGCAGTAAGTCCAATACCGGCCAGATGTGCGAATAAGGTGACAAGCATGCAGTTATTCAAGAACGGCCGGCGGAGACTTGCGCAGGGGCTAGGCGCCGTACTGCTGAGCACTCTTATGCCGACAATGAGCGTCCAGGCGGAAACTTACGGGCCAGTGAAAGCCGGCGAGTCGCTCTGGACGATCGCTCGCAAGGCGGCGCCCGGCAAGAATCCGACGCAGGTCATGCAAGCGCTGTTTGCCAGTAACCCGAACGCTTTCGCGAACGGCGATATGAGTCGACTGAAAGTAGGGGCCTCGCTGAATCTCGATACCAGCGCCGTTGCGGCGACATCAGCGGCAGCAGCCGCCGCCCCGGCGCCAGCGGCTGTTGAGCCGGCCGCCAAGGCAACCGCATCCGCCACTGCGGTGCAGACGCCCAAGCCCACCGCGACGCCGCCCTCGGCGGCAGCGGCAGGCAGCCCGGCAACGGCGCCGGCCGCAAGCACTCAGCCGGCCGCCGCGACTACCCCATCACCGACGCCCTCAGGCGTGGCGGCGGCGGAAATCGTCAAGCTGGTCGGGCGGGCATCGGCCGCCACCGAGCAAGGAGATATTCGGCCGTTGTCGCAAGGAAATCCGGTCAATACCGGCGAGACGGTGGTCACGGCCCCGGCCAGTTTTGTGCGTATGAAGCTGAGCGACGGGGGTTATATCCTCCTCCGCCCCAGCACCCGTTTTCAAATTGCACAATACAAGTACACCGACTCGGCGGACGACAGCGTTGGCTTGTTCAATCTGCTGAAAGGCGGCTTTCGAGCGGTTACCGGCACGATCGGTAAACGCAACAAAAACGCCGTCAGCTATCGCACCGCGGTGGCGACCATTGGTATTCGCGGGACGGACCTCGAAGCCATCGACTGCACCGACGGTTGTCCCGACCTCGGCACCGACATCGACCCCGGCCTCTACTTCAAAACCCACGCGGGTGAAATCGACGTGGCGGGCAAGCAGTTTCCGGCCGGTACCGGCGGGTTCAAACCGGTCACCGGAGATCCCACGGCAATCAAATTTGGGTCCGACAAGAATCCTCTGAATAACGATCCAACGCCTACGGCGGACCCCAACGAGTGCGGCGGAACTTAATTGCTCTGAGCCCTCACGTTCCCTTGCCGGTGCTAGTTTGGCCACGCTCGACGTAAAACTGCCGCCCGGTTACGGGGGCTTGAGCGTCCTCGATCGCAAGACCCATGCAGGCTTGGGGCTTGCGGCCGGCGCGCTGCGCTTTGCCGCACACTTGCACGCGATTTATCTCAGCCTGCCGGAGTTTGTGGCGGCCGCGCGGGTTTGTCCGGTGGTGTTTATCGAAACCGCCGCCGGCACGCCCAGTCCGGTCATGCTCACGGGGCTTGAGCAGTCACTCAATCTTTGCGTTGACGCTGCTGGCGACTGGCTGGCTGATGTCTACTGCCCCGCCTATGTGCGTCGCTATCCGTTCTGCACCGCGCGGGTCGGGGCAGACGCCGAGCAAACGGTCATTTGCGTGGACGAGTCCGCGCTTGATGACACGGCGCCAGCCCTGTTTACCGCTGAAGGCGAAGAGTCGTCGCTGTGGCAAAGCCGTCTGAAGCTGATTCAGGAGCTTGAAGCAGCGGGCCGGCAAACCGAAGTTTTCTGCGCACGCCTGCAGGCCCTGCAACTTCTGGAGCCGTTTGACGCAGATATCCAGCCCGCCAGCGGTGAGCGCAAGCGGCTTTCAGGCATGTTCCGGGTCAGCGAGTCGCGCCTGAATACCCTGCCTGCGGAAACCCTCACCGAACTGATGCGCAGCGGTTTTCTGTCCCGTATCTATGCGCATTTGATGTCGCTCGATAACTTTCAGCGGCTTCTGGCGCTGGACGCTAACCGCCTTAACGCCATGCCGCGTCACTGAAAGCATGTGGATTGACGCGGCAGGCCCTGCCGCTTTTTGCGATTGGAGTTGCTGCTATGGGCGTTGAAATCAAGCTCAGCGACCGCGAGTTGCCGGTCTCACCGGTCTTCATCGATTTCCTCCATCACATCGTGGCCGAGATCCCCTTTGAGGGCGCCGTGTGGGGCGATCAGCTCTCCGAGGCTATGAGTCAGGAACAGGAGCGATTGATCGGTTCTGCTAACCGCAATGCGGCTACCGTGCTGGCCGCACCCAGTGGCCAACAGGCGATTGGACGCGCCTATGAGTTGCTGGTCGCTCTGATGACGGGCAACGTCGACCCCATCAAGGACATCCAGCTCAAGTTTCATTTTGTGAACATCATTGGCGTGCCGCGTAACGGTGGCTCGTATCTGACCAAGGAAATTTATCGCGCGCTGGGCTTCCATCCCGACCGCGTGCCCAACGTCATCGCCCACGATGGCTTTCCCGAAGCCGGACCGTTCCGGTTTGAGCGGGGCGTTAATTCCTGGATGACCAGCCTGCAGACCATGGCGGAATACCTGACCATGGTGGACATCTACTTTGGCCGCGCCAAGCCGCATTCCGGCAAAATTGTGGTGCCTAAAAAGCTCACCAAAGGCACCTATGCCGGCGGCTTTTTTCAACGGGTGTTGGGGCAGGCGGTTGAGAACATTCTGACCGTGCGCCATCCCGTGACCTCTTGTATTTCCACCTATGAGAAGTCAGGCGGCATGCCGGCCGATGGTCGCTTTGCCGTGCGCGGGAATATCGAAGAATGGGTGCGACGCGATTTGAACTACACCGGGGTGGACGTGGAGGACATCGCAAAAATGCCTTATTTCAATGCGTATTTGCGCTATTGGGAGCTCTACCACTATTACGTCGCCACCACCGGCATTAGCGCCAATCGCGAAATCAGCGTGGTCGCCTACGGTAAGGAACGCATGGAGGAACTCGCGAAATCGTTCTATTACCGCTTTGGCCATCGCAACCCGCAGCCCGAAGCGTTTGAAGTCTTCAACAACCGCGACCGCCATCCGGAGTGGATGAAACAAGCCGAGCCCGTCGTTCGGCGGGTGGCCGAGGTGTGGGCCAGCGTGGGGTTGCCGTTCCCGCTCGACGAGGTGATGGAGGCCTTCTAGTCCTCGTCCGTCACTGCTCGCAGCGACGCCTTTTCAGCACTGCTTCATCCTTATCCACGCTCGCCCCTTGTTCCGCTCCACCGACTCGCGAATGATCCTTCTACCAGCTCCGGATAACGCAGGAACCGCATCCCATGTTTGAGAATTTAAGCGAACGGTTTAACGGCATCGTCAAACGCCTGCGGGGCGAAGCCAGACTGACCGAAGAAAACATCGACGCCACGCTACGCGAAGTGCGGATGGCCTTGCTGGAAGCCGACGTTGCGCTGCCGGTCGTCAAAGATTTTCTGGATCGCATCCGCGTTCGCGCCTTGGGTCAGGAAGTCATCGGCACGCTCACCCCCGGCCAGGCGCTCATTCGCGTGGTGCGGGATGAACTCACCGAACTCATGGGTGAAGCGGGTGTCGGTCTCGATTTCAACGCCCAGCCGCCGGTGGTGGTGTTGCTGGCGGGCCTGCAGGGTTCCGGTAAAACCACCAGCGCGGCGAAACTCGCCAAGCGCTTGAAAGAGCATGACAAGAAAGCCGTGGCGGTGGTCAGTTGCGACGTGTACCGCCCGGCCGCGATCGAGCAGTTAAAAATCCTGGCCGGTGAGATTGGGGTGGACTGCTACCCCAGCACCGAATCAACGCCCGAACGTATTGCGCTTGCCGCGCTGGATATGGCCCGTCGCCAGTTGAAAGACGTGCTCATTGTCGACACCGCCGGACGTCTCGCGATCGACGAAGCGATGATGACGGAAATTCGCGGCCTCCATGCCGCGCTCGCCCCGCGCGAAACCCTGTTCGTCATCGACTCCATGATGGGTCAGGACGCAGTTCGCACGGCGCAGGCCTTCAACGAAGCCCTGCCGCTTACCGGCGTGGTGTTGACCAAGGCCGATGGTGACGCGCGCGGCGGCGCGGCGCTGTCGGTGCGTCACGTCACGGGCAAGCCGATCAAGTTCATTGGTATGGGCGAGAAGGTTAATGCGCTCGAGCCCTTCCATCCGGACCGAATGGCTTCCCGTATCCTCGGCATGGGCGACGTGCTCTCGCTCATCGAGGAGGTGGAACAGAAGGTCGACAAGGACAAGGCGGCGAAAGTCGCCGAGAAACTGGTCAAGGGCAAAGGCTTCGACCTCGCCGACTTCCGCGAACAGCTTGAGCAGATGAAAAACATGGGCGGGCTGGCCTCGCTCATGAGCAAGCTGCCCGGCGTGTCGGATTTGCCGGATCAGGTCAAGAACCGGGTGAATGACAAAGAGATGGTGCGTTTGGCTGCCATCATCGACTCCATGACCCCGAACGAACGTAAATTTCCGGCCATCATTAAAGCCTCCCGCAAGCAGCGCATCGCGGCCGGTTCTGGCACCCAGGTGCAGGACGTTAACCGCCTCCTCAAACAGTTTGAGAACATGCAGCGGATGATGAAGAAGGTGTCGAAAAAAGGCGGCATGCAGGCGCTGATGCGTGGCATGCGCGGCCAGATGCCCCCCGGCGGCGGTATGCCTTTCCGTTGAGGGATGCTGCGCCTCGATAGAGTTATTAACAGCGCCGCACGCGGCCCGGAGAACCTCGATGGATGATCAACTAGACCGCAATGCGCTGAGCTATCACGAACTGCCGCGACCCGGCAAAACCGAAGTCACCCCCACCAAACCGCTGGCGAATCAACGCGACCTCGCCCTGGCCTATTCGCCCGGCGTCGCCGCGCCCTGTCTGGTGATTGCCGAAGATCCCGCCACGGCGGCGCGCTACACCAATCGCGGCAATCTGGTGGCGGTGGTGACCAACGGTACGGCGGTGCTGGGGCTCGGCAATATCGGGCCGCTGGCGGCGAAACCGGTAATGGAAGGCAAGGCGGTGCTGTTCAAGAAGTTCGCTGGCATCGACGTGTTCGACATTGAGCTCAATGAAAACGATCAGGACAAACTGGTCGACATCATCGCCAGCCTCGAGCCCACCTTTGGCGGGATCAACCTCGAAGACATCAAAGCCCCGGAATGTTTTTACATCGAGGAAAAACTTCGTAATCGCGTGGCGATTCCGGTGTTCCATGACGACCAGCACGGCACGGCGATTATTGCCGCGGCCGCCATTCGCAACGGCCTGCGGCTGGTTGGCAAGCGCATTGAAGAAGTGCGACTGGTGGTCTCCGGTGCGGGCGCGGCGGCGATTGCCTGCGTGCGCTTACTGGAATCCATGGGCCTGCCGCGGGAACACATCACCGTCACCGATAAATCCGGCGTGATTTATGTCGGTCGCGAGGCGCAGATGGATCCGCACAAAGCGGCCTACGCGCGCGACACCACGCAGCGCACGCTGGCGGACGCTATCAGCGGCGCAGACATCTTCCTCGGGCTCTCGGGCCCGCGCGTGTTGACCGGCGCGATGGTGGCCACGATGGGCCCGCAGCCGCTGATTCTCGCGCTGGCTAACCCCACGCCCGAAATCATGCCGGAAGAGGCGCTCGCCGCCCGGCCGGACGCCATCGTTGCGACCGGGCGCTCGGACTATCCGAATCAGGTGAATAACGTACTGTGCTTCCCGTATATGTTCCGGGGCGCGCTAGACGTTGGCGCCAGCACGATTACCGAGGCCATGAAGCTGGCCTGCGTGGAGGCGCTGGCCGAACTCACCATGCAGGAGCCCTCGGAAGTCGTGCAGGCGGCGTACGTGGGCGAGCAGTTGCGCTTCGGGCGCGAATATCTGATTCCCAAGCCGTTTGACCCGCGCCTCATCACCACGCTGGCGCCGGCGGTGGCGCGCGCGGCGATGGAAAGCGGGGTCGCCACGCGGCCGATTGCCGATCTCGACGCCTATCGCGACCAGCTCAGCAAGTTCATCTTCCAGTCCGTGCTGTTGATGAAGCCGGTGTTCGAGAGCGCCAAACAGGACCGCAAGCGGCTGGTCTATACCGATGGCGAAGAAAACACCGTGCTGCGCGCCGTGCA
Source organism: Klebsiella pneumoniae (assembly GCA_945876945.1). Lineage (GTDB taxonomy): Bacteria > Pseudomonadota > Gammaproteobacteria. The sequence continues at coordinate 30,735 of CAMCQE010000035.1, forward strand.
AACGGTGATCGACGAAGAAATTGCCCGGCCCATTCTGGTGGGCCGTCCAAGCGTGCTCGAATCACGCATTGCCGCGCTGGGCTTGCGCATGAAGGCCGGGGTGGACTTCGAGATCGTGAATCCGGAATCCGATACGCGCTTTCGCGAATATTCCCAGGCCTACTTCGACCTGATGAAACGTCAGGGCGTGTCGCTCAACGAAGCCCGCACAATTCTCCGCACCAATGCCACCGTCATCGGCGCACTGCTGGTGGCCAAAGGCGAGGCCGACGGCCTGCTCTGTGGTATGACCGGCGCCTATCGCGACCATCTCTACCAGCTGGTGAGCATCCTCGGCGTGGAAGAAGAGGCCCACGCGCTGGCCGCGCTCAACGTATTGGTGCTGAAGAAAGGCACTTTCGTGATTGGCGACACCCATGTGAACGCCGATCCCTCCGCCGAGGAAATCGCCGGCATCGCGCTGGCCGCGGCCGAACGCGCGCAGCGTTTTGGCATGACGCCGCGCGTGGCGCTGTTGTCGGCCTCCAATTTTGGCACCGTGGACGATGCCTCGGCGCGCAAGATGCGGGATGCGCTGGAGCTGGTGCGCGAATGGGCGCCGGAGCTGGAAATCGACGGCGAGATGCAGGCCGATGCCGCGCTGCTTCCGCAGGTGCGCGCGGCGGCGGTGAATGATTCGACGCTTACCGGCGAAGCCAACGTGCTGGTGATGCCCTCGCGGGATGCGGCCAACATTGCGATGCATTTGCTGACCGTGTTGGGCGAAGGGGTGCCGGTGGGGCCGCTGCTGCACGGACTGAAAGTGCCGGCGCATATCCTCACCGCGTCTGCCACTGCGCGGCGCATTGTGAACCTGAGCGCGGTGGCAGCCGTTGATGCGCAGGCGCTGGCAGAGCGCCGCTAAGGCCGGCTAGCCGGGGCGATTTATCTCGACGCTGTCGCCCAGCGTGCTCTGAATTTCTCAGCCGCATTAGCGGGCGGAGCGCGGGTTCGTCGACGAGGCCATCCTTGATGTCCTCGTCGGCGATATCGATACCCAGCACTCTGCCAACCCCCACGTGATTCGCCCGTCCGGCGTGGGCGGGAGATGCACGACTTCATAGACTTCGCATTCGAGCGCCGCCCTGGCGCTCGCGACCCGCGGCGACCGCACCAGCGAGCCGGGGAGGCGCGCAATCTGGCAGGCCTCAAATTCGCTGACGCCCGGCGCAAAGCCGCCGGTCCTTGCGTTGATCGCGGGTCCGTCTGCCTCACTCACCTGACTGACCACGCGCTGCGGTACCGCCAGCAGGTTCTGCCAGATGTCCGTAGTGTCAAAGCGGCATTGCCTGCGCTGCCGGGGCCCGCTACCTTCAGCGTCCGCCCCGCGAGTGCTACGCCCATGACGCTTTGCCGACTGATTGCCCTGTTGCTGCTCGTGCCGTTCACGACGCAGGCGCGCGACATTGATTTGCCCGATGTGTCGCTGGCCGCCGAAACCACTACTGCCGAGGTGCCCGTGCCCAAGGTCGGTAACTTCCAGACCTTCGCCGGGCGGGTGGGGACCGTCGATTGCCAGCGCTGGGAAGTCACCGCCGCCGACGCCAATGGCTTTCTGGTGAGCACCTGCGGCAAATTCACCTCATATCTGAGTTTGGCCGGCAGCTACAACCTCAATCGCATGGAAGGCCCCGATGGGCAGCCGCTGGTGGTGTTCGAGCCTTACTTCCCGGCGGTGGAATTTCCGCTTGCCGTGCGCAAGGTCTGGAAGTCGAGATATGAAGGCTATCTCGCCACCGAGGGTTTGCGCTGGGAAGGCGAGGTGACTTGTCGGGTAGTGGAGTTTGCGCCCGTCACGGTCAAGGCCGGCACCATCGACGCCTTCCGCATCGAGTGCTACGACCACCGGCGTGCCGCGATGCTGGAAACCGGCGCCAACTCCACCATGTGGTATGCGCCTTCGGTGCCCGGCGTGGTGAAAACGGTTAATCACGAAGACCCCCGCTGGGACAGTGAGTTGGCCGACTATGGCCCGCGCTGAATGAGTCGCGCGTTTGTCCGGGAGGGAGACGGGGACGACGCCCCCGAACC
>CAMCQE010000036.1 GCA_945876945.1 Klebsiella pneumoniae
CGGTGGCCGTCGCGCTGGCAGCGCTCGGTTCGACGATGACGGGTGGCACCACGCCAGCCCCGACCCCTTCAGCGAAGGCGGGCGAACTCGCAATGGCTCGGTTGCGTCCCGAATCCCGCGCTGCAGCCCAGTGGCCGGCCGTTGCCGCCAGTACGCAGAGCCCGACCAAAGCTGCGCCTAACGCGCAGGCGTCCGTTGCGGCGCCCGAACAGGCGTCCGTTGCGGCGCCCGAACAGGCGACCTCGGGTCTTGGTAAAGCTGATGGGGAACTCCCCGACTTCCAATTGGCATTGGCCGAGGCCGGCACCAAAACGCAGGACGCGTCAGTGACATCCTCGGACGGTAAATCCCCGGAACAGACGACGGCCACCAGCAGCGCAGACCAGATCCAGGGGACCACCGCGACGCGCGAGCGCGATGCGCGGTCCGAGGTGCTGAAACTCGATACCCGCCTACCCATCCAGTCCCCGCGCTTTGGCGAAGGTTTCAGCCAGCAGGTGGTGGTGCTCGCCCAGCACGGGGTTCAGCAGGCGCAAATGACGATTAACCCGCCGGACCTTGGGCCCATCGAGGTGCGCATCACCATTCAACACGATCAGGCGAGCGTCCAGATTGCCGCTGCCAGCGGGATGGCGCGTGATGTCATTCAGGATGCGCTGCCAAAACTCCGGGAAGTGATGGACCAGTCCGGCGTTCGTCTGAACGACGCAGGGGTGTTTGCGCAACTTCCGCAGCGGGAGCAGTCCGCGTTCCAGTCTCAGCCGCAACGGCAGGAGTGGTTGTTCAATGCGCCCGACGGTCAACGCAGAATGGCAGAGGAGGCCAGCCTGGTCCCGCGTCAGGCGCGCCGCGTGGGCTTGATTGACGCTTACGCCTGACTCGGCGCTAGCCGTCAAAGCACCGTCGTGGAGACGGATGTTCAGCGCCAATCGCTCACGGAATTTTGGCGTCCCCCAGGGAATCAATTCCCAAGCTGTTGAAATAAAAAGAATCGCGCCATTGGCCTAAGCCTTGCTAGAAGGCCTCCAAACGACTGGAGGTCTCTATGGCTACGACAGCACCCGCAGAACAAGCTCCCGCCGCCGGCGGTTCGAAAAAGAAACTGATTATTTTGATCGTGGTGGGCGCCCTGATTCTGCTTGGCGGCGGCATCGGCGGCACGATGTTCCTGATGAAGGGTAAGGAGTCCAAGGAGGCTTCCGCCAAAAGCAAAAAGGCCAAGGCCGGAGACGGCGAGGAGGCCACCTCAGAAGACGAAGACGAAGCCGAAGGCGAGCATACGGAAGAGGGTGACGCCGAAGCTGAGGGCGAAGGAGAGGGCGAGGAGGCCGCAAAGGGTGAAGGCGAGGGCAAGGAAGGTGCTAAGTCTGCCTATGTCGAGTTAAGCCCGCCGTTCGTCGTCAACTTCCAGGACGACAAAAAACGCGCACGTTTCCTCAAGGCTGAAATCAGCATCATGGCCAAGGCCCCTGCGGTGCAGGAGGCCATCACCCAAAATCTGCCGGCCGTGCGGAATAGTCTGGTGATGCTGCTGAGCCGGCAGGTTTATGAGCAACTCATGACCCCGGAAGGCAAGGAAAAGCTGCGTACTGACGCGCTTGAAGAAGTGAAGGCGGTGCTGACCAAGGTCGCTGGCGCCAAGAAGGCCAAAGGCGTGAAGGACCTGTTCTTCTCCAGCCTGGTGATGCAGTAAGTCGCGGAACTGTCGCCATGGCCAATAACGACCTGCTATCGCAAGACGAAATCGACGCCCTGCTCTCGGGCGTCGATAGCGGCGATATCGCCACTGACGGCGACGATACGCTGGCGCCGGATGGTACCCGGCAATACGACTTCGCCTCTCAGGACCGCATCGTTCGCGGCCGGATGCCAACGCTCGAAATGATCAACGAGCGTTTCGCCCGCAATCTGCGCGTTCAATTGTTCAACATGCTGCGACGCTCGCCCGTCATTTCGGTCGAAGGCGTGCAGATGTTGAAGTTTGGCGAATACGTCCACTCGCTGCTGATGCCGTCCAATCTGAACGTCATCAAGATCAAACCCTTGCGCGGCTCTGGCCTCATCGTTTGCAACCCGAAACTCGTGTTCTCGCTGGTCGACTGCTTTTTCGGCGGCGACGGGCGTTTTCACACGAAGATCGAAGGCCGTGATTTCACCGGCACCGAAATGCGCATCGTCCGCCGTCTGGTGGACATGTGCTTTGAATCCCTCTCCGAGGCCTGGGAGCCGGTATTACCGCTGCAGTTCGAATACCTCGGTGCGGAAATCAATCCTCACTTCGCCAACATCGTGAGCCCCAGCGAAGTCGTGGTGGTTTCCACTTTTCATATCGACCTTGAAGGCGGCGCGGGCTATCTCCACGTCACCATGCCTTATTCGATGGTGGAGCCGATTCGCGATTTGCTGGACGCGGGCATCCAAAGCGATGTCGCCGAGAAAGACGCGCGCTGGAGCCATCTGCTCCAGGACGAAGTGAAACTCGCCCAGATTGAGGTCAATACCACGCTTGCCACCGCCGAACTCACCGTGCGTGACGTGCTGGCATTTCGACCTGGCGATGTGCTTGGCATCGAGATGCCTGAAGCCCTCGTCGCCTGCGTTGAAGACATTCCAATTTTCCGCGCGCGCTACGGCGTTTCGCGCGGCAACTACGCCCTGAAAGTCACTGAAATGCTGCGGCACTCTGATCTCACGCCGCGACATAAAGAGTTTGGAGGAATGCCATGAGTGGAACAGACACCTCTGATGAAGATGATTGGGCGGCCGCGCTTGCCGAGCAGCGCTCGGTGGAGGCGGGTTCTCGGGCGAGCCCGGCGCCTAATGCCTACGCAATTGCCGCGCCGGCCGAGATGGAGTCCTTTCAACCCACCAACGACAGTGGGGGCCAGATCGCCGATCTGGATTCAATCCTCGATATCCCGGTGATGATGTCGGTTGAGATTGGCAAGACCAAACTCTCCATTCGCAACCTGCTGCAGTTGAATCAGGGCTCAGTGGTGGAACTCGACCGCATGGCGGGCGAGCCGCTGGATGTGCTGATCAACGGGACGCTGGTGGCGCATGGCGAAGTGGTTGTCGTGAACGAGAAGTTCGGCATCCGGCTCACCGATGTGGTTAGCGCGCAGGAACGCGTGAAGAAACTTCGCTGAGCGCTGATGAATACCGTCGCCGCTCGATTTGCTGTTGCGATCCTGACCTTGGTCATGGGCACTTCGCTGGCGTGGGCCGAACCCACCCTGCCGACGCCCGCGGCGGGTCCGGTCGGTGCCGGACAGTTGGTGCAAATTGTCCTCGCATTGGCCTTGGTGCTGGCTTTGGTGGTGGCCCTGGGATGGGGGGCGCAGCGGCTGCGGCTGACTAAAGGCACCACCGGACGGCATATCAAAATCATCGACAGCTTGGCGCTGGGCGCGCGTGAGCGCCTGATGTTGGTGGACGTGGACGGCGAGCGGGTGCTGATTGGAATCGCCAGCGGTCGGCTCGAGCGTCTGCATGCGATGCGTGCGCCGGAGCCCGCAGGATTTGCCGAGGCTTTACGCGTCGCTGACGCCGCACAGGAGCAAGCCCAATGAGAGCATTGCTCGTGGCGATCGGGTTGTTCGCGGTGTTCCCGGCGCAGGCCCAACAGGGCCTGGAAGCCTTGTCGGTGACCACCAACGCGAATGGCTCGCAGACTTATTCGCTGACCCTTCAGGTGCTGCTGCTGATGACGGCGCTCACCTTGTTGCCGTCGATCTTGTTGGCGATGACTGCCTTCACCCGGATCATCATCGTATTGGCGATCTTGCGTCAGGCGCTGGGGACCGCACAGACGCCATCCACCCAGATTCTTATCGGATTGGCGCTGTTCATGACCGCTTTCATCATGACGCCGGTGATCGATCGCATGTATGCCAACGCGATCACGCCCTACCTTGAAGAGAAGATTGGCTTTACCGAGGCGCTCGATAAAGCCCAGGTGCCGCTACGCGAATTCATGCTCGCGCAAACGCGCGAGACCGACCTCAAGCTGTTTGTTGAGATGGCTGGGCGGGGTGAGATCACAGAGCCGGCTGCCACGCCGTTCACGGTGCTGGTGCCAGCCTTCATTACCAGCGAACTGAAGACTGGATTCCAGATTGGATTCCTGATCTTTCTGCCGTTTTTGATTATCGATTTGGTGGTCGCCAGCGTGTTGATGTCGATGGGCATGATGATGCTCTCGCCGCTCATTATTTCGCTGCCGTTCAAGCTTATGTTGTTCGTGCTCGTCGACGGTTGGGCCCTGATCGTGGGCAGCCTGGCTTCGAGTTTCTACGTGTAATGCTGCGGAAGGCGATCCCTCATGACACCTGAATTTGTCGTCACTTTGGGCAAGGGAGCACTTGAGGTCACGCTGATCATGATGGCGGTGTTGCTGCTGCCCGCGCTGGTGGTTGGTGTGGTGATCGGCGTGCTGCAGGCGGCCACCCAGATTAACGAAATGACGCTGAGCTTTATTCCCAAGTTGCTCATCACGGCACTGGTTCTGGTGGTAGGCGGGCCTTACTTGCTGCAGGTCATTACCGACTACACCACACAGCTCTTTGGACTTATTCCTTCGCTGGTCCATTGAGTAACTGCTGTGCTCGAAATTACTGACGCCGAACTGATGACCTGGCTAAGCGCCTGGCTCTGGCCGTTCATTCGCATCAGTACATTCGTGGTGACCGCGCCGGTGATTGGCACTCAGGCCTTGCCGGGTCGGGTGCGTCTGATTTTTGCCTTGGCGCTCACCACCATCATCGCGCCATTGCACGCCGCGGCGATGCCGAACGTTGAGATCATGAGCGCGGCGGGCCTGGGCCTTGCGGTTCAGCAGGTTCTGATTGGCGGGATGCTGGGCTTGGTCTTGCGAACTATTTTTCTCATTCTCGAATTTGCCGGCCAAGTCGTGGCCCAGCAAATGGGCCTCGGATTCGCGGCGATGGTGGACCCCGTGTCCGGCGCTCAGGTGCCCGTCGTGTCCCAGCTTTACATCATCCTCGCCACCTTGATGTTCTTTGCGTTCAACGCTCATTTGAAGTTGATTGAACTGATTGCTGACAGCTTCGCGCTGATGCCGCCCGGTGGTCATATGCCTTCGCCAGCGGCGCTTTACTACATCATTGAATGGACCGGGCAAATGCTGGGCGCCGGCATCCTGATGATGATGCCCGCAGTGGCTTCTCTCCTCATCGTTAATCTTTCCTTTGGGGCCATCGCGCGCTCTGCGCCGCAGTTCAATATTTTCTCCATCGGTTTCCCTGTGATGATTCTGTTCGGCGCAGTCGTTCTCCTGTTGAGCATCGGGATGCTCGCGGGCCAGATGGAAGTGATTTTTGCCGATGGCTTCGCGGCCGCTTACGAAACTTTGCGCAGGCAATAGCCATGGCAGAGTCAGAAAGCGGGGCAGAACGCTCAGAAGAGGCTAGTGCCAAGCGCCTCACTGAGGCGCGCGAACGCGGCGAGGTCCCTCGATCGCGAGAACTCGGCACGATGCTGTTGTTAATGTCGGCGGCCGGCGTGCTTTGGGCTTCTTCCGACCGCTTCCTGGGGTCTATTCAATCGGCGATGCGCAACGACTTTCAGGTGGGTCGCGCGATTCGCATGAACGACGTTGAGCTCACTCTGGCCTTGCGCGAAGCCTTGTTGGCCATGTTGTCGGCGCTTGCGCCATTCCTGATGGTTTCCGCGCTGGTGTCGATTGCGGCTTCCATCTTGCTCGGCGGGTGGACCTTTTCGGTCGAAGCCATGGGTTTCAAATGGAACCGCATCGACCCGATGAGTGGCATCGGACGGATGTTCTCTACCAAGAGCCTGATGGAACTTCTCAAAGCCACCGTCAAGTTCTTGCTGTTGCTGGGGATTGCCTTTGCGGTGCTATGGCACGACGCCAACGACCTGAAAATGCTGGCCTTGATGCCCTTGCATGCGGCTTTTGCCGCCACCGCGACGATGGCCTTCAAGGCATTTTTTGCGGTCTCCGGCGGCACAGTCCTGATCGCCATGCTGGACGTTCCATTCCAGCTTTGGGATTACGCGAACAACCTGAAAATGACCAAGCAGGAGTTGCGCGAAGAAGCCCGCGAAAGCGACGGATCACCCGAAGTAAAGGCCAAAATCCGTGGGCTCCAGCAAGAGCTGGCACGGCGTCGAATGATGGAGCAGGTGCCGAAGGCCGATGTGGTTGTCACCAACCCGGAGCACTTTGCGGTGGCCTTACGCTTTGACCCGGCAACGATGGCGGCACCGCTACTGGTGGCGAAGGGGGCTGACGAAGTCGCCTTCCGTATCCGCGAACTGGCGAAAGGCGCGGGCGTGACGATTCTCGAGGCGCCGCCGCTCGCGCGCGCCGTGTATCACTCCACCAAGATAAATCATGAAATTCCAGCCGGGCTTTATCTCGCCGTAGCGCAGGTGCTGGCCTACGTCTTCCAGTTACGCAAGCGCCCGACTGGTGCCCAGCAGCCACCAGCGCCGCGTGATTTCGTGATTCCGCCGGAACTGCAGTTTTAGGCACCCCGGCAAGCATGTACCGATTTTATTCAGCAGACCGACGAACTGATGGCGCGACCATCAGGTGAGGGTTAAGCGATGGCAACGATAATTCCTGGCTTCCAAAGCCGTGAGATGCTCGCCGTAGTCTTACGCAACGGGTTAGCGATCCCGGCGCTTTTGATGGCCTTGCTGGCCATGATGATTCTGCCGCTACCGCCGCTGCTGCTGGACGTGCTTTTCACGTTCAACATTTCATTGTCGATCGTTGTTTTGTTGGCGAGCATTTATAGCCGTCGGCCGCTCGATTTCGCGGCGTTCCCCACTGTACTTCTGGCCGCCACGCTGCTGCGGCTTGCGCTGAATATTGCTTCTACCCGCGTGGTGCTTTTGCATGGTCATAGCGGTCCGTCGGCGGCGGGCGAGGTCATTCATGCGTTTGGCAGTTTCGTGATTGGCGGCAATTACGCCGTTGGTTTTGTGGTCTTTGCCATTTTGGTCATTATCAATTTTGTGGTCGTTACCAAGGGCGCTGGCCGTATTTCAGAGGTCAGTGCGCGGTTTACCCTCGATGCGATGCCGGGCAAACAGATGGCGATCGATGCCGACCTGAACGCCGGGGTTCTCACTCAGGACGAAGCGCGAAAACGGCGCGCGGAAGTGACCCAGGAGGCGGACTTTTATGGCGCAATGGACGGCGCCAGCAAGTTTGTCCGCGGTGACGCCGTTGCCGGCATTCTGATTGTGTTCATCAACATTATCGGCGGCTTCATCATTGGCGTAGCTCAGCACAGCATGTCGATGAGTGAAGCGGTGCGGGTATTCACGCTGCTGACGATCGGTGACGGTTTGGTGGCGCAGATCCCCGGCTTGCTGCTTGCGGTAGCGTCGGCGGTGATCGTGACCCGGGTCTCCGCCGAGGCCGATGTCAGCCAGCAAATCTCGAGTCAGCTGTTTGAGGATCCGCGGGCGCTGGGTGTGACCGCCGGCATTCTCGGCGCCATGGGCATGATTCCGGGCATGCCCAATATTGCCTTCCTGACCATGGCCGCTGGTGCGGGTTATACCGCTTGGCGCGTGAATCAAAAGCGAACCGAAAGAGCCTTGGTAGTGCCCGAGGCACCGCCACCCCCCCCACCTACCGATACCAAAGAATTAACCTGGGATGACGTCCAGCCTATCGATTCGATAGGTCTGGAAGTGGGCTATCGCCTCATTCCGCTGGTGGACCGCAACCAAAACGGCCAACTGCTCAGCCGGCTCCGCGGGGTTCGTAAGAAGCTTTCGCAGGAACTCGGTTTTCTGGTGCCTGCGGTGCATATTCGGGACAACCTCGACCTTGAGCCCACGGCCTATCGCATCACCGTGCATGGCGCGACGCTGGGTAATGCTTCGGTGCAGGCGGGGCGAGAACTCGCGATCAATCCCGGTCAAGTATTCGGGCAGTTACGCGGCACCATCATCAAAGACCCGGTGTTCAATCTCGAGGCGGTTTGGATTGGCGAAGACCAGCGCGAGCAGGCGACTTCACTCGGCTACACGGTGGTGGACGCCAGCACCGTGGTGGCGACCCACATGAGCCAAATCATTCAGGACCATGCGCAGGACCTGCTGGGCCACGACGAGGTGCAGAAGCTGCTGGACGGCCTGACCAAGACCTCGCCGAAGCTGGTGGAGGACGTCGTGCCCAAGATCGTGCCGCTGGGGATATTGGTGCGCGTGATGCAAAACCTGCTGCGCGAGCACATTCCGGTTCGCGATATCCGAACCATTCTTGAGGTTTTGGCGGAGCGTGGCGGTAGGAGTCAAGACCCCGTCACGTTGACGGCGGCGGTCCGTGAAGCGATGGGGCGAGTCATCATCCAACAAATCAATGGTTTGGATGAAGAGCTTCCAGTAATTACGCTGGATTATTCGTTGGAACAGATATTGCTTCGTTCGGTCGAGGGCGGCGCCGAAGCGGGGATCGCCATAGAACCGAATCTCGCCAATCGCTTCGCGCAGTCACTGCGCGAGGCGCACGAGAAGCAGGAACTGACCGGGCAACCGTCGGTGCTGCTGGTTCCAGGCAATCTCCGCGAGTTTCTGGCGCGGTTTGTCCGGCAAAGCGTGAAGGGGATGCATGTCATCAGCTTCAACGAAGTGCCAGACGACAAGCAGCTGCGCATCGTGGCGACCGTTGGCGATGGCAGCGGCGCGCGACGCTAGCAAAGCCGCCTGAAGAACAACATGACACCCGGTAACTGGTAGTAGGGGATAGGACGCATGAAGGTGAAACGCTATTTCGCCGCGAATATGCGCAGCGCGCTAGAGCAGGTCCGGCAAGAACAAGGCCCGGACGTTGTGATCCTGTCGAATCGAAAAGTCGACGGTGGCATCGAGATTTTGACGGCGATCGGGGAGCCCGATGCCGAATTGATCGAGCGCTTCACGCCGCGAGGCACACGGGAGCGCGCGCCACAGCCGCTTACCGAAACGCCTCCGATGGCCGCTGCCGCGGTACCGCCGGCGGCCCCTGCCGCGATGGATCCGCTATGGACCAGTCAGGAAACCGTCATCCAGATGCAGCGCGAAATTGGCGCCATCAAATCTTTGCTTGAGCAACAGTTGTCTGGCTTCGCCTGGCATGAGTTCTCGAACCGTAGCCCGCTGCAGGCGCGGTTGCTGCGCGTGCTCACGCAGCTCGGCATTGCGCCCGCGCTGGGGCGCAATCTGGTGAGTACGGTTGATGAGCGGCGTGAATTTTCTGCCGCATGGCGGCAAGTTCTTGCCACCATGCAGGCGCGTTTGCCCTGCCTCGATGACCCCATTCTCCGTTTTGGCGGGCACATCGCACTTTGCGGCGCCACGGGGGTCGGCAAAACGACCCTGGCCAGCAAACTCGCAGCGCGGTACGCGCTGGCGCGTGGCAGCGACAAGGTCGCGCTGATATCTACCGACGACCAGCGCCTCGGCGCTCATCAACAGTTGCGGACATTCGGTCGTCTGGTGGGTATTACGGTGTTGTCGGTGCGGGGTGTGGATGAACTGCCAGACACGCTGGCCGAATTGCGGGACCGGGAACTTGTGCTCATTGACCTTCCCGGCTTCGCCCCATCGGATCCGGCCTTCCGGCGCACGCTGGCGACTTTGAGCGGATTGCCGAGCCGGGTGCAGACCTATCTCACACTTTCCGCCAGCACTGATTTTCATGCGCTAGAGCGCGTTGTGCATGCCGTCGATGGTCTCCCGCTGGCTGGCTGCTGTTTGACCAAACTGGACGAGGCGGCCAGTTTGGGGCCCGCGCTGTCGGCGGTGATCACCGCCCGACTCCCTGTGGCTTACGTCACTGCCGGACAACAGGTGCCCGATGACCTGGATGCCGCGACCTCGGCACTCCTCTTTGAACAAATGTTGAGCATGGGCAAGACGCGCCCCGTGCCAGCCGAATCAGCGTTCATTGAACAAGCGTTCGCGCTGTGAACTCGGAAGGAATGCAAAGAATGGGAATTTCCTCTGGTGAACGCCGACCACGACCGACCCGCGTTATCGCGGTCACCAGTGGTAAGGGGGGCGTCGGCAAATCGACCGTATCAATCAACCTCGCGATTGCGATGGCGAAGGCGGGTTCGCGAGTCACCCTGCTAGACGCTGATTTAGGACTCGCAAACATTGATGTCTTGCTGGGACTCACCCCGACCAGAACCCTGTCTGACGTGCTGAGCGGTGACTGCTCCCTCAATGAGATTCTGATGCAGGGTCCGGCCGGCGTGCGTATCGTTCCTGGCGCGTCCGGCGTTCAGCATATGGCGGACTTGGGCGAAGCCGAGCGCGTTGGACTGATGCGCGCTTTCAGCGATCTCGAAGGCGAAATGGACGTCATGATTGTGGATACCGCTGCCGGCATTTCGGCCAATGCGCTCCAATTCTGCGAAGCCTCGCAGGAAGTGCTGGTGGTGGTCTGCAACAACCCGGCATCCATTACGGACGCTTACGCCACGATCAAAGTGCTTAATCAGAGAACTCGCCGCACCCGCTTTCGGGTCTTGGTCAACATGATTCAGACCGAGGCAGAAGCGCGCGAAATTTATCGCCGCCTGCTGGTGGCGACCGACCGCTTTCTTGAAGTGGCCCTGGATTACGCGGGGTCAATTCCCTACGACCGCTGCGTGACCCAAGCCGTACGCCGTCGCGCATCTGTCGTGGCCACTTACCCGGCAAGTCCGGCGGGGATGGCCTTCGACCGTCTCGCGGCCGCGGCCGAAAAATGGCCCAAACCACAAGCGGCCAGCGGACATTTCGAATTTTTTCTGGAACGGATCATTCAAGCTGAAGTGATGGGGAGGCATGCCCTCGTATGAACAAGGTAGCGAAATACAAAGCGACGGCAGGTGCTGGGTTAGCCGACAAGAACCAGGATGAACTGGTGCGGAAACAGGCGCCTCTGGTCAAGCGCATTGCTTATCACCTGATGAGCCGCTTGCCTCCGACTGTTCAGGTCGACGATTTGGTCCAGTCCGGGATGATTGGTCTGTTGGAAGCGTCACGGAATTATGACGCCTCACAGGGGGCGAGTTTCGAGACTTACGCCGGGATTCGTATCCGTGGCGCGATGCTCGACGAAATTCGCAAAGGTGACTGGGCGCCCCGATCGCTGCATCGAAAGGTGCGCGAAATCAGCCGCGTAGTGGCTGAAATCGAAGCCGAAACCGGTCGGGACGCGCGGGACGCCGAAGTTGCGGCCCGTCTCAACATGGACCTCGATGCCTACTATCAGACCCTGCAGGATGCCACTAGCCACAAAGTCTTTAGTTTCGAGGACTTGCCGAGCAAGGACGACATCATCTCCGAGGGCCTCTATGAGCGGATCCCCGAGCCTTCCGAAAATGTTGAGAAGGAAAAGTTCAAGAACGCTCTCGCGCAGGCGATAGCGTCTTTGCCGGAACGTGAACGTCTGGTCATGTCCCTGTACTACCGGGAAGAATTGAATCTGCGGGAAACCGGAGAGGTAATGGGGGTGAGTGAATCCCGTGTCTGCCAGATCCACTCGCAGGCGTTGGTGCGACTCAAGGCCCGCATGGTGGATTGGAATAATTGAGAGATCGCCCTGAGCGCGGCAGGAATCTAAGAGGAGTGAGTATCCCGTGAACAGCAATATGAAAATCCTGATCGTTGACGACTTTTCAACGATGCGCCGAATCATCAAGAACCTTTTGCGGGATCTCGGCTTCAACAACACGCATGAAGCGGATGATGGCAACACTGCTCTGCCTATGTTGAAGAGCGGTGGTTTCGATTTTCTCATCACCGACTGGAACATGCCGGGGATGCAGGGCATTGACCTGCTTCGGGCCGTTCGGTCAGACCCTAATCTGAGCTCGCTACCGGTGCTCCTGGTGACCGCCGAAGCACGACGAGATCAAATCGTTCTCGCCGCTGAAGCAGGCGTAAACGGGTACATCGTCAAGCCATTCACTGCCCAAACGCTCAAAGAAAAAATCGACAAGATTTTCGAGCGAATCGCGGCGACCACTTGAGCCTCTCGTCCTGAATCGAGCCTAGAAAGGAAATCCGCATGGAGACCGCAGAGCGCCTTGCGCTAGCCCGCCAACTGGTTGCCGCCTTAGAGACCGGCAACGAAGAACAAATAGTTCATTTTCTACGAGCCATTCAGGACGTGCGCTCCACGCCATTAATTCGCCATCTGGCTGAACTCACCCGCGATGTCCACCAATCGCTGCTCGGGCTCAGCGCGGACCCGCAGTTGGTCGAATTAACCAAGAACAACATGCCTGACGCGCGTAACAGGCTGAGCTACGTGATCGAAAAAACGGAAGACTCGGCGCACCGCACGCTGGCTGCAGTTGAAGACATGATGCCGCTTGCCGAGCGTCTGGCCTCCGGTGCTTCGGAGCAAGTGCTGGGCGGTGACCCCGCCGCTATCCAGGCTTACGTCAATGAAACGGTGGTCACCGGCGAAGTGCTGCGGGGAGGCTTGACGGAAGTGCTGATGGCGCAAGAGTTTCAGGATCTCACCGGACAGGTCATCCGCCGCACGATCGATCTTGTGAGTGAGGTTGAGAAAAAACTCGTGGCGCTCATCACATCGGAACTGCCGGCTAGCGGCGAGTCTCTCCGGGCAAGCGGGCCGAATGGTGTGAATGGGCCCGCACTGAAAAGCGATGTTGGGGCGATTCATCATCAGGATGATGTCGACGCATTGCTCGCGGAGCTCGGCGTCTGACCGATTAAACAGCATGGGCGGGTACTCCGACGCCCATGACTGAATTGGCTGGTCGGCCTAGTTCTCCGACCAACCCTCCAGTGATTGACAAATTCTGCCGCTAAGCGAACAGGCAGTCATCTTCTGCGCATCAAAAACATCGCAGCGCATGCGACAGGGCATCAGGGTAGACCACGATGGATGATGAAATTTTACAAGACTTCCTCGTAGAGGCTCAGGAAATCCTGGATAACCTCGATTCCCAGCTGATCAATCTGGAGGGGTCGCCCAACGATCAAGGACTACTGAACGCGGTTTTTCGCAGCTTCCACACCATTAAAGGTGGCGCTGGATTTTTGTCTCTCGATGCGTTGGTAGAAGTCGCGCACAAGTGCGAAGACGTGTTCGATCAGCTACGCAACGGCAAGTTCTCACTCAACGCGCAAGTGATGGACGTCTTTCTTCGAGTCCTCGATTCGCTGCGAGAAATGTTTGACGCCCTCAGAAGCGGTAAGGTGCCTTCACCAGCCGCGCCCGCGTTGCTGGAAGAACTTCGCCTGATCGCAAGCGGCCAGTTTAGCGTTGAGCCGTCGAGTGTCACGTCTGCCACGGAACCGGTCGAAGCGACCGTGGCGATTGAAGCCAACGCCGAAATTGAGCCGTCCGACAACAACAGCATTGGCGAATTCGATGATGTGGTCGCTGGCATGTTAGCTAGCGTGCCTAACGCCAGCGGAATGCCAGCCGGGGCATCTCAGGCTACGTCGGTCGTTGCCGCGAGCGGCGCGCTCATCTCCGACGACGAGTTTGAATCGCTTCTCGATACCTTGCAGGCCAAGCGTCCGGTGACGCCCTTGCCTGCTGCGCCAGATCTGATCACCGATGACGAGTTCGAATCTCTGCTCGACAATCTGAAGTCTCAAAAGGCCCCGATTGTCGATGCGCCCAAAATCGAACCTGCACCTGCACCTGCAGCTGCAGCCGTGACCAGCAGCGGCCCGGACATCATCACTGACGACGAATTCGAACGTTTGTTGGACAAGCTGAATCCTGCAGCTAAGGTCGAGGAGCCCGCCAAGCCAGCAAGCAAAGCGGCTGACCGTGCCAGGCCCAAAAAAGAACCGCCGCCAACCGCCGCTGCCGAGGGCTCGGCTGTGGTGGATGCACCGGTCGAAGCATCGGTTGAAGCGCGCCCGCCGAAACGCAAGCCGGCTGAACCCAAAGAAGGCGGGGCGGATAAATCGGCGGATAGCGCAAACGCGGATGCCAACACGATTCGTGTCGGCATCGATGTGCTCGACCGCATCATGAACATGGTCGGCGAACTCGTATTGATCCGGAATCGATTGTCGAATCTGCAAGTCAAGGTGGCCGATCCGGAAGTGACGCAGGCCGTGAGCAATCTGGACGTCGTGACCAGCGACCTGCAGATGGCGGCTATGAAAACGCGCATGCAGCCGATCAAGAAAGTGTTCGGTCGTTTCCCCCGCGTGGTGCGCGATTTGGCGCGCAACCTCGGCAAAGAAGTCGAACTTGAGATGGCGGGCGAGGACACTGACCTCGACAAAAATCTGGTTGAAGCGCTTTCCGACCCGCTCGTCCATCTGGTGCGTAATGCCGTCGACCATGGGATTGAACTACCGGCCGCCCGCTTGGCCGCAGGCAAACCCAAAACGGGAACCTTGCGACTTTCCGCAGAGCAGGATGGCGACCAGATCCTGCTCACCATTCAGGACGACGGCAAAGGGATGAATGCCGAAATCCTGCGTGCAAAGTCCGTAGAAAAAGGTTTGCTCGAGGAGGACGCGGCGCTGCGTCTGACCGAGCGCGAGTGCTTCGAGCTCATTTTCCTGCCCGGTTTTTCGACCAAAGACGAAATCAGTGACGTTTCTGGGCGCGGCGTGGGGATGGACGTTGTGAAGACCCGCATCACCCAGCTTAACGGCGCTATCGAAATTGATTCCAAAGTCGGCGTCGGCACGACCATTCGTATTCGGGTGCCGCTGACGCTTGCGATTATGCCGACCTTGATGGTGCATCTGGGGCGTCAGATCTTTGCGCTGCCCCTCATGAACGTTAAAGAGATTATCGACTTCCGGCGCGAGCAGGCGCACGACGTTGACGGTCGGAAGTCTTTGGTCGTGCGTGGTCGGGCCTTGCCTCTCTTCTATCTCAGCCGGTGGCTAATCGACGGCGTCTATGACGTGGCGGTCGATGAAGGTCATGTCGTGATTGTGTCGGTAGGCAGTCAATCAATCGGGCTCATCGTTGATGAACTGCTGGGTCAGGAAGAAGTGGTGATTAAGCCGCTGGGCGCCATGTTGCACGGGACCAGAGGGCTGTCAGGAGCGACCATCACGGGCGACGGTCGAATTGCGCTGATTCTGGATTTACCCGAGTTGCTTGATGTCTACGGCCGCCGCTAAGCGACCACGGGCTGTCTGAAAGCCTCGCCATGACTACGCCAGGCCCTTCGATCGCGCCGCCATGGCGAGTGTTGATCGTGGAGGACTCGGCTTTTTATCGCGCCCAATTAGCGCGAGTGATTGGCGCAGACCCTGCATTTGTTGTCGTCGGGGAAGCGAGCAACGGGCGCGAGGCGGTGGCATTGGCGCATAAGTTGCGGCCCGCCATTGTGACCATGGACGTCGACATGCCGTTGATGGGCGGCATTGAAGCCGTCCGCGAAATCATGCGGGTCGCACCGACCAAAATCGTGATGCTGTCGACTTACACCCACGCCGGCGCGGAAACCACGCTTGACGCGCTTGATGCTGGGGCTGTTGACGTCATTCCGAAGCGAGCGCTCCAGCACGGGAGTGATGGGGTCAGCGCTTCGGCTTTACGCGATCGACTGCGCGCCATCCTTGGTGAGACCTTACCTGCTTCGACTGTCGTCGCGCCGCGCGCCGGTGTGCGTATGCCGGAGACATCTCCCCAACCCAGCGCGACCAGCGCCAATTCACACCCTGAGTTTCGGGACTACAGTCTGCTAGTCATCGGGGCCTCCACCGGCGGACCGGCACTATTAGGTGAGTTAATGGGCGCGTTCCAGCCTGATTTCCCTGCGGCCGTGCTCATCGCCGTGCACATGCCAGAGCCTTTCATCGCCTGTTTTGTAGAGCGTTTGGGGCGGCGGAGTCGTCTACCGGTGGTTGAGGCGGTGCATGGGACATCCTTGCCGCCTGGCACTGTGGCTTTGGCACCCGGGGGCATGCAGACGCGGGTGACCCGTGCGAACGGCAAAATTTATCTCGACGTGCAGCGAGCACTCCCCGAGGAAATTTATAAGCCAAGCATCGACATCACGCTGGCGAGCGTCGCCATGCAGATGGGGAAAGATGCGCTGGCCGTCATTTTGACGGGTATGGGCAGCGACGGCTGCGAAGGCGCGCGGGCCTTGGTGAGCGCCGGTGGCAAGGTCTGGGCGCAGGATGAAGCCTCTTCTGCGGTTTTCGGCATGCCCGCCGCTGTGATTCGAGCAGGGCTCGCCTCCGATGTGTTGTCGCCGACGGAACTGGCTAACCGACTACGCAGGAGCCGCTGAACGTGGATGTCTTAAGTCTCTGCGGGATTGCGCTGGCGTTTGCAGCGGTGCTGTTTGGGCAGTATCTGGAAGGTGGACAGCTCGCCACCTTGTTCAACGGCCCCGCGCTGCTCATTGTTTTAGGCGGCACACTGGGCGCCACCATGTTGCAGTCACCGTTCGAGGTGTTTTCGCGCGCGTTGCGAATTTCAGTCTGGGTGGTGAAGCCACCGCGTCAGTCACTCGACGGCGCCCTGGAAGACCTTATCAACTGGTGCCGTATTGCCCGCCGCGAAGGCCTGCTCGGTCTTGAGGCGGTGGTGGATTCGGTCCAACACAAATTCGCCCGCAAAGCTTTGCAAATGCTGATTGATGGCAATGATCCGGAAGTTATCCGCGAGACCCTGCATCTTGATAGCGTCACGCGGGAGCAGCGGGATGTTCAGGCGGCGAAAGTGTTCGACAGCATGGGGGGCTATGCCCCAACCCTTGGGATCCTTGGCGCGGTCATCGGCCTCATTCAGGTCATGAATCATTTGACCGACCCGGCGCTGCTGGGCCGGGGGATCGGGGTGGCCTTCGTCGCTACCGTTTACGGCGTTGCTTTTGCGAATCTGGTCTTTCTGCCGATGGGCGCCAAACTCCGGGCGGTGACTCGGAGCGAAACGCGGCTGGAAGAAATGATCACGATCGGGATCACCGCCATCGCCGACGGTGAGAACCCACGGGTCATCGAATCACGCCTCCAGGGGTTACTTGCGTGAGCAAGCGTCGACCCCTGACGCGCCCGGTTGAAGATCATGAAGAATCCGAGGGCCGCGAACGCTGGCTGATTTCCTACGCCGACTTCATCACCCTGTTGATGGCGTTCTTTGTCGTCATGTATTCCATTTCATCGGTGAATACCGGCAAGTTTCGGGTGTTGTCCAATTCGCTTGAGGCCATGTTGGCGCCCGTGCCCAATCGGCCTGTGCCCGTTGACCTTGGCGGTGGCGCGATGCCGCGCGACGGCCTTCTTGATGCGTCGCGCAACATCGCAGCAGTTGACGAGCCTTCGGGCAGTGATGCTGTAAACGTAGTGACGCCGGACATCGTGGCGCCCACCGCTGTGCCGGTCGTGGGAACACCGAGAGAGAAACTGGAGGCGGTGCTGGGAGAAATGGGCGGGCGGGATGACGTTGAATTCCGCGAAACGAAAGACTGGCTGGAGATCGTCCTCGGTAGCGAACTGCTTTTTCCATCAGGCAGCGCGAAGCTAAACGTCTCGGCCAACGCGGCGTTGGCGAAAATTGCCGGCATCGCGGCTGATATGGGCCATCCCGTTCGGGTGGAAGGATTTACCGATAACGTCGCCTTGCTGGGTGGCCCGTATGGCTCGAACTGGGGGCTTTCGGCGGCAAGGGCGGCAAGTGTTGCCGAGCGCATGGCGGCAGGTAGAGTCCGCCCCGAGCGCCTGTCGGCGGTAGGTTTTGGGGAACATCGTCCGATTGCTGACAACGCAACGCCAGAAGGCCGACGCCAAAACCGCCGAGTGGTCGTCGCGATCGCCAAAAATGACAACGTAAAATTGGCGGCAGATGGCGATGTGGCCAATCAGGCCGCGGAGGAGCCGGCAAAACAAGAACCGGCCCAATCCTTGCAGAGAGTTAGTGAACTTCCAGGACCTGCGGAGATCGCTCAATGAAAATCTGGACCATTGCCGCTCAAAAAGGCGGGGTTGGTAAAACCACTACTACTATCAGTCTCGCCGGCGCGCTGTTGCGCGAGCGGGCTCGAGTATTACTTGTTGATTTGGATCCCCACGGATCCTTGACTCAATACTGTGGCTTCGACCCGGATCAGGTGGAGCCCAATCTCTATTCCCTGTTCGCGGCCGCAGCCGAGGACAACATGATCGGCATCGACGATCTGGTGTTGCCCACCCAAATCGAAGACCTCAGTATCGCGCCGTCCTCCACCGCTCTGGTAACGCTGGAACGACGTTTCGGCTTGAAGCAGGGCATGGGACTCGCGCTCAAGCGCAGTCTCGCCCGAGCTTCCAAACACTACGACTATTGCCTTATCGACTGCCCGCCCACCCTTGGGGTGTTGGTGGTGAACGCGCTGGTGAGCTGCGAACAGCTGATTGTGCCAGTGCAGACCGAGTTTCTGGCCGAGCGGTCGATTGACCGTCTGCTGGGCACGCTGAAGATGATTGAAAGCGCGCGCGGTACGCCGCTGCCGCATCTGGTGGTACCTACTTTGTTCGATCGGCGCACGCGTGCCGCCACCGAAACGCTTGCAGCGATTCGTGCGCGGACCGACATCAACCTCTGGGGGGGAGTAATTCCGGTCGACACACAGTTGCGCGAAGCCAGCCGTCTGGGTGTGCCACTGACGCTGCGTCAACCCTATGCGCGCGGCAGCATTGCCTATCAGGCCCTGCTTGCCTCGCTGCGTAATGAACCCGCCGACCTTGCAGAGACGCTGAGGGACGTGGGATGAGCGTTTCAGAATTCAAACCTCGCAAGACTTCCACCGCAGAAATCGTCGCGAGTTACCTGCAGGATCACTTGGAAGGCGTGCTCGCGCCGCCCGTAGTGGTGCCAGACATTCTTCTGGAGGCGCCTGCGCCGACGCCTGTGGACCCGGACGTCTTACGGGTGATGAGTTTTATGGCTGGGCCTTTCCGCTTTTTATGCCCCGTCGATGCCGTGTTGTCCGCGGCCCCGGATAGCCCCTGCGCCATGGTGATAGACGCGGCAGATCTGGTGCCTGATCCCTATCGCGCCCAACTGGGTCAGAACCTGCAGATCGGACGGGACTCCATCTGGCTCAAAGGGGGGCGGCTCGAAATTCGTGGCTGCCGTCTGGAGCAATCGCTGGAAATTCGTCAGTCCAACTTGACCTCGCGGGGGCCGCGCGCGGCGGCACCCTGGATCGGGGCCACGCTGCGCGACCCGCCGGCGTTTGTTCTCGATCCGGATGCCACCCAGCTGCATTTCATGCGCCGGCTACGCTCGGGCGAATGAAAGCTGGCACAAAGGATGCTTTCACACTTGAACAGTCGTACGCGCGTCGAAGCTTTGACACCGCGGCCGTTCCCGACACGAGATTGAGGATTAAACAATGAGCGCAGTGCTGCAAAAAACCGAAACGCAATTCAATCGTTGGGTGACGTTCCGCCTGGCCGATGAAATTTATGGCATCAACGTCATGCAGGTTCAGGAAGTCCTGCGCATGACGGAAATCGCTCCGGTGCCGGGTGCACCGGGTTGCGTGATTGGCATCATCAACCTCCGCGGCAATGTTGTGACGGTGGTTGATGCGCGCGAGTTGTTTGGGCTGGTCCGCAATGACAGCACCGACCAAACCCGCATCATGATTGTCGAAATCAACAAGCTCATCGTTGGGTTGTTGGTCGACAGCGTGGCCGAGGTGGTCAATATCCAGAACTCGGAAATCGATTCCGCGCCAAGCATCGGCAACGACGATAACTCGCGCTACATTCAGGGCGTTTACAGCAAAAATGGCGAGATTCTGATTCTGGTAGACCTCAACCGCCTGATGACTGCCGACGCGCAGTTCGTTCAGGGCGGTTTCTGAGAGCGCCATGAGCGAGTTCCTTCCTCTGACCAGTCTGCTACTGATGGCGAGTGCGCTATCCGTTGCGCTCGTGGTTTGCATGCGGCTGACACGCGCGCAGGCTCGCCTCGCGGCCAGTTTGAGTGTGGCGCTGGCGGAGGAGCGAAAAGCGCGCGAACAACTGGGAAGAGACATTAACGCCCTCATTATCTGCTCCGGCGAGTTAGGTGAACGCTTCCGTCACCAGAGCGCCAAGCAGAAATCGCTGGTCGACAAAATCAACACGCTGAGTCAGCACATCGAAGGGACTCAGGCAGTCTCCCAGGCGGAGCGCCTGATGGCCAACGGTTTGGCCGTTGAGCAGATCACCCAGATGTGCGCGCTATCGCGCGGCGAAGCGGCCCTTCTGGAGCGCTGGAAACAACGCAGCAACGCCGCCTGAAGAACTCGGCGCCTTGTCGCCGACACCGCAAGTGGTTTACCCTGCCGCGCCTCGCGAGAAGATTCGCACCCCGGAGAGGTGTCCGAGTGGTTTAAGGAGCACGCCTGGAAAGTGTGTATAGGCGAAAGTCTATCGCGGGTTCGAATCCCGCCCTCTCCGCCAATAAAAAAGCCCGCTTTAGCGGGTTTTTTTATTGGCGGCGAAGGCGGGTAGCAGCAGAGCCCGCCGGTTCGACGGAATCGCCCAGCGATTCCGGACGCGCGAAGCGCGCCCCGCAGGGGTGAGCATTCGCAGCCGGCGAATGCGAATCCATCCCGCCCGGCACCAAGCCCGCTTTAGCGGGTTTTTTTATTGGCGGAGAGGGCGGGTAGCCACAGAGCCCGCCGGTTCGACGGCATCGCCCGGCGATTCCGGACGCGCGAAGCGCGCCCCGCAGGGGTGAGGATTCGCAGCCGGCGAATGCGAATCCATCCCGCCCGGCACCAAGCCCGCTTAAGCGGGTTTTTTTATTGGCGGCGAAGGCGGGTAGCCACAGAGCCCGCCGGTTCGACGGCATCGCCCGGCGATTCCGGGCCGAAGCAGGTTAATGTCGTTGTGGCATCCGCGCTTCACCCACACTCAAGCACCCAACTCGCGTGCGCGTTCTGCTCCGTCGGCGGCGGCGCCAGGCAGGGATTTTGGGCTGAGTCCTTGGCGCCCGGCACTGTCACCGCGTCAGCTTTGTCGCCGACAGGCTTTGCTGCCCGCGCCAACCGCAATCCCGGCGAGCTTTCCTGCGCTAGTTCGCTCGTCTCCCAGAGCGCCACGCCCGTTGCCAGCAACGCCACGATCACGGCTGCGACGGGCCGCACGCCAAGCCGCCCTAGTCCCCAATCCACACCGCCACCGACGGTGCCCACAGTAGCTGCGCCAGCGAAAAATCCAATCGCCGCGAAAAAAACGAACATCCCCCACA
The DNA here is from genome assembly GCA_945876945.1 of Klebsiella pneumoniae. Lineage (GTDB taxonomy): Bacteria > Pseudomonadota > Gammaproteobacteria. The sequence continues at coordinate 21,185 of CAMCQE010000036.1, forward strand.
CCAAGACGGGGGCGGCGGTGTCATGGTTCATGGCCGGTCCCGAGTACTGGGAAATACCCTGAAACCCTACCCAAGCGCCCCATACGCCGCCGAATAAACACCAGCCGATGAGACGCAGTGTGCCGCGCGATGGCTGGCCGCTCATTGCTTTTTAGCGTCTTGAGTGGCGCCTTCAATAGCCGCGCGTGCGCGACCCAGGTGGCGCGCCATGGCGTCGAGTTTTTGGAGTTGCCAGCTTCTGCCGTGCGCATTCCAGTGCACGCTGAGCGATTGATTGAGCCCAGTACGTAACTCAAAGCTTGCCAGCGGCATGATCCGCCGCTGGGCCGAGAAGGGCAGCGGGGTGATCCGCTCGACTACCAGACGCTGTTGGTGATTGCGCCAACGCAGCTGCGCTCCCAGCCAGTCCCCGGCCCCGCCATCGATGAGCACGATGCTAGGCGGCCCTCTCTCGGCAGCAGTGCGAAGATTCAGATAGCAGTAGCTGCCATTCTCACCGGCACCTACCTATTCGCCGGCAAAGAATTCCAGGCAGTCGTCGGCTAAAGGCGTGAGCGCGCTCGCGCTGCCCAAGCTGCCTGGCAGCAACATCAGTCCCGCGATTGCTTTCATGTTCTCGCCTCGTTGCGGGCATTCGCCTTGTGCAGGCTAGCCGGATGCAGGGCAGTGTGCCTCAAGGCAGAAGATGAGTTGCGGTATCGCCGTACTGCCCGCCCACACAATCGCATTTTGCGCAAAGCGCTGCCCCATTGTGCAGGCCTCCTCAACGCTCAATCCAAACACGAGGAAGCTTGGCTCGCCCGGCCAGTGACTGTCCGGGTGTTGGCCAATCCCGTCTACGAACGCGTACTGCCGCTGCCGGAGCACCTCGCGTAAAGCCTGTTGGCGCGCCAGGTTCTCAGCGTCTGGCAGCCGCACGCTGTGGGGATTAAAAGCGGTGATAAACGCGCTGCAGCTGCAGTCGTGCGTCGCATGGGCCGCCGCCAGCGCCGCATTGAACTGGTCAATGCGCAAGACGAATCCTGCCTCGCCCAGCACGCGATACTCCGTTTCGCGATATGCGCGCAGGGTGTGCTCGTCCACCAATGTCGTTGAACTCATGCCTTGTGCTAACAGTGTCTTGTTTCGCCAGTGAGCGCCGCGCGCTCGTGGCCTGCGGTGATTCCGGCTATGGTGATGCGCCATGCAGAGCACAGCAACCTGACGATGACCGCGCACCAGCCTCGTGCCAGCACGCGCCGTGCGCTGGACGCCGTGCAGCGCACGCTTGCTGAGTGGATTCAACAGCGCCCGGCCTACGCCGCGGCAGAGATTATTGCTCTCGAGCGCCCGGCCGGCGCCGGTTTATCCAACGAAACCTATTTGTTTGACTGTCGTTCCGCGCGCGGCGTCGAGTCTTTGGTGATGCAGGTCGGCCCCGCCGGCGAGGGCCTGTTTCGCGATTACGATCTGGTGGGCATGGCGCGCATCCAGCAGCAGCTGGCGGCGATTTCATCCGTGCCCGTGCCGACGGTGCGCTGGGTTGAAGCAGATCCCGCGTGGCTGGCCGCGCCCTTCTACGTGATGAACCGCGTGCCGGGGCGCGTGCCCGGCGATAACCCGACCTATCATCAGGCGGGCTGGTTCTCGGCGCTGCCGGTGCCCGAGCGCGCCGCGGCCTGGCACTCGGGTATCAGAGCCTTGGCGCGACTGCATCGATTGGAGCCGGCGGCAGGCTTCAGCTTTCTCCAGGACGCGCCGTGGGGCATGGGCCTATACGCTGACCCGGTCGCGGTGCGCCTTCGCCAATGGCGGGACTTCATGCGCTGGGGCGCGCGCTCGCCGCTCCTGCCGCTGGCACAAGCCTTAAACGCGCTCGAAAACTCACGACCCGCGGCCCGCAAACCCCGCATCGCCTGGGGCGACGCCAAGCTCAGCAACTGCGTGATTGAACAAGGGCAGGTCACGGCCTTGCTCGACTGGGAACTCTGTGGCCTGTCCGATCCGGATGAAGACCTCGCCTTCTGGCTCTTGCTCGACTGGGCGCACTGGCGCATTCCGGGCGTGGCGCGTCTTGCCGCGCTCCCGACCGCCAACGACACGCTCGAGCACTACGCTCACGCCGGCGGCCAGCCCAGCGCGGATGTGCTGTGGTGGTTCAAGTTTGGCCTCGTGCGTTTAGCGATTATTTTCAATCGATTTATCGAGCGTCGGGTTGAAATGGGACGCCTGCCGCCGGAGGTCGATGCGGTGGCCGCCAACCCGGTGTGCGCGCTGCTGCCAGAAGTCTTAGCCATGAAGGAACTGCCATGACGCTCATGCACGCCGACGACGAATTCCATCCGCCGCTCGATAATGATCCCTATCGCACCGAAACCTGCTGGTTCACCTTCACCGTGCCCGAGCGCCGGCTCTCGGGTCAGTTCTACCCGTTCTTTCTGCCCAATCTGGGCGTATTTGCCGGTGCGGCGTATTTCTGGAATGACGAAGGCGACCAGTGGTGGAACTGCCTGTACGCCAAAAACTTCTGGCATCTCCCTATCCCGCAGGCGCCGCTGTCGAATATCGAATTGCCGAACGGTTTGCGGCTGCGTTGTCTTGAACCCCTGACGCGCTACGCCATTGGCTATCGCGATCCGGACGGCAACGATGAAGTGGAAGTGGACCTCACCTTTACCGCCATCGCCCGCCCGCACTATCTGGGTAAAGGGCATCTCGATCAGCCCGGCCGCTATCAGGGGCACATTCGCCTGCGCGGCGAGACGATGGTGGTGGATTCGTTCGGCTTTCGGGATCGCTCCTGGGGCAAGCGTTCGCAGTTCGGGCCGGGCATGGTGCCCAAGGGCGCGGCCTATGGCGGCTACACCTACGGCACGGCCTCGGCCGACCACGCCTTCCATTGCATCAGCGGCGATCGTGGCGAGGGCTGTCTGGCCTATCACGGCTATTTAATCGAAAACGGCGAGTGGTCGGCGCTCGCCCACGCTCGGCGCGAGGTGCTGGCCCGCGACAAAAGCACCGGCTATCCCACGCAGGTGCTCATCACGGGACAGGATCAACTGGGGCGCCAACTGCGCGCGGAAGGGCGCTGTATCAACAAGCTTGGGGTGCCGCTCAATCCCAATATGTTGTCGATTAACTGTCTTACCGAGTGGACGATCAACGGCGTGACGGCCTTCGGCGAAGACCACGAAAACTGGACTCCGGCGGCGGCGCGCAATTTCTTTCGGCGTGAGCTCGGCTTCCGCAGTCCGTAAGAGCACAAGTGACCCTTGCCACATGCGGCGTTGCGAACCATCATGCCCAGCCATCAGCCCATAGCCACGCCCGGAGATCTGATGGCCGCGCCCCTCCCCGAGAATGAAGCCGCCCGTCTGGAGGCGCTCCGCCAATACGCCATTCTGGATACCGCGCCCGAGCAAGGCTTCGACGAACTGGTGCGGGTGGCCTCAATCTTGTGCGGCACGCCGATGTCGCTGATGTCGCTGGTGGATGAAAAGCGCCAGTGGTTCAAGGCCAAGCTTGGTTTGGGCGCTTCGGAAACCCCGCGCGAACACGCATTTTGCGCCCACGCTATTTTGGGCACCGCGTCTTTGGTGGTCGAGGATGCCCGCGAGGATCATCGGTTCGCCGAAAACCCGCTGGTGACCGGCAACCCGAATATCCGCTTTTATGCCGGAGCGCCCCTGATGGCGCCGACGGGCGAGGCCTTGGGCACGCTCTGCGTGATCGATCAGAGGCCCCGCCAGCTGAGCGCCGAACAAATTCAAGGGCTGGAAATGCTCGCCCGTCAGATCGTGGGCCAAATGGAACTGCGGCGCGTTACCACCGCGCTGGCCGACGCCTTGGGCGGCCTTAAAACCTTGCAGGGCTTATTGCCCATCTGCGCCTGGTGCAAGGATATCCGCGACGACGCCGGGTACTGGAACAGCGTGGAGCAATATCTCCACTCAGCGACGGGGCTCGAAATGACCCACGGCATGTGCCCCGACTGCTACGAGCGGCAAACCACGCAGCTCAGGTCGTAGCAGACGCGCCCGACGGGCTCAGACAGCGCCCGACGGCCTCCGCTAACTGCTGGGGGCTGTAAGGCTTACGGAGCACCGGCGCGTTAGCCGGCAAGGGCCCGTGGCCGGTAATCTCCGATTCTGAATAGCCCGTGCTGAGCAACACCGGCAAATCGGGTCGCAAGCTTCTTACCGCGTCTACCAACTCGCCCCCCAACATACCGCCTGGCATGACGATGTCGGTGAACAGCAAGGAGAGTTGCGAGAGTTCTTTCAGCACCATCAGGGCGCTCGGACCATCGGCGGCCGTAATCACGCGGAAGCCAAGGTTCCGCAGCAAGCCTTCGGCATAGCGACGCACAAACTCGTCGTCTTCCACCAAGAGGATGGTTTTAACCGACGGCTCTAGCGGCTGCAGGGTGATGGTTTCCTGAGCCTCCACTTTGCGCGTGAGGTACAAACTTACGCGGGTGCCGGCGCCGGGCTCCGAGGCAAGTTTGATATGCCCCCCCGATTGCCGCAGGAACCCATAAACCATCGACAAGCCCATGCCCGCCCCCGTGCCTTTGGCCTTGGTGGTGTAGAAGGGCTCGAATACCTGATTGAGGTGCTCGGCGGCGATGCCGCAGCCGGTATCGCTCACGCTCAGCATCACGAAGTCGCCTGAAACCGTCTCGACTTCGTGGGGGAACTGCTCGTGGCTTAGCGTCACGTTGGCGGTTTCAATCCGCAGTTGACCACCCTTTGGCATCGCATCTCGCGCGTTGAGGGCAAGATAGAGCAGCGTGTTCTCCAGTTGGGAGGAGTCGACCAGCGTGGGCCACAGGGCGGGTTCCTGCTCGATATCGATCACGATGCGGGCGTCGAGCGTGCGTCGGAGCACTTCGCGAATCGCGTCGACGGTTTTGTTAACGTCCTGTAGCTCTGGCCGCAAGGCATTCCGCTGGGCAAAGGTCAGCAGCCGGCTGGTCAGTTCAGACCCCCGGCGGGCGGCCCGGCTAATGTCGTTCGCCATGCCGTGCAGCGACGGTTGGGCGGCCAGTCGCTGCACCAGTAATTCTGCGTAGCCCAAAGTCACCGTCAGCACGTTGTTGAAATCGTGGGCGAGGCCGGCGCTCAGTTGCGCCACCGCGTCGAGGCGCTGCGTGCGCTGCGCCAGTTCGTCCTTCGACTTGCGATCGGTCGCATCCCGTTCAATCGCAACCCAGTGGGTGTACCAGCCGGTTGCATCGGCCATCGGCACAATATCGAGTTCTAACCAGAATGGCGTGCCCGCCTTGGTGTAGTTAATGATCTCGCAACGCACCGGTTGCCACTGTTTCAGCGCCTCACGAATCTGGTTCAGCGCCGCGCGCTGGGTGAGCGGGCCTTGCAGCATGCGGGGCGATTGGCCAATGGCTTCTGCGCGAGTGAAGCCGGTGCGGCGTTCAAACGCATCGTTCACATAGACGATGCGAGGGTAGGGACTGTCGACGCCACCGGCATCGGTGATGATCACGATGTCGTTCAGCCGGTCGAGGGCTTTGTGCAGCAGCGCGCCATCAACTCCCGATGCCGTGACGGCCTTGGGCTCCATCAGTTGAATCGACCAACCCCAGCTGTGGCCTTGAACGCGCAAGCGCCAGTCGCTGGCACTGGTCCGCAGCGGGTTTGCCTGTAGCGTTGAGACCGCCTCGGCAGGGGTTGCCTCTAGCGCTTGTGCCATGGCTTCTTTGCTCGACGCGGGCCAGAGTTCCCAGATCGGCATCCCGATCAATTCGGCTGTGTCCAAATTGAACGCGCGCCCGCTGGCGGCGTTGGCCTGCGTGATTCGCCAATGGTGGTCAGTCAGTAAAAGCGGTTCCGGCAGGGTATGGAGCACATCCAGCACCGAGATCTGGTCGTTCGTGCTGGCGAGTGATGAATCCGGAATGGCGTTGTTGTTCACATAACTTCCTTATTTTGCGTGCTGAGTATCCGCGAACGCTCAGGGCTTGGCACGCCTTGCGTGACGCGACCGCGCCTTCTTGGGGTGGTGAGCTGCGCCGGAACGCAGTTACCATCGCCAGCTGAAACCGCATTGATGACTCCTGATTAAGAGTGCCCAGCTGATGAAAGCGAGTGCCAAACTCCCGCTATGGACCATTGCCAGCCCGGTGCTGGGATGGCTGCTACTGGCAGCAGGCACGCTACAACTCGGCGTCTGGTTTTACGGGGTGCTGCTGCTGGGCTTGTTTGCGGCCGTGCTGGCCGCGGTGCATCACGCAGAAGTGGTGGCGCATCGAGTAGGTGAACCGTTCGGCACGCTGCTGCTCGCGGTGGCCATCACCACCATCGAAGTGGCCTTGATCGTGTCGATGATGATGTCGGCCGGTGCCAGCGGGGCGGAACTCGCGCGCGATACCGTGTTTGCGGCAGTGATGATTATCCTCAACGGCATCATCGGCCTATGTCTTTTGTTAGGCGCTTCCCGCCACCGCGAACAGACGTTTCACCAGCATGGCGTGAACGCCTCGCTCACGACGCTGGCCGCGATCGTCGTGCTGACCTTGGTGCTGCCCAACTACACGGAAAGCGTGCCCGGCCCTTACTACAGCACTAGCCAACTGGCGTTCATCGCGCTGGTGTCCTTGGTGCTGTACGGCACGTTTGTGCTGGTGCAGACGGTTCGCCACCGGGATTACTTCCTCGCGGTGGACGCTAACGCAGCAGGGCAAGACCACCACGAGCCTGCGTCAACCCGCACGGCCGTGCTGAGCGGGGCGTTGATGCTGATTGGGCTGGGCGCGGTGGTGTTGCTGGCGAAGGCGCTCGCGCCGGTACTGGAGTCTGCGGTGGAGGCGATAGGCGCGCCGCAGGCTTTCGTTGGCGTCATCATTGCGCTGTTCGTCCTGTTGCCCGAAGGGCTCGCCGCGATTACGGCCGCCCGCCATAACCGTCTGCAAATCAGCCTTAATCTCGCGCTGGGGTCGGCGCTGGCGAGCATCGCGCTCACCATTCCTGTGGTGGCCGCCGTGTCGCTGTGGCAGGGCTGGCCGCTGGCGCTGGGCATCGATCAGAAATCGACCGTCTTGCTGGTGCTGTCGCTGATGGTGGCAACGCTGTCGTTCGGCACCGGCCGCACGACCATCATGCAGGGCGCCGTGCATCTGGTGTTGTTCGCCGCCTACCTCTTTACTTCGGTCATTCCCTGACCCGCAGGCGCTTGCTGGCCGGCAGATCCGAATGCGATTTCAATCTCCCGCGCGCGACACGCTGCCGGCGGCGCGGCTCAATCACCCTATCTTCGCGCCCTTTGCGGCCTATCGCCCGTTGCTGGAAGGCCCGCAGTGGCCGGCGCTCGAGGCGCTGTCGCACTACTGGGCGTCGCCTTCACACCGGTTTAGCGGGCTGGCGTTGCGATTCGTGGCCCAAACGCCGGCGCTCACGGCCGACGGCTTGCACTACGAGGAACGCATCTACTCCCGAGGTGCAATTGCCACCCGACTGGAGAACTGGCACGACCTCTTCAACGCCCTGATGTGGTTTGAACGCTTCGACCTCAAATGTGCCGTTAATGCGGCCTATATCGAGGAGTTTGCGGCGCCTGCCGAGGGCGCGCGCACGCGGCGGCAGGCGGCCCTGACGCATTTCGACGAGGGCGGTGCGATTGTGGTGTTACGCACAGGAGCGAGCCTCCCTTTATGGGACAGGCACGATTGGCCCGCCCTGTTCTCGCCCGCGCACTGGGCCGACTGTCATTCGATCGTGGTGTTTGGGCATGCCTTGCTGGAACAATGTCTGATGCCCAACGCGCTACCGGTGGCCAAATGTCTGGTGGCCTTGCTGGAATCCGGGCAGGACGCGGGCGAGGTGGTTTCCGCGATGGCGCAGGAGATCGCTGAAGGTCGTTTGCTGCGTGATCCCAAAGATTTGCGCCCGCTACCTTTGGTGGGCATTCCGGGCTGGCATGATGCTGGTAACGACCCTGCATTTTTCGCCAATACGCCCTGCTTCAGACCTTTGCGGGCAGGGCGTTGTTATCCGCCGCCGTGGCATCGGCCACGAGCGGAACATTCAGAATTTCCGCTGGCTGGGGGCTTGCGACTTACCGTCGCGGCCCGTTAGATCAGCAGCACTACGAGGGGAGCACTTTTCATGCGCAACGCATTGCAGGACCAACTGCTGAAAGCGGGTCTGGTCAAGGAAAAGGAAGTCAAGGAAGCACACAAGCAGCAGCGGAAGGAAGATCGCCGCACACCGCCCAACAAGGCCGATGCCGCCGCCGAAGCGCGCGCAAAAAGCGCCCGCGCACAGGCCGAAAAAGCGCAGGCCGAAAAACTGGCGCGCGATCGCGCCCTCAACGCCGAGCGGGAAGCGCGGGCCGCGCGTAAAGCCCTGGTCGCTCAGGTCGCACAACTGATCGAACCGCATCGACGTCCTCACAACAACGGCGAAGAGGCCTACAATTTTGTGGATGGCGCAGCCGTCAAACGCATCTATGTCAACGCCGAGATGCGCGCCGCGCTGGCCGTCGGTGAACTCGCGATTGTGCGGTTGCGCAGTCGCTATGCGGTGGTGACGCCGGAAGGCGCCACGGCAGTGCGGGCGGTAGCGCCTGATTTTCTGATCATGTTGAACGACGACGCTCCGCCCGTGGTCGATGAGGCCTATCTCGAGCATCCGGTCCCCGACGACCTGATGTGGTGAGCGTGCCGCACCGGTCGCGCATTCGCGGTGTCGCCCGTAACATGCCGGCATGTTTAACACCGCCCCGCACTGGCGCTTTGACAATCAGGGGAGCCGCCCGTGAGTAATTACCTGCCGGAAGACGACGGCGTTATCAGCAAGTCCGCGCTCAAGCGCGAACACCACGAGATTCGCGCGCTGGGCGAGGAGTTGATTGGTCTGGGCGACCGTCAACTCAAGCGACTTAATCTCGAGGAATCCGTTCGGGATGCGGTCATCGAGGGGCGGCGGCTCAAACACGGCGCCCTCCAGCGACACCTGCGGCATCTGGCCAATTTGCTGACAGAAATCGACCACGCCGCAATCCGCGAGACGCTGGCCGCGATGCGCGAGCCGCACCGCGTGGATGTGCGGCTGCTGCACGAAGTTGAGCGCTGGCGCGATGCGCTGGTGGCCGGCGACGATGGCTGCATGGCGGAAATTCAAACCCGCTGTCCGGGTATCGATATGACCCAACTGCGTTCGCTCACCGCTGAAGCCCGCACGGATAAAGCCACCGGTCGCCCGCCCAAGTATGCCCGCCAGCTCTTCAGCTTTTTACGCCTGGCGCGGCAGGCGAGCGTCGCCGCCGTCGCAACGCAGGACCAATAATCCGCTAACCATCACCGGGCGGCAGGCAGCCGATCCCGCGCAGGACCACCATGTTCACGTATCTCAATCCCGCTGTGCGCCAGCGACTCATCGCCAACGGCAAACTTTTTCGCATCAACGCGCAGGGCGCGTCCATCAGCGCTGAACTGCCGCCGCCGGAAGGCGAATTGGCGATTAACGTTCTGGGACCCATCCCGCTTCCCATCCTGCTCGATGGCGTTGAGATCAAGACGCAGTGGTATGCCACGGTGCGCAGCACCGAGCTCGCCAAAGTGGAAGCGCTGGCGCGCGATCTGAATCGACAAGGCGGGCAGCATTTATTCGCGACGCTGGCCTCGAGTCTGGCGGTGAACAGTGTGCTCATGATCGGCGAGCCGGCGCAGATGAAAAATCCGCTGGTGCGCGTGCATTCCAGCTGCCTGACGGGTGACGTGTTTGGTTCGCAGCGCTGCGAATGCGGCCCGCAGTTCACCGCAGCGCTCCAGCGCATCAACGAAGAACCCGGCGGCGGAATGCTGATTTACATGTCCGGCCACGAGGGCCGGGGCATTGGCCTGTGGGCCAAGGCCGCCACCTACCTCCTGCAGGACGCCGGCGAGAACACCTATGAGGCCAACCGCACCCTCGGTTTACCGGACGACTCCCGAGATTTCACCGATGCCGCCGCCCTGCTGCATCACTTCGTCGGCCGGGCGCCGTTTCGCTTGCTGACCAATAATCCGAAGAAGATTCGCGACCTCAACGCCTTTGGGCTGACCGACATCACGCCGGAGCGTCACGTTACCGGCGTGAGTGAATGGAATCGTCGCTATCTGGCGGCCAAGCGCGACTGGGGCCACGCGCTGTCAGATCTGGATATCGCCCCCAAACCCTGAAATCCCGTCGGCTAGCGTTCAAGGAGAACTCTCATGTTGAAGACCCGCCTGCAGTCGCTTGCGCTTGTTGCGCTATGGGGTGTTGCCGGCACGCTCAGCGCGGCTGAAGCCACCAAACCCGGCTACGACCGCCACGCGCGCGGCATGGCCGCACTTAGCACCATCACCGGCGATGGCGCGGGCAAGATGGTGGAAAGCCTGCGCGACATCGCCCCCGAACTCAGCGACTGGGTGATCGACTTTGGTTATGGCGACGTGGTGTCGCGTCCCGAGCTCAGCCTGCACACGCGCGAACTCGCCACCGTCGCTGCGCTCACCGCATTGGGCAATGCGCAGCCGCAGCTGAAGGCGCACATCAAAGGCGCGCTCAACGCCGGCTGCACGCCGCGCGAAATCGTGGAAGTGATTATGCAGATGGCCGTCTACGCCGGATTCCCGGCGGCGATTAACGGCATTCTGGCCGCCAAGGAAGTGTTCGCCGAGCGCGGGGTGAAGGTCGAGCACTGAGGCCGGGCAAGGCGGCAGGGCGAGTGAATGAGCCTCAATGTGCGCGGTGTGCCGTTTCAGGCGTCTAAAATTTCAGTGCCACGACTCGCCCTTCGACAGGCTCAGGGCGAACGGTAATCCGGGCTCATAGCGAGCGGTAATCCGGAGTCAGAGCGAGCGGTAATCCGGGTTCAGAGCGAGCGGTAATCGAGGTTCAGAGCGAGCGGTAATCCGGGTTCAGAGCGAACGGTAATCCGGGCTCAGGGCGAACGCGAATTTGCTCTCAAAGGTCAAACCCCCGTTCGTCCTGAGCCTGTCGAAGGATGAACGGGGCGGCACTTTGCCCGGCAAGAGACGTGAGGTTAGGGTCAGAGTAAAAACTCGAAGAATCACTTGGCGCCGGCCTAAACCCGAATAAATTTTTCTCTGACCCC
>CAMCQE010000037.1 GCA_945876945.1 Klebsiella pneumoniae
CTGGAACCGCCGCCCACCAGCGCGGGCGCAGAGCACGTATGGTGTGGCGACCGAAACGGCGCCTGTTGCCAATCGTGGTGGCTGCGCGCGAGGCCGGCGACGGAGTGAATCGCCGCCACCTCATAGGCTTGCTCATCTTCGAGCGGCGGCAGGAGCCCCGTGAGGCGGCTGGCCAACATGGTTTTGCCGGTCCCTGGCGGGCCAGACAGCAGCAGGTTATGGCCGCCGGCGGCGGCGACTTCAAGCGCGCGCTTGCCCATGAACTGGCCCTGGACGTCGGCCAGGTCGGCATGGTTTGCGGGCGGTGTGTGCTCTGGCGCGGACGGTCTGATGGCGAAGCTCAGCGGGCGGGTCGCATTAAGGTGTGCGCACAGCGCGCCGAGATTGGGCGCGGGCAGGACCTTGAGCTGCCGGACTAACAGGGCCTCAGGCGCATTGCCCGGCGCGGTGACCAGCCAGCGCTGGGCGAGCTGGCAAGCGCGGGCAGCTGGCAAAAGACCCCGAACCTCCCGCAGTTCGCCGGTAAGGCCCAATTCGGCGACCGCCTCAAACTGGTCCAATGCGCTGGTCGGTACTTGTCCCGAGGCGGCCAATACGCTGAGGGCGATAGCGAGGTCGTAGCGCGTGCCTTCCTTCGGCAGATCGCCCGGCGCCAGACTGATCGTGATTCGGCGGGCAGGAAACTCGAAACCCGCGTTCAGGATGGCGGAGCGGACGCGCTCCTTGCTTTCTCTGACAGAGGTTTCCGGCAGGCCAACCAGATTGAATGCCGGCAGGCCGTTAGTCAGGTGAGTTTCGATTGCGACCGCAGGAGCGTCGATCCCGAATTGGGCCCGGCTATGGGTAATGGCAATGGCCATGGTTCACATCCTGTGAAAGTGAGTGGGGCCGCGCGTCCTTGCGCTGCCACGATTGCAGGTGACGATGAGCGCCCGGGATGCAGGCACCCGATCATCGACATGCAGGATTCTCCCCGTTATTGATCCGCGGCTTCAAGCGCTTCGAGGCTGCGCTCCAGAGTTTCGAGTTTCGTCCGGGTTCGGGCCAGCAACGCGGTCTGCGCATCGAATTCCTCACGGGTGACGAGATTCATGCGGGCGAGTGCGGAGGTGAGTAAGGTCGAGAACAGGCTTTTCAGCTCTTCCCTGCTGGCCGGGTCGGGGCGTTTGAAGACCTCGCCAAACTGGTCGACGAATTTTTCGAGTACTTCGGAATTGATGGCCATTTCACCGGCTCCTTTTAAAAATTGCTGCCCAAGGTCGGCGCGGCGTCTTGCGCGACGCCCGGCTTAAGGACGTTTTTAGTGCATCTTCGGGGTGCATTGATGTGTTTTGGACGCCGCACCGATCGCCGGCTACTCCCCACATTGACACGCTCATCCAGATTAGGCCCTGTCTCGGCGCTTTTGGTGGCGCTGGCACGCTAGGTGCTAGGTTCGGGGCGTCCTATACAAACCCTTGAAAGGTCATTCCGCTCAAACGCCTTCCCGAAAGCTGAACGTGCATGGGCTATAGTACGTCTGTCAAGCACGCGGTCAGGGAGTTCAGGCGAGGTGCTGGAACCTCTTATCTGGGCATGGACACGGTAGCGACTTCGAATTGATACGAGGCGCGATAACAAACACCGCGAGGCGAACGAACCCCCAAATCCGGAGTGAGACTATGAAGCTTGTGACAGCGATCATTAAACCTTTCAAACTCGATGACGCCCGTGAAGCGCTGTCGGATATCGGCGTACAAGGCCTCACCGTAACCGAGGTGAAAGGGTTTGGCCGTCAGAAAGGTCACACCGAACTCTACCGCGGCGCTGAATACGTTGTAGATTTCCTGCCGAAATCAAAACTCGAAGTCGCCGTTGCTGACGACAAGGTTGATGAGGTGATTGAAGCCATCGCGAAGGCAACAAACACGGGCAAGATTGGTGACGGCAAGATTTTTGTGACCGAACTGGTCAACGTGATGCGCATTCGCACAGGTGAAACTGGCGTAGACGCGCTGTAAAGCGATTCTCCCAAGTCATGCTTGGCACTGCGCTCACCCCGGGGCGTGAAACCCGGGTGAGCGCAGCCCCTGCGTCCATTCCGTCTTTCCCTTCTCCGAGCGCCTGCGCGCGTTCTCCTCATCCCCGCTCGTTGGTCGCCGCCGTGCCGAGCGCTGCTCTGTCCTCGACAAGGTTTCCGACTTGAATGTCCTGCACTAGACTTGTCGCTTGATCGGTCGCCCGCCCTATTGATAGCCCTTTTATGGGGCTGTCAGAGCGATGCGTCAGGTACCCTTGTGTTCACTGCTGTCCCACCATCGCTGCCTTTTAGGTCGGAGGTCACTCATGATGCGCAAAAGCGCGGTTTTTGGATTTTTTACACTGGCCGCAGCGAGTGAATTTGCATGGGCGGACGGCGGCTTGAACGCAGGGAACGCCGCGTGGCTCCTCGTTTCTACCTCGCTGGTGCTGTTCATGACGATACCCGGCCTGGCCTTCTTTTACGGCGGTCTGGTCCGCAGCAAAAACGCGCTTTCCGTTTTGATGCAGTGTTTTGCCATTACGTGCCTGATTTCGGTGCTCTGGTTCGCCTGCGGGTACGGCTTGGCCTTCGGCAACGGCGGCCAATTCAATGATTATCTGGGCGCCGGTAAATTCTGGTTGCTGGATATTCAGCGCGACTCCTTGACCGGCGATATCCCGGAAACGGTTTATCTGATGTTCCAGATGACCTTCGCCATCATCACCCCGGCGCTCATCATCGGTGCCTTTGTTGAGCGGGTGAAATTCCTGACCGCGATGCTGTTCAGCGCTGGGTGGTTTCTATTGGCTTACGTCCCTGTCTGCCATTGGATTTGGGGAGGCGGTTGGCTCGCGCAACGCGGCGCGCTGGATTTTGCGGGTGGCATTGTGGTGCACGTCAACGCGGGAGTGGCCGCGCTCGTAGCGGCGCTGATGGTGGGGCCGCGACGCGGCTTCCCTGACAGCGCGATGCCGCCTCACAACATGACGTTGGTGGTCGCCGGTGCGGCTATGTTGTGGGTAGGTTGGTTTGGCTTCAATGCCGGTAGCGCGCTCGCCGCGAATGGCAACGCCGGTATGACCATGCTCGCGACCCATCTGTCCGCCGCGGCTGGCGCCTTGGCGTGGGGTCTCATCGAATGGCGCCGCTATGGCAAGCCCAGCGTGCTTGGGATCGTCACCGGCATGGTGGCTGGCCTCGGCACCATCACTCCCGCTTCGGGGTTTGTGGCGCCTTGGGCTGCGATTGTCATCGGCGCATTGGCGGGCACCGTCTGCTACTTTGCCACCCACTTCGTGAAGCGGGTGCTCCGTATTGATGATTCCTTGGACGTCTTCCCCGTGCATGGCGTGGGCGGCATTTTGGGGTCGGTGGTGACGGGCTTGTTTGTCGCGACCGAGTTCGGTGGTTCGGGGTTGGCGGCCGGGCAAACGATTACGGGGCAAGTTGGCGTGCAGGTGCTGGCAGTGACGGTTACAGCAGTCTGGAGTGCCGTGGTGACCTGGGTGCTGCTGAAGGTGTTGGCGGCGACCGTTGGATTACGCGTCAGCCCCGAAGAAGAAAATGAAGGTCTGGATTTGGTAGACCATGGGGAGCGCGCCTACAGCCTGTAGCCGCAACGCCAGAGGACGGGGCATCCGCCTGCGGGGGATGCCCCAAGGGAAGAGTCGGATTTCGTATTACAAAGCCTTGTGAGCCCCGTCGCACAGCGGAGCTTTTTGAGTTTGCTTGCAGGCGCAGAGCCACATCGTTTGTGCGGTCTCCACCTTGATCACCTGCGGGGTGAATTCAGTGCCCTTGTGTGATCCGTCGCAAAAAGGCTGCTTGCTTGATAGGCCGCATGAGCACCACCAATATTGGCCTGGCTCAAGGTCAACCTTGATCGGGGCTTTTTGTGCGCATACTGGTTTGTCCATTCGAGATCTCCTGCTTGGGAACTGCGGGTACGGGTTTCACTTTGTGCTGAGCCATTTAACTTTCAAACGCTCAGTCGCATGCATACAATAGTTTTCAGCCGGTGACCCTACAAGCCAAACGAGCTTTGGAAGTCTGTATCGGAACCCCGTCCAACACCCTAACCGTCGCGAGCACGCATTCAACTATGGCCGACGCAAAACTCGTCGATAAGTCGCTTCTGCGCACCCTCGTTCCCGCTAACGCGCTGAACAGTGAGAATTTTCAGGAATTGTCTGGCAAGGCCTTCGTTGAAGATGTGCCTGCCGGAAAGACGATTTTCAAAGCCGGCGAGGTAGACCGAAAGTCCGTTTATTTGCTGGAAGGACAGGTGGCGCTGATTGATAGCGCTGGTGAAACCGTTGTCTCTCAGGGCAGTGAAGCTGCGCGTCATGCACTCGCCAACAATCAGCCCCGGAAACACACCGCCAAAGCCCGGACTGATTGCAAAATCACTCGACTGGATGCTGACCTTCTGGACATCCTGCTGACCTGGGATCAACTTTCAGGGATCGAAGTGAATGAAATCCAGCTGTCGCCGTCGAGCGATGACGACGACAGTGATTGGATGACCCGCATTCTCCAATCGAAAGCCTTCTTGCAGATTCCGCCGGCTAATATCCAGGCGATGTTCATGCGAATGCAGGAAGTGCCGAAGCGAGCCGGCGAGTTGGTCATTCGTCAGGGTGACGAAGGCGATTACTACTACATCATCAAGTCGGGGCGCGCCAAGGTCTCAAGAACGTCCAAGACCGGCGCCGAGCTCACCTTGGCAACCCTCAAAGACGGTGATGCGTTTGGCGAAGAGGCGCTGCTCTCGGAAGCCAAACGCAACGCCACGATTATCATGGAGACCGATGGTTTTCTGATGCGACTCGCAAAGGAAGATTTCATCGCTTTGCTTAAAGAGCCCATGATCAACTGGATCGGCATGCACGATGCAGCGGCAAAGATTCAGGCAGGAGCCAAGTGGCTTGATGTTCGGCTGGAGAGCGAGCACGCCAACAATGGCTTGCCTGACAGCCTCAACATTCCCTTGTTTGTGTTGCGCTTGAAGGTGGAGAGCCTCAATCCCGCAGTGCCCTACATCGTTTATTGCGATACTGGTCGCAGAAGTTCGGCGGCAGCCTTTCTGCTTAATGAACGCGGATTTCAGACCTTCGTGTTGAAGGGTGGCACCGAAGAGCAGGGCATCTAATTGCCTTTTCGGTTTCGCTTATTCGTTGACGAAGCGGCGCGATGACCCGGCGCTGCTTCGTTGTGGGCTCTCCGATTGCCCATAGCCGCTCCCCTGTGATTCACCGCCTGTTTGCCGAACAGTGCAGCCTTGCCCTCGGTTATCAGAAGAGGGAAGTTCGGCCGGGGACGCTGGCGAGTTTTGTGCAGGAATGCAGAGAATCTGGTGTTACTGGCCTTAACGTGACGCTTCCGTTAAAAGAAGAGGCGGTGGCGCTGGCCGGCGAGGTTCATCCTCGCGCGAAAGAGGCTGGTGCAGCCAACACACTGTGGTTCGATGCGACCGGCGTGGTTCACGCCGACAATACAGATGGCACTGGTTTGCTGCGCGATTTGGCCAATAACGGGGTCTCTATTCGCGGAGCGTCAATTCTGCTGATCGGCGCCGGTGGTGCCGCCCGGGGCGTACTGCCGGCCTTGCTCGCAGAGTTACCGCGTCAAGTTTCCTTGATGAACCGCACGCAGGCGCGCGCCGAGGTGCTTGCGGCCAAGCACGCGCTATCAGTGCTGCCCATGAATGCAGAGGTCACCACAGCATTCGACGTGGTGATTAATTCGACCTCGATCGGCATCGGGGCAGACCATGCGCTGACGCTGTCCCCATCCCTGGTTGATGCGGACACCCGCTGTTACGACCTTGTCTATGCACCGGAAATGACGCCGTTTCAGCGCTGGGCGCAAGCTAACGGGGTGCGCAATCCTTTGGATGGCTTAGGCATGCTTGTGGAACAGGCCGCCGAAGCATTCCGGATCTGGCACGGCCTGACGGTGGAGACGGCGCCCGTGATAGCGTTTCTCCGTCAACGCGCCTAAGGGCGCGAGCGACTTCAGGCGTAGTGCCCTCGCGTCATTTCCAACGACGCCAGCGCGACGTAGTGAGCTACCGAAAGATTCTCAGGCCTCACCGTCATCTCGATACCGAGAGCGTCCAATTCTGCCGCTGAAAATGCCTGCCCTAAGGTATGGCGGATCATTTTGCGTCGATGTGCGAAGGCAATGCGGGTCACGCGTTCCAGTGCGAGTAGGGTCTCGTTCGATGGCAATGACTGGCGCGGCGTGAGGCGCACAATGCTCGAGACGATAGACGGCGCAGGTCGAAAGCTCTCGGGCTCAATATCGAACAGTAACTCCACGTCACAAACCGACTGCGCCGCGACGGTTAGCCTGCCGAAATCAGCCGTCCCCGGCTCAGCCGCCAAGCGCAGTGCAACTTCTTTTTGCACCATTACATGCAGATCCTGAAGCTTGTGGCAGGCCGCTAGCAGGCGAATCAGGAGCGGTGTCGAGATGTTGTACGGCAGGTTCCCGATGATTCTGAGCTTGTCGGGACCATCGGCTGCGGTAGTGAAATCAAATTCAAGCGCATCGGCCTGCAGCAAGCGCAGACGCGGGTAAGCCGCGAAGCGATCGGCGAGTTTGCCGATGAGATCGCGATCAATCTCAAGCGCCGTTAAATGCGCACCGCTGGCCAGTAAGGGTTGCGTGAGCGCGCCCAGACCCGGGCCAATTTCCAGCAACTGTTGAGTGGGCAGTGGGGCCACACAGCCCACGATATTCGCAATGACGCTTTGGTCGACCAGAAAATTCTGACCGAAGCGACGCTTGGCACGATGCCGTTCTGGCGACTGACTCACGCGCAGGAGGTCTTCGCCGTCGCCCGGCGAATGGCAATGGCGCGAGACATCTCAAACGCCGCGAGCAGGCTTGAGGCGCTGGCCTTGCCTGTGCCGGCCAACTCGAGCGCCGTGCCGTGATCAACGGATGTACGGACAAACGGCAGGCCCAGCGTGATGTTCACCGCATCGCCAAAGCCCAGCGCCTTCAGAGGCCCCAAGCCCTGATCGTGGTACATCGCGACCACCGCGTCGGTCCTGTCCAGCGCCTCGGCCGTGAACGCGGTGTCGCCGGGAAATGGCCCGTTCACCTGCCATCCTTTAGCGCGAGCCTTGAGCAGGGCGGGAACGATATGGTCGATTTCTTCTCGCCCCATATGGCCGCCTTCTCCAGCATGAGGATTGAGGCCACAGACGCTAAGTCGTGGATGTTCAATCCCGAAATAATCGTCCATAGACCGAGCGACGGTATCGAGGACAAAACTGACAGACGCGCTATCAATCAGCGATGGCACTGTCACCAAGGGAACGTGCGTTGTGACGAGCGCCACGCGTAGTCTGGAGGTTGCCAGCATCATGACCGTGCGCGCGCCGTCGGCGGCTGCTGCCAGATATTCGGTATGCCCCGTGAACGGGATTCCGGCGTCATTGATAATTCCCTTGTGCACCGGGCCGGTGACCATGGCCGCGAACTCACCGCTCAAACAGCCCGCGATGGCCTGGTCGAGACACTGCAGAACGTAAGCGCTGTTCGCCGTGTCCAGCTTGCCCGCAGTCACTGGCGCAACAAGCCTTACGGGTAATACGGCGAAGTGGCCTGCTCTGTGAACAGGGGTGGACGAATCAAACTCTGAGATTTCGCATTGAAGCCCCAGCGTTGCGGCTCTGGCAGCGAGCAGCGTTGGGTCTATCACCCAGGCCACGCGAATACCGAGATCCTCTGCGCCAAGAGCTAACGCAATATCGGGACCGATGCCGGCGGGTTCCCCCGGCGTCACCGCGAGCGTTAGTTCGGTGCTAATCCTTTGCGGTGCGGAGCTCGACATAGGCCTCGTCGCGCAGTCGGCGCTGCCACTCCTGAAAGGCTTCTTCACGCTTTCGCTGCGTAATGGCTTCACGCGCTTTAGCCGTTTTTACTTCGGTCGTGCCATCGTACTTCCGACGTTCCAGCACCTGGAGAATGTGCCAGCCGAATTCGCTATGGAAGGGCTGGCTTAGCTCGCCGATTGGGCTGCTGGCCATTACTTCTTCGAATTCTGGCACCATCTGACCTTTGCTAATCCACCCCAGATCGCCCCCCTGAAGGGCTGACGCACGGTCGTCTGAGTGCGTCTTCGCGACTGAGGCAAAGTCTTCGCCGGCTTCAATTCGATCGCGCAATTGGCGTAAGCGCGAGATGGCCTCGCTGTCCTGCTTGTCGTCGGAGGTGTTAATCAAGACATGTCGCGCGTGGGTTTGCTCCACCATCACAGCATCCCCGCTACGCTTTCCGGTGAGGCGGACGATGTGATAGCCCCCGCTGCTGGTAATCACACCGCTGGTCTGGTCGACCTGATAATTCCGCACCAGATCTGCGAATAGCGAAGGTATCTCGCTCAGCTTACGCCAGCCCAATTCGCCACCGTCCAGTGCATCGCTGGCATCGGACATCGACACCGCGACCTGACGGAAGGCCTCGCCGCTGTTCACACGCTCAAGGGCTTGATCGGCCTTTTCACGCGCTCGGCGCTGCTCGGATTCGGTGGATCCTGCGGGAATCGAAATCAGAATATGGGAGACCTGATATTCACCGTCGTTGCTCGCGCCGCCAGCCTGATTCGTCAGGAAGTTTTCTATTTCCCGGTCGGAGACTTGAACGCGCTTGTCCACTTCCTCGCGGCGCAGTCGGGAAAGCAGGATTTCCTGCCGGATATCCTCTCGGAATACATTGAAGTCGTAGCCTTCCGAGGCAAGAATCTCGCGAAATTTCTCGTCGGACAAATTGTTCTTCCGCGCGATGTCCGTGATCGCTTTTTCCAGCGCGTCCTCGGTCACTTTGATACCAGTGCGGGCCGCGAGCTGGGTCTGAATTTTCTGCAAGATCAGCCGTTCCATCCCCTGCCGCTCCAGCACGTCGCTGGGCGGTGGCTCGCTGCCTCGTTTGCGGATTTCGGAGCGGGCTTTTCCGACCAGTTGATCGAGCTCGCTTTGCATGATGACGTCGTCTTCAACGACGGCAATGATTTTGTCGAGTTCCGCTGCGATGGCGCGCGCTGTGGAGAAGCCGCCGCCAATCAATAGGCATAGACAGCAGACAATGGCGGACAGGATTTTTGTCATAGCGTAAGGCGGCTTGATCTCGGGCAGGCGACAGAGTGGTTAAGGGGTCAAGGGCCGAGCCATTCTAACGTAACAACTCCGGATAATCGCAAAGCGGAGCGACATCGTCAGAACATGGGCTCGTATCCGGGGATATTTCGTTTGAGGAAAGATGTGGCTGTGCTGCCCAGTCCTGCGAGTCCCTTGAATTCAACCTGAATGAACACCGCATTGTCGAATTCTCCCTCTACGTTGCGGATGTAGCGGCGACTGAAGACCCGGATCCCCCAGCAGCACGTGTCGAGTTCAATTCCACCTACGAGTTCCAAGGATTCTTCGCCGCGCAGAGAATAATTCCAGCGCCCAATCATGTTGAGGTTTTCTGTGAGCGGCACGCGGAAGGAAATATCGGTCTGTTCCACGTCCTGAGCGCGGTTGTTGATGTCGTTGAGCAATCGCCTGCTGCGGGTCGTGCCGCGTAGCCGGTAGGCGGCATTGATGAGCGTGCCGTCGCGGGGCGCGTACCGGAGCGCGAGCGCTGATCTGTCGATTCGGTTGGTGTCGGGGTCCCATTGCATCGTCGCGCGCGTGCTCCAGTCCTCCACCGGTGAGCTTGAGATTTCGGTCACATAAGCCGACTCGCCGCCGTCGTCGACGAGTCGGCGAGGCAGGGTGATCGTGCGCGACTCAAAGTATCGAATCTGCCCTACGCTGGCCGCCAGTACCTCGCGGCCGTCACCCATACTCAGAAAGCGAGTCGAGGCCGCAAGCGTGATCTGATTGGCATCACCAAAGCGGTCTCGGCCTGAAAACCGATTTTCGCGAAACAGGTTCGCGAAGCTGAATTCGAACAAACCGCTGTCAAAGATTGGGATATCGTCTTGCTTCACCCGCGGGACATAGAGATAGAACACCCGTGGTTCGAAGGTCTGCATCAGGCTGGTGTCGGCGAAAGTGAACAGGCGCTCGGCGAAGAATTGGACATCCGTGCTAAATAGCGGCACCACGCGAGAGGGGTCGCTCGGCAGACTGCCTGCATTACTTAGAAAATAGTTCGCCGTGCGCAGTCCAACCGACGGTTTGACGAATAGCCAGGGCTGGATGAAGGGGAGCGACAGGGTGGGCTCAAGGTCCAAGCGTCCGCCGGAAACGCTGTCCTCGCGACTGAAGTAGGTCAGGTCAGTCAGCATCTGTAAATGCGGTTGCAGATGGCGCATGGGGAAACGCGTTTGCGCGAAGAGTTGCGGCAGTCGACGGTAGGGCAGGCGGATGTCCGGAATGGAATCATCAACCGATTGAAACGCCTGCACGAGGCCTTTCACGTAGTAGTTCCGGCCGGAATAAGTGGTTTCGATTCGGCGGTCGAGGTAGCGCTGACTCGACAGGCTCAGGCTGCCGCCGAAGTCCTCAAAGTACTGGGCATCGGATACGTTCTGGAGCAACGCATAAACACGACCGCGGCGGGAATCAAAGTACTGGTCATGCAAAAAACGCACGGAGGACCGGTCGGCATCGCCGGCTCGCGTGTCGCTCGGCAGGTAGCTGAAATTCAGGTTGCTTTTGAAATTCTCACCTAAATAACGATATTCGCCGTTCATCATCAGCCCGCGTCGCGAAATCCACCGAGGGGTTACCGTGGCATCCTGATTCGGCGCGATATTCACGTAATAAGGAATTCGCGTATCGAAGCCCTGCGTCGAAGACGTGCCGAAAGTGGGGATCAGCAAGCCGGATTTGCGTTTTCCACTCAAGGGAAAGCTGGCGTACGGGAAATACAACACCGGGATGTTATGCACACGAAGCAAGGCATTGGTGGCATAGCCGCGGTCTTCCTCGTGTTGCAGGCTGATCCGGGTGGCAGAAAATTTCCAGACTTCGTTACTTACCGGGCACGTGGTGTATTCCGCCTGTTCCAGTTTGGCGTTGTGCGTGGTGTTGTTCGAGGTGATGCGTTGCGCGACACCCCGGCCTGGAGAGCCGAGCAGCCAATAGGCGCCTTTTTCCAGCCGATAGGTGTCGCTATCGAGCAGCACTGTGGCGCGCTGGCCGCGCCACAAAAGGTCTGAGTTCCAGAGGTGTACATCGCCAAATATCCGGCCGATGTTTGCGGGTTGGTCGTAGGCCACGTGGTCAGCCCGCACCGCCAGTTTGCCCTTGATGAATTCAACGCTGTCGTCGAAGTCCGAGATATCTTTTTCGAGCACCCGGCTTTGGCCTGCCCGGATTTCTGCTGATTCTGGATCGGCATCAGGGTCGCTATATTCGGGGCGACTGGGAAGACTGCGGTCGACCGGGCACAGCCACCAGTACTCCGGGTTCGAACTTGGTGAGTTCGACTGACGGGTGGGCAGGGCGGACGCGTTAGTCCACATGGCGGCGATGGTCGCCGTGATAATTATTGTTTTGAGCATTGGCCCGGAACAGGAGGGGAGGGCTTCCCAGCGTCTGGCTAAAATCGCACAAGCGCGTGGGGGCTTCAACCGCTATGAAAGCGTTCCGGCACTGCCCGGTTCCGGGCAGCTGAGTGCGGTCAATGAAGTTTGGTGTTCGATTGCTTGATGAGGTGGGCCACCCGCTCCTCGCAGAACTCGAGTTGAGCGGCAAGCGAGGGGAGTTTCAGGAGCGCCGTTTGCTGTTCCAGGGCGAGCGGCAGGCGCTCGGTCAATCGGTAGACCAGCGACTCTGCTGCGCTGAGCTGGTTTCCGGATTGGGTTGGGGCAATCGGCACCAATTCACTCAAGCCGTGTAACAGCTCCGAGAGGTACTGATGGCGGGAGTCCAGCGTGAATTTGCCGGATGCTTCAAACCAGCTGACGCTGCCGACCTGCAGGCCGCGCTCATTGATACGCCGACCGTGCAGATGAAAGCGTCGAGACCCTTCAACCACGATGGAAAGCAAGCCATCTTTGCCCTGATCCCAGTCAGTGATGGTGGCCAAGGTGCCCACGTCGTAAGTAGTGGCCGGCGTGCCGGCTTCATTACCGTTCAGGATCGGGCAGATCCCGAATCCTTGTCCGTTACGAATGGACTGGGTCACGAGTTCGATATAGCGCGGTTCGAAGATTCTGAGTGACAGTTCCCCGCCGGGGTAGAGCACCGTGCGCAGGGGGAACAGCGGTAGATCTTGTTGCTCGACATGACTCATGGGCCTGCTTGCTCCCGGTCTGCAAGTCCGCTCAACAAGCGGACGTGCAAACCGTCGAAGCCGCCGTTGCTCATAATCAATACTTGATCGCCCGCTCGTGCTGCTTCGAGCACTCCGGCGAGTAGCTCATCCGTCCGGCTAAAGCGCAGACACCTATCCCCAAGCGGAGAAAACGTTTCTTCCACATCCCAGGACAGTGTTTCCGGCGCCAGCAAGAACACGCAATCCGCCTCATTCAAGGCACCGGCCAAACCCTCGCGATGGGCGCCGCTGCGCATGCTGTTGGAACGGAGTTCCAGTACCGCGACGCAGCGCCGTTCCGGCGCGCTTTCCCGCAGCGCCGCCACGGTGGCCGCAATCGCGGTCGGATGATGGGCGAAATCATCGAACACGCTGATGCCAGCGACCGTGCCGAGGAGTTCGAGTCGTCGCTTCACGCCTCGGAATGATTTAAGGGCCGACAGCGTGGCAGTGAGCTCAACGCCCGTCGTGGTGACAGCGGCGATCGCGGCCGCGGCGTTGAACGCGTTGTGACGGCCGTGCAGCGCGGTATCGAGTGGATGCTTCGCACCATCCGGGGCGGTGAGTGAATAGCCGCTCGCCTGACTCGCAATGGTCCAGTCCGCTTGGTGACTGCCGAAGGTCTGCTGTGGGGACCAGCATCCGCCAGCGATCACCTCCGCCAGCGCAGGTTCGTCGGCATTCCAGAGCACAGTGCCGCGTCGGGGCACAATCCGTAACAAGTGCCGGAACTGCACCTTGATGGCGTCCAGATCCGGGAAGATGTCGGCGTGGTCGAATTCCAGATTGTTGAGCAATGCCACTTCGGGCCGGTAATGGACAAACTTCGAGCGTTTGTCGAAGAACGCCGTGTCGTATTCGTCGGCTTCAATCACGAACCATTCGCCACTGCCCAAGCGCGCCGGCGCGGAAAAATTGCCCGGGATGCCACCGATGAGATAGCCGGGAGAGCGCCCGGTGGCCTCAAGGAGCCAGGCGATGAGGCTGGTCGTGGTCGTTTTGCCATGGGTGCCGGCGACTGCAATCACCCGGCGTCCACGGAGGACATGCTCCGACACCCACTGGGCGCCCGAGGTATACGGAATCCCCGAGTCCAGCACCGCCTCCACCAGTGGGTTGCCACGGCTGAGGGCATTACCGATCACCACCATGTCGGGTTGGACGTCGAGCGCGCGCGCATCCCAGCCTTCGGTGAGCGCGATCCCGGTATCCCGCAAAAAGTCGCTCATCGGCGGGTATACCTGCGCGTCCGAGCCGCTGACCTCATGGCCCAGTTCGCGTGCCAGCACCGCCAGACCGGCCATGAACGTGCCGCAGATGCCCAGAATGTGCAGACGCATGCCTAGGCTTCCGCGGCGCGAGAGAACAGCGTCACTTCAGTCTGCGCTCGCAGGGCTGCCGCCCTGACCGTAGTGCGACACCACGTAGTTGTTGAGCAGTTCTTTGAACTCTTCGGCGATGCGGTCGCCTCGAAGCGTCGTGAATTTTTCGCCGTCCACAAAGACCGGTGCGGCCGGCGCTTCTCCGGTGCCGGGCAGGCTAATGCCGATATTGGCGTGTTTGCTTTCACCTGGACCGTTCACCACACAGCCCATCACTGCCAGCGTCATTTCTTCAACGCCGGGGTAGGTGTTTTTCCAAATCGGCATCTGGGTGCGAACGTAGGCTTGAATGTCTTCGGCCAGTTCCTGAAACACCGTGCTGGTCGTGCGGCCGCAGCCAGGGCAGGCGGTGACCAGCGGCGTAAACGCGCGCAGGCCCATGGTCTGCAGAATCTCCTGCGCGACGACCACCTCTTTGCTGCGATCGCCGCCCGGCTCGGGCGTCAGCGAGACCCGAATCGTGTCGCCTATCCCGCCCTGAAGCAGGTAACCCATGCTGGCCGTAGAAGCCACAATGCCTTTGGAACCCATGCCAGCCTCGGTCAGGCCCAGATGCAGCGCGTAGTCGCAACGGTGGGCGAGTTCGCGGTAGACCCCGATGAGGTCTTGCACGCCACTGACCTTGCAGCTCAACACGATTTGGTCGCGTCGCATGCCGAGTTCTTCGGCGCGGGCCGCGCTCATCAGCGCCGACTGAATCAGCGCTTCGCGGGTGATTTCTGCGGCGGAGCGGGGATTGGGCGATTTGGCGTTCTCGTCCATCATCGAGACCACAAGGGACTCGTCAAGGCTGCCCCAGTTCACGCCAATGCGAACCGGTTTGTTGTACTTGATCGCCACCTCGATCATGGTCGAGAACTGGCCGTCGCGCTTGCGACCGAAGCCCACGTTGCCTGGATTGATGCGGTACTTGGCGAGCGCCTCGGCACAATCGGGATACTTGGTGAGCAGGAGATGGCCGTTGTAGTGAAAGTCGCCAATCAGCGGCACGCGACAGCCGAGCGTATCGAGCATGCCCCGAATGCGTCCGACCTGCGCTGCGGCCTCCTCGGTATTGACGGTGATTCTGACCAGTTCGGAGCCCGCCGCGGCAAGCTGCTGCACCTGTTTGACGGTGCTGGCCGCATCAGCGGTGTCGGTGTTGGTCATGGATTGCACCACCACCGGGTGGTTTCCGCCGATGGTAATCGGTCCAACGCGTACGCCGACGCTGGCGCGGCGGGAATAGTTCGGAATTTCGATCATGATGTA
Source organism: Klebsiella pneumoniae (assembly GCA_945876945.1). Taxonomy (GTDB): domain Bacteria; phylum Pseudomonadota; class Gammaproteobacteria. The sequence goes on from CAMCQE010000037.1 coordinate 14,902, forward strand.
AGCGGCCGTCCGATAGGATTACTGGGAGATGCGCTGCATCTTAGCCCAGCGGCCGAGACCAAGCCAAAGGCGCTGCACGGCCAGCAACTCAGGCGAGCGATCCCGGTGATATGCTCGCCGCAGCCGCCGAATCACGGCGACCCCACCGTAACTGATGGAGCATGGATTCATGTCGAAAATTGAGAAAACCGAAGCCGAGTGGCGCAGCCAGTTGACCCCGGAACAGTTCGCCGTCTGCCGTCAGCACGGGACCGAGCGTCCGTTTGCCGGCGCCTTAACCGACTGCAAGATTGATGGGCAATATCTCTGTGTTTGCTGTGGCGCCGAGCTGTTTGATTCCAGGACCAAATTCGATTCGGGTTCCGGATGGCCGAGCTTCTGGGAGATGGCGGTCGAAGACAATATTGCCACCCACACCGACCGGAGCCACGGCATGATCCGTACCGAGGTGCTCTGCGCGCGCTGTGATGCGCATCTGGGGCATGTGTTCCCGGATGGCCCGCCGCCGACCGGTCAGCGGTACTGCATTAATTCGGTCGCCCTGACGCTTAAACCCCGCGAGTAATGAGCGGGGGCTTGGCAAGCGTCACGGTCGATGTGCGGGGTCTTAACTGCCCCATCCCGCTGCTGAAAACCCGCAAGGCGATGGCGGTGGCAGCCGTGGGCGCGAGCGTGACGGTTCTGGTGACGGATCCGGACAGCGTGCTCGATATCCGCGCTTTTGCGCAGATCGAAGGCTTTCCTTGCGAGGTGAGCGAAGCGCCGCCGGGGGTTTGGTGCTTTCGCCTCAGCAAACCCTGATCCGGTATCAGGCGCGCGGCAAGGTAACGCCCGTTTGCCCCTGATATTTTCCGCCCCGGTCCCGGTAGGACACTTCACAAGGCTGATCGGATTCCAGAAACAGCACCTGCGCCACACCTTCATTGGCGTAGATCTTGGCCGGTAGCGGGGTGGTGTTGGAGAACTCCAGCGTCACGTGGCCTTCCCATTCAGGTTCCAGCGGCGTGACGTTGACGATGATCCCGCAGCGGGCGTAGGTCGATTTGCCGAGGCAGATGGTGAGGATGTTCCGTGGGATTCGGAAGTATTCCACCGTGCGCGCCAGCGCAAATGAGTTCGGCGGGATGATGCAGACCTCGGAATTGATATCCACGAAGCTCGTGGGGTCAAAATTCTTCGGATCAACGACCGCCGAATACACATTGGTGAAGACCTTGAATTCAGGCGCGCAGCGCAGGTCATAGCCGTAGCTCGAGGTCCCGTAGGAAATGATCCGTTCTCCGTTCACCTCCCGCACCTGACCGGGCTCGAAGGGGTCGATCAGGCCGTGCTTTTCGGCCATGTGTCGAATCCAGCTGTCTGCCTTGATCGGCATGGTGTGGTCTCCCTGGGCTCAGGTGTTCTGAATCACAATGTTGGGGAAGCGGCTGGAATAGTCGCGCGCCCGCAGCGCCAGTTTGGCCCCTACCCGTCGCGCCACCTGACGGTAAATTTCGGTAGACGGGGCATCGGGCATCGTGGCCACCGTGGGCTTGCCGCTATCCACGCCTTCGCGGATCCGGATATCGAGCGGCAGTTCGCCGAGCAGATCAACACCATACTGAGCGGCCATCGAGGCCCCGCCACCCGCGCCGAAGATGTGTTCCACATGCCCGCAGGAGGAGCAGGTGTGCAGGCTCATGTTTTCGATGATGCCGAGCACCGGCACGTCCACCTTTTCGAACATGCGCAAGCCTTTGCGGGCATCCAGCAGGGCAATATCCTGCGGGGTGGTGACGATCAGTGCGCCGCTGACCGGAATGCGCTGGCAGAGCGTGAGCTGGATATCGCCAGTGCCCGGCGGCAGGTCGATGACGAGATAGTCGAGGTCGTGCCAGTTGGTTTCACGAAGGAGTTGTTCAAGCGCGCTGGTCGCCATCGGACCGCGCCAGATCATCGGGGTGTCCTCTTCGACCAGATGACCAATCGAGATCGATTGAATGCCGTAGCTGAGTTTGGGTTCCATCGACTTGCCGTCGCGAGAATCTGGTCGACCCAGCGCACCCAGCATGCGGGGCTGGCTGGGCCCATAGATGTCGGCGTCCAGCAGGCCTACGGTTGCGCCTTCGTCGCGTAAGGCGAGCGCCAGATTGACGGCGGTCGTTGATTTCCCGACGCCGCCTTTGCCGGAGGCCACCGCAATCGTGTTGCGCACGCCCGCCAGTGGCTTAACTGCTTTTTGCACCGCATGGGTGACAATTTTCGCCGACAGTTCGAAGCGCGCCGGCGGTGCGCCGGGCAGGCTCGCCAGTACCGCGCCGAGGCGGGCGGTGAGTTCGCTGCCGTAGCGCGCGATGGGAAAGCCCGCCTCGAGGGTGATGTTCAGGGCATCTGGCGTGATTTCTATGCCTTTGACCATCCCGGCACTGACAACGTCGCAGCCAAGGTAGGGGTCTGTATCGCGCATCAGCGCCTGTTCGATATCGGCTTTGCTTAAGGCCATGGTCAGCGAGTCCTCGGATCGGGGATGGCGGATTGTACAGGAAGGATGCGGTGTTCCCGTCATGACACCGTTTGGACAATGGTGCTACCTTTGCTGACTCGCGGGTAGCCTCGTCGACGTCGACGGGCTGGCACCGAAATCCCCTTTTTCAGATTCTTCCTGACGCCGCACGCATGAGCTCTCAACGCCGTATTCTCGTTACCAGCGCCTTGCCCTATGCCAATGGGCCCATCCACATTGGGCATCTGGTGGAATACATCCAGACCGATATGTGGGTGCGCTTCCAGAAGATGCGCGGCCATGAATGCTGGTATGTGTGCGCGGACGATGCGCACGGCACGCCCATCATGCTCCGCGCCGAACAGGAAGGCGTAACGCCCGAGGCGCTCATCGCGCGCGTGTGGGAGAGTCATCGCGCCGACTTCGCCGGCTTCAATGTCGGCTTTGACAACTATCACAGCACGCATTCGCCGGAAAACAAGGCCATTTCGGCCATGATTTACGAGCGCCTGCGGGACGCCGGCCACACCACCGTGCGCTCGATTCGACAAGCCTATGACCCGGTCAAGCAGATGTTTCTGCCCGACCGCTTTATTCGCGGCAAATGCCCGCGTTGTGCAACGCCCGATCAGTATGGCGACAGCTGCGAGCACTGCGGCGCCACCTATGCGCCCACTGATTTGATCGACGCGGTCTCAGCCTTGAGCGGCGTGGCACCGGAGTTGCGCGAGAGCGAGCACGTGTTCTTCCAGTTGAACCATTTCGAGGACATGCTGCGGGGCTGGCTCGAACGCAACGATTTGCAGTCGGGCGTGGTCAATAAACTTCAGGAGTGGTTTGAAGCCGGCCTGCAGGATTGGGATATTTCGCGAGACGCCCCCTACTTCGGCTTTGAAATCCCGGGCTATCCGGGCAAGTTTTTCTACGTGTGGCTGGATGCGCCGATTGGCTATCTGGCGAGCTTCCGTAATCTTTGCGACCGCCTTAATCTCGATTTCGACGCCTTTGTACAGCCGGACAGTACCGCCGAGATGTATCACTTCATCGGCAAGGACATCATGTACTTCCATACGCTGTTTTGGCCGGCCATGCTCCACGGTGCCAATTTGCGTCTGCCGACCAACGTCTTTGTGCACGGATTTCTGACCGTTGATGGCCAGAAGATGTCGAAATCCCGCGGCACCTTTATCACCGCGCGAACCTATCTCGATCACCTCAACCCCGAATGCCTGCGCTACTACTTCGCAGCGAAACTGGGGCCGGCGATCGACGACATCGATCTCAACCTGGAAGATTTTCAGGCGCGAGTGAACTCCGATTTGGTGGGCAAGGTGGTGAATATCGGGAGCCGTTGCGCGGCGTTTGTGACGCGCGACTTCGCCGGCCAACTTGCCGCCGAGGACGATGAGCCCGCCCTGATCGCGCGCCTGAAGCATTCCGCAGACGATATTGCCCAGAGCTTCGAGGCTCGCGATTTTTCCCGCGCCATGCGGGAGGTGATGCTGCTGGCAGACCTCGTCAATCAGTACATTGACCGGCGCAAACCGTGGGTGATGGCCAAAGACCCTGCGGCGCGTAACGACCTCGCCCGTGTGTGCGGCACCGGTCTGCGCGCGTTTCGTCTGCTCATGATTTATCTCAAACCGGTGGTGCCAGCGCTGGTCGAAAACGCCGAGCGCTTCCTGCGTTGTGGCGCGTTAAGTTGGGCCTCACTTGAGGCACCGTTTGGCGGTTGTGAAATCGATGCTTTCACGCCGCTCATGAATCGCATTGAAAAAGCCAAGGTGGAGGCCATGGTGGAAGCCAGCAAGAATTCAACTGCGCCGACGACGGTCGCCGCCCCTGTTACGCCGGCCCCTGCGGCCGCGCCGAGCGCTGAGTCGGCAACGCCCACGATCAGCATTGATGAATTCGCCAAGGTCGACCTGCGGATCGCCCGCGTGGTGCAGGCCCTGCCGGTCGAAGGCGCCGACAAACTCGTTCAATTGCAACTGGATGTGGGCGAACTGGGACAACGCACGGTGTTCGCCGGCATCAAGGCTGCTTATTCGCCGGAAGCGCTGACCGGCAGAATGGTGGTGATGGTGGCCAATCTCGCGCCGCGCAAGATGCGTTTCGGCCTGTCTGAAGGCATGGTGCTCGCCGCGAGTCACGCCGACAGCGGCATTTTTCTGCTGGATGCCGACGACGGCGCTCAGCCCGGCATGCGCGCCAAGTAGGCGCCAGCGACGAGGACAGCGGAACCGTGGCCGTTGCCGACGCGCTCGCCACCCGCCTTGAGTCGATCCTCGGCTTGCTGCCGCAGACGCAGTGCGGCGCCTGCCAATATCCGGGTTGCCGCCCTTTTGCCGAGGCCTTGGATGGCGGCGCCGCGCCGGTCGATGCATGCACGCCCGGCGGCGCGCTGCTGGCGCGGCGACTGAGCGTGTTGCTGGACCGTCCGCTGCCCGCGCTGGCGAATGCAGTCACCGCCACCGCGCTGCCAGCCCCGCTGCTAGCCGTGATTCGTGAAGCCGAATGTATTGGATGCACCAAGTGCATCGCCCCTTGTCCCGTCGATGCCATTGTTGGTGCGGCCAAGCAGCTGCATACCGTGATCACGGAGGCGTGTACGGGCTGTGGGCTGTGCCTGCCGCCATGTCCCGTTGATTGCATTGAGCTCAGTCCTGCACCAATCGAATCTGTCTGGCCTCTGGCGGACAGCCCGGCCGCGATTGCCGCCCGAGAAGGCGCCGATATCGCCGCCTGTACGGCCTGCGGAGATTGCGCGACGGTTTGTCCTAGTGCACTCGCGCCCGCGTCGCTGGCGCAGGTTTTGTCATTGGCCGATGTCCAGCAAGCCGCGACGCTGGGGCTTGAGCGCTGCACCGAGTGCGGAGATTGCGCACGAATCTGTGGAGAAGTTATTCCCCTGACGGCCTACTTCATCCAGGGCAAGGCGATGCTGACGGCCAGCCGCTGGCAGGAGACGCTGGCCGTCCAATCGCAGGCACGAACCTCGCGTCGCCATGCACGGCTGGCGGCGGGTCCCCGGATTGAACAGGACTATGTCGCACCGCCAGTGGATACCAGCACCGCGCGCGACGAACTCGCCGCCGTCATGGCGCGCGCCAGGCAGCGACGAGCGGAGAACCCCGCATGAACGCGCGTCGAGCCGGGGCCTTTTTCAAGCGCTTGGCGGCGCTTAATCCGGCGCCCGAGACGGAGCTTGTTTATCAGTCGCCGTTCGAGTTGCTGATAGCCGTGATTCTGTCCGCGCAGGCCACCGACGTGGGCGTGAACAAGGCCACTGCAAAACTTTACCCTGTGGCGAACACGCCGCAGGCCATCCTCAAGCTCGGTGAAGCAGGCCTGAAGCAGTACATCAAGACCATCGGGCTGTTCAACGCCAAGGCGCACAACATCATGGCGACCTGCGAGGCGCTGGTGATGCAGCACGCGGGCGCCGTGCCGCGTGAGCGGGCGGCGCTGGAAGCCCTGCCCGGCGTTGGGCGAAAGACCGCCAATGTGGTGCTTAACGTCGCGTTTGGCGAACCCACCATGGCCGTTGATACGCATATCTTCAGGGTGTCGAATCGCACCGGGCTTGCGCCCGGCAAAACGCCGCTAGCGGTTGAGCGCGGATTGCTAGCCGTTATCCCACCGCGTTATCTCGAACACGCGCATCACTGGCTGATTCTGCATGGCCGCTACACGTGCACGGCGCGTTCGCCGAAGTGCGGCCAATGCCCCGTCGCGGATTTCTGTGAGTGGTCGGAAAAACCCCGAATGCCCAAGCGATTGCCGATGAAGACCCCCTCATGATGTTCGAATCCCGCGAAAGCACGCGCCGATTTTTCTTCGAGGTATGGTCCAAAGCCACCAGCGGTGAGGCGCTGGCGGGCATGGAGCGCATCGTGGCCGATGTGATTGGGCTGCACCCCGAATACCATGAGGTCCTCAGCGACGTGCCGCATCTGATCAAGCGGGACTTCGGCCGCGATGATCCCGAACACAATCCGTTTTTGCACATGGGATTGCACATCGCCCTGCGGGAGCAACTGGCCGCCGATCGGCCAGCCGGGGTGTGCCAGATTCATGCGGATTTGCTTGCCCAATCTCCGCATCCGCATGAGGTCGAACATCAGATGATTGAATGTCTGGCAGCCGAACTCTGGCATGCGCAATCGGCTGGACGCCTGCCGGACGAGCAGGCTTACCTTCGGGCGCTGCGTCAGTTGGGTCCGGCCTGAATGAGCCCGGTATGGTCAGGGGCTGGTGCAGCGTTTATCGTTCCCCCTAATCCACGATTCCTTTCGCTGCGGCGAGGAGCTGTTGTTTGTCCATGATGGAACCCCTTCTGCTAGAGATCACATTTGTTGCCGACCCCAGCTGGCTGTCGACCGTGCGTCAGCGCGTGCGGACTGCGGCTGCGCAGTTGACCGCAGATAGCGGCTGGGTGGCTGATGTGGTGATGGCGGTGAACGAGGCCTGCATGAACGTGATGCAGCACGCCTACAAGGGCGACGTGGCGGGGGAGATTGTGCTCAAGATGCGGCAGGTGGGCGCGTTTCTGGAAATCGCTTTGCTCGATTTTGCGCCGCCGATAGCCGCCGACACCATCCGCCCTCGGGCGCTGGAAGACTTACGGCCAGGTGGCTTGGGAACACATTTTATCCGGGCCGTCATGGATCGGTGCGAGTACGCCAACTTGGCCGAGGGCACAGGCAATATTCTGCGCATGCACAAACGCCTGGTCGTTGACGCCTGATGCGATGAGCTCACGAGCCCTTATGTCGATCAAACTTGTTAACCAGAACGGTTTTTCTGTCGTCGTCCTGAACGGCGAAATAGATCTTTCCAGATCCCAGGAAGTTCGACGCGCCCTGCTGGAACCCCTGGCCGCAGGGCATCCCACCTTGGCCGACATGTCGGGCGTGACCTATATCGACAGTTCCGGGATCGCGGCGCTGGTAGAGGCGCATCAGGCGGCCAGAAAAAAATCGCTCAAGTTCGGGTTGCTGGCCGTCAGCGAACCCGTCTCAGGCGTGCTGGCGCTGGCCAGGCTCGACAAGGTGTTCTCATTTTTGACCGAGATTCCGTCTGGTCAATAACGGTTAGGTGGCCGCGAGCCGTTCAGGCTTTTCATGGCCATCAAAGGTCTGAGCTGGAAGCAACTCGCCAAGGAGCGAACATGCAGAAACTGCTGCAACGGATTACCGAGGCCAGGGTTCGCATTGGCCTGAGCCTGCTCGTGTTATTGCTATTCGTTGCGCACGCCGCGAATTGGGTGAGAGTAGGTGCTCTCGATCGCATGGAAAACATGCTCTACGACCAGCGCCTGATGTTGACGATGCCGGGGACGGTCGACAGCCGGATCGTGATCGTTGATCTCGATGAGAAAAGCCTGACGGCAGAAGGACGTTGGCCCTGGGGGCGGAACAAAGTCGCCGCGCTGGTTCATTCACTGTTCGACCGCTACAAAATTGGCTTGCTGGGCTTCGACGTCGTCTTTGCCGAACCTGATTCCAGTTCGGGTTTATTGGAACTGGAAGGACTCGCCAAAGGAGAACTGAGCGGCGACACGGCTTTTCAACGCTCGCTGGACAAAGCTCGCCCCCGTCTCGCGTATGACCAGCAGCTTGCGGACGCCATCGCCGGCTATCCCGTGGTGATGGGCTACTACTTCAGTTTCTCGGCCGACCCGGCGGCGGCCGCAGAAATCGGAACCTTGCCAGAGCCTACTTTCGTGAAGGGCACCTTTACGGGTAAAAACGTCGCTTTTCGGCGCGCCTTCGGATTCGGCGCCAATCTCCGGGTGCTGCAAGAGAAGGCGAACGGTGCGGGACACTTCAACCCAGTGCCCGATCCCGACGGCGTGGTTCGAAGGGTACCGATGTTAATCGAACACGACGGGGCCTATTACGGATCGCTCTCGCTGGAAATGGCGCGGCGTGCAATGGGGGCGGCGAATGAAGTCGTCCCACGCTTTGGTGAGCCCCTGTTCGGGGGCCGGGGATATCAAGGTCTGGAGTGGCTGAAAATCGGCGCCGCTGGCGTCCCTGTCGATCGCTACGTACAGGCCTTGGTGCCCTATCGCGGACGGCGCTTCAGCTTCAACTATGTATCTGCCACCGATGTACTCAACGGGCGTACCGATCCGCAATTGCTCAAAGGCGCGGTCGTGCTGGTGGGCACCACTGCACCGGGACTTCTCGATTTGCGGGCCACGCCGGTCGGCGAGGCCTATCCCGGGGTCGAGGTTCACGCCAACCTGATTGCGGGCATTCTGGACGGCACAATTAAACAATTGCCTGAGTACACCCTGGGAGCCGAGGTGGTGTTGCTGGTGCTGTTCGGCGTGGTGTTTGCGCTCGCGGCCGGCATTCTCTCCCCGCTCGCGTCGATCATTTTGACTGGCGCGATGCTGCTGCTCTACATCGGCATCAATCTGTTGGCCTGGTCCGCGGCGTCCTTTGTGTTGCCCTTGGCCTCGGGGCTGTTGATGCTCACCGCAATGTTCATGCTGAACATGTCTTACGGATATTTTGTTGAAACCAGAGGCAAGCGGCAGATTACGGGCCTCTTTGGCCAATACATCCCACCCGAACTGGTGGATGAAATGTCACGTGATCCTGCGGCCTATTCGCTGGCGGCCGAGAGCCGGGAGCTGTCGGTGCTGTTCTCCGACGTGCGGGGCTTCACCACGATCTCGGAGGGCCTGCCGCCCAAAGAACTGGCCGACCTGATGAACCAGTTTCTGACGCCAATGACGCGTGTGATTCACGAACAGCGTGGCACCATCGATAAATACATGGGCGACGCCATTATGGCCTTCTGGGGCGCGCCTATCGCCGACGATGCGCACGCCGTACACGCGGTCCGCGCCGGTATGGAGATGCTGGCGCGCGTCGCCGAGGTCAATCGCATCTTTACCAGCCGCGGCTGGCCGTCGCTCCAGATCGGCATCGGCATCAATAGTGGGCCTATGAGCGTTGGCAACATGGGTTCTGAATTCCGGATGGCCTATACGGTGCTCGGGGACGCCGTCAATCTTGGCTCGCGGCTTGAAAGTCTTACTAAAAGCTATGGGGTAGAAATTCTGGTCAGCGAAAGCACCCGCGATGCGGTGCCGGAATATGCCTATCGGGAAATCGACCGCGTGAAGGTGAAGGGCAAGGAACAACCCATCACCATTTACGAGCCGCTGGGGCTGCGGGAAACGCTGGATGGCAAATGGAAGGATGAGCTCAAACTGCTCCGCGAGGCGCTGAAGCGCTACCGTGCGCAGGAATGGGATATGGCCGAAATGAACTTTTTGAATCTGGCGCGGACGTCCAGGTCACCTCAGCCGTATCGGCTCTACGCGGAGCGAATTGCAGCCTTCAGAACCTCGCCACCACCTCGCGATTGGGATGGTGTCTACACACACACTTCAAAATAACTGGGATGCGCTGGCGCCTTGACCGGCGCATCAGCGCAGATGTTTGGTCAGCCGATCAGCGAGAAGGTCATCTTGATGCCGGCGAGTTCAATGACATCGCCGGTGCGTAAGGCGTAAGCCTGCGCCCCAATCGGATTGCCGTTGACGATCGGGAAGTTCATCGACTTGCCGTCGCCTTCAATGTGAGTCAGGAAATAACCCTGCGGGCGGCGCGAAATCACCGCTACCTGAACCCCTGGCTTGCCGAGCGTGATCAGCGCTTTGGTCAGCTCTAGCTGCTTGCCCGCGATGGGGCCGTTGAGCACTTCGAGTTTGCCAAGCGGAAGGCCAGCGTTGGTGGCAGGCTGATCCGATACCGGTACGACCGGCGCGGGCGAGATGCTTGGTCTGGGCGCCGGAGGCGGTTCAGCGGGCGCACTCTCGGCGGCTTTGGCCGCGGCTACAGCGGCACTCGCCGAGCCGGGCCGGATGATCATGGTCTTTTCAAACTCTTCGTCGTCGGCCGTTGCATGCTCATTGATGTACTTGAGCTCATGCTTGCCAATGCCAACGATATCGCCGTCGCGCAGGGCGTGCTTCTTGATGAGTTTGCCGTTGACGTAGGTGCCGTTGGTGCTACCAAGGTCTTCCAGAAATGAATCGTCAAGAATGGTGATGATTAGCGCATGTTTGCCGCTCACCGCCAGATTGTCGATTTGGATATCGTTATCGGGCTTGCGGCCAATCGTCATGCGCTCTTTGCGGAGCTGGAATTCGCCCTGCGACATGCCGTTCAGGCTGAGTACAAGCTTGCCCATAGTCCTGTCCTGTCAGCCCTTTTTAAAAAGATCTTTTACCTTGCGGAATAGCCCGCTCAGCGGATTTTTTTTCGCGGTCGGCGCTCTGGCAAGGACGACGGTGACGTTATCCTTGCCCCCACCTTGATTGGCCAAGCGGACCAGTTCTTCCGCAGTGGCAAAGAGGTTAGCACCATATTTACCGAGGGTTAAGCTAATTTCCTCATCTGTGACCATATCATTCAGGCCGTCCGAACAGAGCAAGAAAATATCGCCGTTAACTAGCTCATGCTCCTGCACATCCACCTGAACGTGAGGGTCTATCCCCAATGCCCGGGTCACCAAATTTTTGGGCGTGTTCGCCTTGGCTTCCTCCGGCGAATAAAACCCGCGATCAATCATTTCCTGAATCAGCGAATGATCGTTGGTGATCTGAGACAACTGCTTATCACGGAATCTGTAGATTCTGGAATCGCCAACATGCGCAAGTGTGACTCGCGTCCCACTAAAGAGGGCTGCCACAATCGTGGTGCCCATACCCTGACATTGCGGGAGCGCATGGGCTGTGTCGAAAATTCGCGTGTTGGCACGCTCAATGGTGTCGCGAAGCATCCCCGCTTCGATCGACACGCCAGCAGGGCTTGCAGTGGCCTCGCGTTGTAATCCTCGCCGCTTGCCGAGCGTTTCGCGAATACCGTCAAGCACGGCTTTCGCTGCGATGGCGCTGGCTACTTCACCCGATTTATAGCCACCCATGCCGTCGGCCACCAACGCTAGACCTAAGCCTGCATCGGTCAGTGAACTGTCTTCGTTGTGGGCGCGCTTAAGGCCAGGGTGGGAGACGTTTGCAAATTCCGCTGTCCGTGCCATTGGGTGGTCTCCCGGGTGATCGACGCTTAAGCGTTGACCTGTTTGGCACAGTTTTGAACGTCACGGGCCATTTCGGCCCCGGTCTGGTACCGCAGGTTGACGTCTTTCTGTAAGGCCTTGTTGATGATCTCGGACAGACAGGGACGCTGGGCCGCCAGTTCAGGTCTGATGAGCGCGATGTCTTGATGCGGTTCGTTGGCAATCTTGTACATCAGGGTCGCCATGGATTCGCCCTGGAAGGGCAGCTTTCCGATCACCATCTGGTAGAGCATCACCCCGAGCGAGAACAGGTCTGAGCGGCCATCGACCTTCTTGCCAGACAATTGCTCGGGCGACATGTAAGAGGGCGTTCCCAACACCATGCCGGTCTTGGTTTTGCTGGAATCAGTGATGCGGGCGATACCGAAGTCGGTCAGCTTGACCGTTTTCTTGGTCGGCTCATACATGATGTTGGCCGGCTTGATGTCGCGATGAACGACGTTCGCCTTGTGCGCGTAATCAAGCGCCAGCGCGGCCTTGAAAATGATCCCCAGCACGATGGGCAAGGGCAGCAGGGTGTCGACTTTGGTATAGCGAGCGAGGTCGTGGCCCTCGAGGAACTCCATGGCGATATAGGCCAGATCGTGTTCCTCGCCCGCGTCGTAGATGGTGACGATATTCGGATGTTGCAGGCGGCCCGCAGTTTCGGCTTCGCGGAAGAAGCGTTGCTTCACTTCATCAAGCTCGTCGGCTTCAAATTCCTGTGATAGCGCCATGGTCTTGATCGCCACAACGCGATTGATCTTGGGGTCTTTACCCAGATACACCACGCCCATCGCGCCTTTGCCGAGTTCGCGCTCCACCGCATAGCGCCCCAGCATGGTCTGCGGCATGCCCGCGCCGGCAGTGAGAATAGCGGTGCCGCCCGGCCCAGCACCCGGCGGGCGGCCGCTGGGATAGAGCATCTGAGTGTCCATCATGTGGCGGGCCTGATTGATCTTGCTCTGAATGTCCCGGAACTTGGGGTTCTTCGAGTGCATGTATTCGTAGACCAGCATGGCCTTTTCAGGCTTGCGCTTGACCTGAAAATCGGTGGCGAGCGCGTACAGGGATTCCAGTACTTCGTCATCCACCGGGCAGCGGCGGAAATATTCAAAGGCGTTGTCCAACTCGCCCTTTTGCTGGAACTGCAGCGCCAGCTGGCGGTTCGAAAGTGCCGCTTTGAGGTCGCTGTCGGCGGCGCCGCGCTCGGTTGCCAGATAGCGTTTGGTGGTCAACAGCAGGTGACCAACACCCAACATGGCGGCGGCAGTGACCAGCTTGATCCAGCTGGCAGCGGAAACCATGACCCCGAGTTCGGTCACCAGCAGCAGCACAAAAACGCCTGCGCTGGTGAGCGCGCCCGGACCCGCCTTAAGTTTGGGCAACAGCACGGTGAGGTAGCCAGCGACGGCTAACAGGGCGCCTAGTTCTGCCCAGAACGCCCACACAGGTTCGATGAAAAAGTGCTGGTTAAGGATGCTCGCAATTTGATGCGCAAGGATCAGCACCGGGCCTTTGGCATCGCCCATCGGCGTGTGCAGGTCGGAGCCCACACCAAAGGCGGTGGCGCCGAGCAGCACCACTTTGCCCTTGAAGTTATCCATCGCGGTCTCGCCCTGCATCACGTTGTAGAACGAGTACACCGGGAACGGTGGGCGACCACCGGATTCGCCGTAATAGAACGTGTTCATGAACGACCCGGAGTCGGTTTTGATTGTCAGGCCGCCCAGTTGCACCGATTCCCCGCGTGCCACACGGATGTCCTTCACGCCAAGATTCAGACTTTTCGCGGCGGTAGCCAAGGCCAGCGACGGAAAGTATTGATCGTAATAGCGCACCACCAGCGGCTCGCGCCGCAGGGTGCCGTCGCTTTCAATGGGATTAATCAGCGAACCCAAACCCGACGCCGCGCTCCCGATAGGGCGCACGGGCGGCACGGCTTTGATGGTCGTTAGCGGGAAGATTTCATTAGTGCCCGCCGGGTCGCTGATGTTTTCCAGCGGTATGGCGTACCGCGAAACATAGTCCGGCAAGGGCTGGTCCGGATTGCCAATAACCTCGCCAGGTTCAAATTGCATGCCGAGCACCGCATTGCCTGAATCCTGCAAGGTTTGGCCCAGGATGCCGTCGGTATCGAGCGCGGCGACTGCCGCGTTAAGCGTTTGATTGACGTCCCCAGCGGCGCCCGAAACGGTTGCGGGGCTGAGCTGTTCGCGCAACTGGTTGATCCATTTCAGCCCCGGATCGACCTGCGCTTCCGAATAAAAAATGGTGGAGGCAATGGTTTTCGCGCCGGCTTCGTGCAGCTTTTTGACCATATTGGCCTGCACATCGCGCGGCCACGGCCAGCGACCGATGTTCTGAATACTGTTGTCGTCGATGGCGACGATCGCGATTTGGTCTTTGCGGGAGTCGGCATCGCGTGAGGAGAGCCTCACGCCGAGGTCGTAGGTGGCGCCTTCGAGGCGCTCCAGCAGGGGAATGTTGATCCACCAGCCCACGAGAAAGACGAGGGATATCGCAATGCCAATAAAGCGGTCGGATTTCCAAAAGGCGTTTTGCATTGCAGGCCGCGCTCGCTGGGATTCAAGGTTGAGAGAATAGTACCGTGCGTGATTAGGGCCGCATAGGCGAAAGTACGCTGCTTAATCGCACAGGCGCTCGGCGTCCTCGCGCACGCGCACCCTGGCGGCTTTGTGCTCAGCGTCGCTCAGAACACGCTTGCGCCCCTGTTCGTCGTAATCGTAAAGATAGCCGGCCTGCAGAGTGTCTCTGGCGCGGTCTTGCGCCTCGCGGCATCTGGCCTTTTTAGCCTCTGCCGCTTGTAGCGCCTTCGCCCGATCGGTCTCTCGCTGGTTGCGCTCACTTGCAAATTGTTCAACGAGACGTTCGGTGCGCTGGGTGCGGTCGGTGCCGTCTTGCGGGTTCTTGCTACGGGGAATGTGGACCGATTGCGCGTTCTGCGCAGGCGCCCGGTCGCCGAAATGTGTTTTCCCTTCTGCATCGACCCAGCGATACATCTCGGCTGCGTTCGCAAAGCCCGAAATGCCAGCGGCCAGACTAAACGTGAGTAACCGGAGGAGCGAAGTTTGCCGAAAGTGAGCCATCTGCGAGCGCCGTTAGCTGGAGAACACGCGCCGTGAGTATAGACGGCCACTTGTCCCACTCTCTACTCATGCCAAATGACTCGTTCGCTTGAGGATTTAGCGCAGGAATGGGCGGGATAAATTCCCGAGCGCGCGACCAACGCGCAATCCGACCTAAAGGTCCGTTCGACCGTCGGTGGGTTTTAGTTAATCTTGCTTGGCGTCGGGTAAGGACACCGGGCGGGAGGTCTCAGGGCAGGGAAGTCCTGATGCCTTCGGGGAACCGCTTCAGCGAGGGGCTCAAGGACGAGCCGAGGCGGAACGGGCGCCGGTGGTCAGGACGACCGCCGGCGCTTTTTTTTGGGGCGCTTTTAGCGCTCCAGCAGTTCCAGTTTACCCGGCTTGCCTTTCCACTCTTCGTGGTCGGCCGGCGGGTCTTTCATCTCGCTAATGACCGGCCACTGCTTGGCCAGTTCGGCATTGAGCGACAGAAACACCTGTTCGGCATCGGTGAGATCGTCTTCCGACTTGATGGCTTCTGCCGGGCATTCTGGCTCGCACAGGGTGCAGTCGATGCATTCGTCAGGATCGATCACCAACATGTTGGAACCTTCGTGGAAGCAATCCACTGGGCACACTTCAACGCAGTCGGTGTATTTGCACTTGATGCAGTTTTCAGTCACTACAAAAGTCATGGTGGGTCAGCACTTTGGTTTGGGAATGGCCGCATTATAGCCATCGAGCGCGCGAGGGGAACCATTCGCATGCGTATGGAGCCAGGCGATTTTAGTATCCGGCGTCTTCAGCCCGGTTTGCCGGCCAGTCCTCGCAAGCGGTAGAGCAAGTCGAGTGCCTCGCGTGGCGAGAGCGCGTCCGGATCGGTCGCCCTCAGGAGCGTCAGCGCCGGCGATTCAGGCGGGGCCAGCGGCAGTTCGGTCTGGGGCCCACCCGGCGACTCCGCGAGATAGTGGGCGGTCAGCAAGGCGAGCCGCTCCCGCGCCCGCGACACCACGCTCCGGGGTACCCCGGCGAGCAAGGCTACGGCCAGACCGAAACTTTGATTGGCCGGACCTTCGCGCACAGCGTGCAGGAAGACCACCTTTTCATCATGCTCCACGGCGTCCATGCGGACATTGGCCACGCCGGCGATTTCCTTGGCGAGCGCGGTGAGTTCGAAGTAGTGGGTGGCAAACAGCGTGAATGATCGATTGACGCTGGCGAGATGTTCAGCCGCCGCCCACGCCAGCGACATGCCGTCGAAGGTACTGGTGCCACGCCCGATTTCGTCTACCAGCACCAGGCTCTGCGCGGTGGCCTGTCGCAGAATTTGGGCGGTTTCGGTCATTTCCATCATGAAAGTACTGTGGCCGCGACTGACGCTGTCAGAGGCCCCGATGCGCGTAAAAATCCGATCCAGCGGGCCGAATAGCGCTTTGGTGGCCGGCACAAAACTGCCGGCGTGCGCGAGTACCGCAAGCAGTGCGGTCTGCCGCATGTAGGTGGATTTGCCGCCCATGTTCGGGCCGGTGACGATGAGCATGCGGCGCGCCGGGTTCAGGCGCAGATCGTTGGCCACGAAGGGCTCGTCGCTTCGTTGCTCTACCACCGGGTGCCGTCCCTGAATGAGCTCGATTTGCGCCTCCGCGGTGAATTCCGGGGCCCGGTAGTCAAGGCTTTCAGCGCGCTCGGCAAAGCACGCCAACACATCAATTTCGGCCAGTGCGGCGGCGGTGTCCTGCAGACCCGATGTTTCGGTCGCGATTTGCTGTAGCAGTCCCTCGTAGAGCTGGCGCTCTCGCGATAGCGATTGGTCGTGCGCCCGCAGCACCCGTGTTTCAAAGCCTTTGAGTTCCGGCGTGATGTAGCGCTCCACGCCTTTGAGGGTTTGGCGGCGCTGATAATCGGCTGGCACAGCGTCCCCGCGGCTACGACCTAGCTCGATGTAATAGCCGTGAACCCGGTTGTATCCCACCTTGAGGGTGGCGA